>CAYMAP010000172.1:0-5837 GCA_964388425.1 uncultured Planctomycetaceae bacterium
GGCAACGCCCAGCTCTTGAGCGCGCCATTCACCTCGAGTCGCAGGTCGTAGTGCAATTGGGATGCATCATGTTTCTGAATCACGAAAATCGGGTTACGGTCTTTCTTCAGTCGCGGAGCATCGCCTTTACCTTTCGGCTCGCGCGTACGCCGAAAGTCACGCCGACTTCGGTATGTGTTCAAGCTTCGATCAGGCATGAGTATTCTTTCGCCGCAGACCGAAAAATCGTTAGGCAGTTTCATTTTAGGCGTGAGGACGGGCCGCGCACGCCGCTACCGGCTTTTGCGCCGGCGATTCGTCAATTCCGGTGAGTCGATGCGACCGTACCCAACGGAGGGCGGATTCCACATGGTTCGGGCGCGCGAAACGGCAGCAAGGCCAAGCACGAGACAGCCAGAGCTGCTCGCCAAATCCGTCTTGCACGTCATCGCGTTTATCGGCGTAACGCGAAGTCGATCAATCGTCCGGGCGGTACTCACATCAAGGGTCCCAACAGTCTGGAAAGATCCTGGCCGATTCGATGCAGCGTTCCCGACGGTTTCGGCGGAGCAGAATCCCCGATCAATCCGTCCTGCCACGCCAGAAGCCTTCGGATATCCTCTCGCGAGTACAACACGAGATTGGCCTCGACGTTCAGATGAAACGACCGCAGGTCCTGGTTGGACGAACCGATCAGCCCCACCGTTTCGTCGATGGTGATGGTTTTCGCGTGAACGATGCCATGCGGATTGCAGTAGGTCGTCACTCCGAACCCGCCCAGTTGGCGGATGTAGGATCGGCGGGCACTGTCCACCAGGAGATGATCGGTGCTCTGCGGGACAATCAGGTCCACACGAACCCCGCGTTGCGCTGCCAAACGCAAGGCCAGCAGTACCGATTCATCCGGCACGAAATAGGGCGTGACCAGGACGATCCGCTCCCGGGCCTGGTGCAGGGCGTAGACTACCAGGTCGCGAAATGCGGGGGACGGATACATCGGGCCGCTGGGGACGACCTGAAGGACCGATCCGCCCGGGGTGGGGGCAGGCACAGAGAGCTCCGGAATTTCCGACGAATTCGCTTCCATCAGCCAGTCGGAAAGAAACAGGGATTCCAACTCCGCCACCACCGGCCCGGTCAGTCGGGCGCTGAGGTCCTGAAAACGGTCAGCGGGGCGAGGTCCTGTGTGTCCTTTGCCGATATTCCAGGACCCCAGCAGCCCGGTTTGGCCGTCGGCAACGGCGAGTTTTCTGTGATTGCGCAGATCGTATCGGGCAAGTTGTTTGCGCAGGGGATTGAAAGGCAGGGAGGCTCGAACGCGGACTCCGCCCTGGCGTAATCGGGGAGCGAGCTTCCGCAGCATACCGCGCGACCCCAGGGCGTCGACCAGTACGCGACACGTTACGCCGTTCCGGGAAGCCTCCAGAAGGGCTTCGGCCACCTCGTGACCCGCGGCATCATGGCGATAAATATAATAATCCAGGTGGATACGTGTTTGGGCGTTTCTGATCATCTCCAGCAAAGCTTGATGCGTCTGAGGCGATTCCAGCAGTTCTGTGCCGTTGCCGTCGACCACCGGCAAGGCTCCGCACGACTCCGCCAGTCGCGCGATGCAGCCCGGCAGACCCTCCAGGCAGGCGGTGCGGGACCGGGCATCGAGTTCGTTCAGAAGCAAAGCTGTCGATCGTTGGTGGCGAAGCCGTTGGTACTGCACGCGCTTGCGTCCTCGAACAGCTTTCCTGCCGAACAGCAGATACAGACCGACACCGACCCATGGTAGCGCAAACAGGATGGCCAGCCACCCCCAGGCCTTTGCGGCGGATCCACGACGGGCCAAATGAGGCGCCAAAAGAAGCGCCATCACCCATCCCGTTCCATACACGAGTATTGGCAGGAGCATCATGACAGCGTCTCCGGAACGTTGCCCGTCCTGGGATGTGCCGGAAGACCCGTGCGCCAAGTGACGATGCGGGTGAGCGTTTGCAGGGGGGGCTCAGACATCGTTCTGTTTCCTGGGGTCGCCTTTTGCGAAAACCGCCTCGCTGAGGGAAGCGGCTCGATTCGACCAGATGTCCCATTCCCTGCGGATCGCGTTGAGCAATTCATCCCACTCGTCCAGCGACTTGTCCTGTTTGGGGGCATGAGTGTCCAGTATGTCTTGATAGGCCGAAAGTGCCTTTTCGACGCACCGTTCGAGAGAAAATTTACGAGCATCATCGCGGGCATGGTTTCGCATTTCTTTCCGCTCTTGTCCGGAGAGGTTCTGTACGTCCAGAATCGCCTGGGCAAAGTCGGCTTCGTCTTCCTGCTGAACGTGTCGGCCATTGACTTCGTCACGGACCACTTCGCGCGCTCCGGGGGCATCGAGAGCGACGACCGGCGTACCCGCCGCCAGAGCCTCAGCCAGGACCATTCCCTGGGTTTCACTCTTGGAGGCGAAGGCGAAGACGTCCATGGCCGCGTAGAGATCGGCCAGTTTCTGGCCCTTGCGGATGCCGGCAAAGACCGCGCGATCAGCCAGGTCCGCCCGCGCCATCATGTCCTGCATCTGGTCTTTCATGCGCCCACCCCCGACGACCATGAACCGACTGGTCCTGGATTTCTGCAGGGCCCGAGCGACAGCCTGCGTCAGAAACGTCAGGTTCTTTTCCGGGGCGAGTCGCCCGACGTGACCGATGACGAACGGCTCCTCGTCCAGCGACACAAGGTCACGGCCCCGATCACGGCTCCCGGAAGCAAACTCATCAATCGCCACACCCGTCGGAACGATTTCGATGGGGGCCTCTATGCCGCGGTCCTTCAGAATGTCAGCAACACTTTGACTGGGCGCCATCACCAGTGAACAGAAACGGGTATATCGCGTCGCCAGTTCGATTGCAAAATGACGTAGCGTCCTGGAATTACCGGGGACATAATGCGTGTAATATTCATACATCGTGTGGTGGGTGTAGACCAGCGGCAAATGACGGTGGCGGGCAAGTCGGGCTGCGGAATCTCCCAGCAGAAACGGGTGATGCGAGTGAATCAAATCGGGCCTGAAATCATCGAGTCTTCGGGACAGCTCTTTTCCGGGCGGGTGGGCGACGGAGAAGTCCGTTCCGTTGAAATTCTGAAGGGCCGGGGTGCGGACGACCCCGGCTTCGTCTTCGGGCTGATCGGGAAACTCCGGAGCGACGATCAAAACCTCGTGGCCCCGGTTTCGATAGGCGTCGGCGAAACGCTTGACGGAAATGGCCACGCCTCCGACCTTGGGGAGATACAGGTTTGTAAACATGGCAATCTTCATACGGTGGACTCCGTTTCGGAATGGGGAAGAAACGTCGACGTGAGACTCGTATCCGTGAGCCGGACCGACTGCTCGCCGCAGTGGATGTCGATCTGTTCCGGCAGAGTTCGCCAGTCCGCTTCCCAGCGAACGCGAAGTCCCTGTTCCTGGGGTTCGATGACCACTCGACAGGGGCCGAACTTTGTGGGGGTCGGGCCGAACGAAATCGGTTGCTTCTCTTCAAACCATTCGGCGGGTATCCCTGATCCGAAAATCAGCGAGCGGCCTTCTTCGCGAATGAAGAGGTTCCGGATCAGAAGGACCCATTCCGCCGACGCCCAGGCGTGCTGACCGTCGCCCATGCAGCCTCCGCGGGTGTGGGGGTGAATCGCTTCCGGCCATTGCCCCGTGGGTGACGCCGCCCTCGCGACGCCCGCCCTGAGCCGATGGTGCCTCGCATCGCCGTTGCGCAGCAGGGCCTGCGCCAGGCCCATCGTCAGGTAGGCGTTCATCCCGGAGTGGATGATGTCCAGGAAGAAGCAGTCGTCGACCAGACAGTGTTCCATGAGGTAGTTGGTGGTCATCTGCAGTCGTGGATCATCAGCCTCCCAGAGTTGAAGCGGATAGCCGGCCGCGATCGAGCCGATGGCTCCGGAATCCATGCGGCGATACGGGGAGGCTGGGATGCCCTCGTGCTGCCGGGTTATTTCAGAGCGTTCCAGGCTGCGGTCGACAGCCTTTCGGAGAGAGTCGGCTTCCCGCTGGAAAGCAGTCGCTTCGGAGGCCTGAAGGTGTGAACGCAGTGTCGTCGCAAGGGCCTCCAGCCCCGCGATACTCCAGAAGTCGTCCCAGTAGTAATAATCATTGGTTCCGAGGTGTTCGGCGCTGAAACCGGCGGGCAGCAGACCGGCATGGGGGCTGTTGTCCTTTGCGGACAGGCGTTTCCTCTGAATCCATCGGCCTGCACGCTTCAGCGGAGACGACCAGGACGAATCCAATGAGATTCCTGTCAGTTCGCAGTATCTACCCAGCAGCCATAACACCTGCCCGTTGGAATCCCATTCCCCGGATTGGGAATGGAAATAACCGGCGACGGTCTGGCGGGAGGGGAAGGTTTCGATGCAGTGTTCGGCCGGACCGGAAAGATTGGCCGCAAGCAGGGCGTGAAGAACCATTGCGGCATCGCGAAACCAGAAACGTTTATAGGTATACGGTCCTGGATAGACATCCTCGGGAGTAAAAAGAATCAGCGAACGTAGAGCGGAATCGTAGAGATACTGTACGGTTCGGTCGGGGACATCCAGGCGTGCGGCAGGGTTAAGAGCGTCCGGCCAGGAGGGGGAACGGCCCCGGGGGAGCAGCCTCTTAACGGTAGTGTCGGCCGACAGATCGACCGTCGCCTCGATCCGGAAGGGTTCTCCGGCCTGCATGTCGAAGACCGCCGCCGCAGAGGCCAGCCCCACATTGCATTGACAGGACGATGCTTCGTCCCGCTGGTCCAGACCGATGGCGACATCGCCTCGGGGATAATTGGAAACGGCGTGGCGGTCGGCGGGGTGGGTGAACCGGACAGAGGGTTTTCGGTCTACATCCCAGCCTTGTCGGTCGCCGTGCAGGGCGATGCGTTCGACGAGACCTGCCCCTTCGGGATTGAACGGTCTGAGGCTGAGCACAAACTGTCCGGGCCGGGGGTGTTGGGCCTGATAGGCAATCCGGCAGCAGGCGTTGTCGCCGTCGAGCAGGACGCAGACTTCGCTGGTCAGTTGCGTTTCGTCGCGTTGCAGGACGGTTTGGAGGGTCAGTTCTTCCTGATCCAGGAGCAGTTTTTGATCGGCTTGGGGTTGACGTGCTGGATACAGGGGCGGTTCGTTTTCCGGTAGCAGCCAGGCATCGAGCGACCAGCCGTCGAAGAGCGGTGTGACGAGCCCGCGGGGGTCGATGATCGGCATGGCCTCGCAGCCGGGCCTGCCGACGGCCGTCCAGTTGCGGTGGGTGAGGTTCACCTGGCTGAAGGAAAAGCCTCGAGGCAGAAAAGCCGGGCTGCGGGGGTCGAACTGCTGCCGGATCCAGAAGGGCCAGTTCCAGTCGAGGTTCTGCTGGATGACCTTTCCGTTGATACTTCCGCGGGCATGCAGGGCAATGCCGGCGCGAAGCAGTTCGATGGGGGCTGCGACTTCGGAGGGCTGGGCGAGATTGTCCAGTCGGGCCAGGACTGCTAACGGATCCAGCAGCCCGTGCGCCCGGGCCAGGGCGCGGATCAACCATCGCCACGGCAACCAGTGTTTGAGCATCAGTATCTCTCCATGGTGAAAGCTTCCGGGAAGGTTTGCAGTTGAACGCCCCTCTGTTCCCCGCCGTGCTGCTGGGGGCTGTATTTGTCAGGGGATCGGCGGGCATGTCGGCATACACTTCTGCAAAAAAGGACATGAAGAAGCGTTTCTCTTCATTTTGGATTCAGAACATGTCATCGCTTTGCGTTCCATTGTATTCATGTCAGAAAGGACGCGTTTTCGGTTCACATAATCCGGCGGCCGATAGACGTTCCAGCTCAACACCACACACGAACTGGCCCCCGTGCCGAACCTGCCGCTGA
>CAYMAP010000173.1:0-5790 GCA_964388425.1 uncultured Planctomycetaceae bacterium
TACGAGATCGTTTCACGTGACTGGAGTTCAGACGTGTGCTCTTCCGATCTTATCGAGCGCATCCGAAACGCCGTCACCGAGGACCGCGGGGAACACGTCGAGCCGAGCTTCGGCCCCGGCCGATACCGCCGACACGCCCGCGAGGGACTGGCCTGGAAACGCCGGCACGAGGACGGGTTCCGCGACGGGGCCTGCCCCTGCCATCCCGGCCAGGCTGTCCGGTATCTATTCCTCGACGACCTCGACGAACAGACCGAACGCATCGCCGGTACCGCCATCGGAGGGGCCCTTCGCTCGCTCTATCTCAACGGTTGGTAACCCCCGCGCAAACAATAACCCCGAAGCGATTCGGGGCGAATGGGAGCGGGTGGATTCGAACCACCGAAGGCATAAGCCGACAGATTTACAGTCTGTTCCCTTTGTCCACTCGGGCACACTCCCGCAGGGTGGAGTATCGTATCGCAACCCCTTCGTCGGGTCAAGACCGCGGGGCGGGAAAAATGCCAGCAGCGCACGGTTTTTCACGGCAGGTCAATGACGAGATTGACCGGACCGTCGGCGAGAGCGTGGACGTGCATGTGGGCACCGAAGCGTCCCTCGGCAACGGAGCAGCCCTCGGCGCGGAGGGCGTCGACGAACGCGCGGTGGAGGGGTTCGGCGGCATCGGCCGGGGCGGCGCCGTTGAAGGCCGGCCGACGCCCCTTGCGTGCATCGGCCAGGAGCGTGAAGTTCGGGATCGCCAGCACCGCCCCCTCGACGTCCTGGACCGAGAGGTTCAGCTTGCCCCCGGCGTCCTCGAAAATCCGGAGGTGGGCGACCTTGCGGGCAACGGCGGCGGCGAGGTCGGGCATGTCGTCCGGCCCGACGCCGACGTAGACCAGCAGCCCGTTATCGATCCGCCCGGTCGTCTCACCGGCGACTTCGCAGCGGGCCTCGGAAACGCGCTGGACCAGCGCCCTCACGAACCGCCCCCCGTCTCGTAGCACGCGAGGATGCCCCGGTCGGCCTGGCGGTCCCGTCGGGACAGAGCGGCGGGTTTGACGAACCTCACCGGCTCACCGTAACCCAGCGACCACCAGGCGATCTCGCCCAGTCCGTCGACCTCGGCGTTGTGTTCGACGCGCTGCGTGTCGTACCAGTGGACCTCCGCGACGTTGCCGGAGACTTTCGGCTCGAATGTAGTACGGGAGCTGGGCCAGTTTCGAGGACGTTGAGGTCGCCGAAGACGGTCCGGCGGGAAACCCGGAGTTCCTCGGCCAGTTCGTTGGCGGTACAGGCCCGGCCGCTCTGGAGACGCGCGACAAGGCGGAGCAGGCGATATATCCGGCTGACGTTCATGGGCAGAATGATACCAAGGCAGCCGGGCAGCCGCGAGAAGCAAGACGCCGCACGGGCGAACCCATCGCCTGAATCAAGGCCGGGTGTTGTCGGTGTTCTCAGGGAGTTCGCCGAGTTTGTCGACCAGCGGGGTGCTGCCGGCGGGCCGTGTGGAGCTGCCGGCCGGCGTGCCGAGGGGCGTATTCGACCGGGAAGCCGGTCGGGCCTGCGTCAGCGGGGTGGACAGGCCGTGCTGCTGGGCGGCGACGGGCAGGGCCAGTTCGACCTGGTTCATCTCGAGCACCGCACCGGTCGTGCGGGCCAGGTCGAGCATGGCGGTATTGTAATTGACCAGGGCCTGGAGCTGGTTGGACTCTGCCTGGGCTACGGTTTCCTGGGCGTTGAGCTTGAGGTTGAGGAATTCCGGGGAGAGCTTCCCGCGGAGTCGCTCCAGGGCGTCGAGGGCCTCGACCTGGGATCGGGCGGCGTCGAGGGCAGCGGTCTGGACGACGTATTCCTCGTACTGCGTCTCGATCTGCCGGATACGCTCCCGGATGGCCTGGGCGACCTGATCGGCGGTGTTCTGCAGCCGGGTCGTCGCCTCTTTGCGCGTCAGGCGGGCCTCGGCGAGGGAGGCCTTGGCGGACCGGTTGCCCAGGGGATACTCGAAGGTCATCTGGACGTTGTAGCTGGCATAGCGGACGCTGGAGACGTCGTGCCAAGTCATCGCCCGGTTCCGGCGGGACCCGCCGTTGACGTCGAACCCGGCCGTGAGATTCAGGCTCGGCAGGAGGTTGTTCTTCGCAACGGTGAGATTGATCTCCGCCTGCTGAATGGCCAGCCGAAGCTGCTCCAGGGATGGATTCAGCCGAAGCGCCGTCATCAACTGGTCTTCCTGGTCGACCTCGACCGGCTGGGTCGAGAGGTCGTTGGTCGGCGTAATGACGTAGTTGTCGACGAGGTTCAGTTGCGGGTCGCTCAGCAGCCTGGCAAGATTGTCCTGGGCGTCCTTGCGGAGTTTGACGGCTTCGAGCAGGAACGCCTGGCGGGTCTTGACGGCCGATTCCGACTGCTTGATCTGCACCGCGGTGGCGTCGATCTTCCTGCGTTTCTCCACCTGCTGGTAGGTTTTTTCCGTCACCTCCAGCAGCCGACGCGCGATTTCCACTTCCTGTCTGGTCTGGACCAACTGATAGTACGCCGTGATCGTATCGGTGATGATCCGCTCGACCTCAGCCCGGAACTCCGAAAGGGAAATCTTGTGGCTCAGCCTGGCGATGCGAAGTTCGGCGAGGTTGACCTCGGGCCAGGCCCCGCGGAGCAGGGGCTGGGTGACTTCAAAAGCCAGGTCCTGGGTGTACCATCGGCTGGCGGCGTCGGTGTCGTCATCGTCCCAACTGCGGACGTAGGTATGGGACAGTTCCCATTCGGCACCGGTGACGGTCTTGTTCCGCACGCCGAGCTGGAGCGATTTCTGCCGGGGGTCGGGCAGGTTCGACCGGTCGTTGCGGGCGGTGTCCGTCGCGTCGTACCCGAACGAGCCGAAGACCGTGTAATCAAACGCCGCCGCCGCCTGGATCATCTGCTGCCTGCTGAGGGCCGGGCCGAAACTCACCACCGCAATGTCCGTGTTGTTCGCCAGAGCCCGCAGGATGCACTCGCGCAGACTCAGCGGATAGACCACCTGAGCCGTCTCCGGGTCTTTCCGGGCCGTCAGGGCAGGGACGGCGTTGCTGGCGGGCATGATCGGTCCCAGCGCGCCGCGGGACCGATCCTGAGGGGACCGTTCGCTGAGCGCCTGCTGGAGGCGGTAGACGTCCGTGACGTCCACGTCGCCGGGCTTGACGCACCCGCCCCAGAGCAGGGCAAGGACCAGCAGGCAGATCGTCAGGACTCGTCCGTATTGCAGCGGGAATCGTTTCATCATGAGCTGTTTTTTTCTGTCAACGGGTAACGACTGGAACCTCGGTCACACACGCCGGCGGAAAACCGTCCGTCGGCTGCGCGGATACGGATTATAGCCCACCGGAACTGCGGGAGCAACAGCACGGCATGTCCGCATTCAGCAGATGTTATCGGACAAATGGAGCTTTTTCCGAAAACACATTTGCACTTTCCCGGCCGATCTTCAATAATCATGCTCCTGTTGTAGTGAGTCAACTCAGCCTGAAAGGACCGCCATGGCCGACCTCGACAAGGTATTCAAGGCGTACGACGTGCGGGGGATGTACGGCGAGCAGATCGACGAAGACCTCGCCTGGCGGATCGGGCACGCCACCAGCCAGTTCCTCCGGACGAAACTCTCCGGCTACGAGCGCGGGCAGTCCTCGGTCAACCGGGTCGTCGTCGGGCGGGACATGCGCCCCCACAGCGAACCCCTCGCCGAAGCCCTTATCGAGGGCATCAGCGCCAGCGGTGCACACTGTGTGGACATCGGCATGTGCGACACACCGATGATCTACTTCGCCATCAACCACCTCGGCGCGTGCGGGGGCATCCAGGTCACCGCCTCCCACAACCCCATCGAATACAACGGATTCAAAATTTCAGGCTACCGTGCCAAGCCCATCGGGCAGGACACGGGGCTTTCGGAAATCAAACACATCTGCGCCAGCCTGCGACGCATGCCCTCCGGGGCCGCCCTCGGGCCGGTCCAGCAGGAAGACCTCTGGGACGCCTACCGCCAGCACGTCCTGCCGTTCCTCGACCTGCAGAAACCGCTGTCCGTCGCCGTCGACGCCTCCAACGGGATGGCCGCGACGATGATCCCCGCCATCTTCGGCGAGGTCAAAAACCTCACGATTCACCGGCTGAACTTCGAAATCGGCCAGGGCTTCGCGCACCCGCCCAACCCCCTCGTCGAGGCTAACATGGCCATGACCCGACAGGCCGTCCAAGACCACGGCACGGACCTGGGCATCTGCCTCGACGGCGACGCCGACCGATGCATGTTCGTCGACGAGACCGGACAGATCGTCCGCTGCGACATCATGACCACCCTGCTGGCCAAGGACTTCCTCGCCGACGACCCCGGCTCGACGATCGTCTACGACCTCCGCTCCAGCAAGGTCCTACCTGAAGAAGTCCGGGCCGCCGGCGGCGTGCCCCGACGGGAGCGCGTCGGCCACGCCTTCATCAAAAAAGCCATGGCCGACACCAACGCCATCTTCGGCGGGGAACTCAGCGGACACAGCTACTTCCGCGACAACTACCATGCCGACTCCGCCGCCATCGTCTTCGCCCGCGCCCTCAGCGTCCTGTCCGCCGGGAACAAAACCCTCTCCCGGCACGTCGAACCCCTCCTGAAGTACGCCCACTCCGGCGAGATCAACTTCGAGGTCGCCGACAAGGACGCCAGCATGAAGCAGGTCGAGCAGCACTTCGCCGGCGGCCAGGTCGACCACCTCGACGGCGTGACAGTGACCTTCCCGGACTTCTGGCTCAACGTTCGGCCCAGCAACACCGAACCGCTCCTCCGCCTGAGTCTCGAAGCCGACACCCCCGACCTGATGAAAACAAAACTCGCCGAAGTCGAGTCCATCCTCGGCCAGCGGGTCGACCACTGACCCCCATGCCCCGGACCGTTCCGTCCATGTCCGTCGGGCCGTCGTTCCTCCGCTGCGACGACGACGCCTGTGCGAGCCGCCTCCCTACCCTCGCCCAGGCCGGGTTCCGACACGTCGAATGGGCGAGACACTGGCTCGACGAACCCGTCGTCTACCGCCCCGACGACATCGACCGCTACGTCGACGAACTCCACTCGGCCGGGCTGACACTGGCATCGGTCCACGGCTACGTCACATACAAGCCCTCCCTCGCCGACGCCCATTTCCACGACGTCAACCGCAGCCGAATCGACCTCTGCGACCGCGCCGGCTGCAACGTCCTGGTCCTGCATGCCCCCTGCCCCACCCTGCCGGACCCCGCGATCGGACGACAGCACGCCGTCCGGCAGATCGAACAACTCCTCCCCCACGCCGATGCCGTCGGCGTCCGATTGGCCGTCGAGAACCTCATGCCCTCACACCAGGGCGACCCGCTCGTCTTCTTCGACCACCTCTTGACCGCCCTGCCCGCCCCTGCCGTCGGACTCTGCTACGACCACGCCCACGGCCTGCTCGCTGGCCAGAGCGACCTACCCGAACAATTCCACGACCGACTCCTCCACATCCACCTCAGCGACAACGATCTCAAACACGACCGCCATCTGCCCATCGGGCGGGGCAAAGTCAACTTCTCCGACTTCACCGACCAACTCCGCACATTGGACTACACCGGAGCCGTCAACCTCGAAGTCGTCCGCCCCGAACGCCAAGCCATGCCCGATTTCGCCGCCGAAACCTTCGCCGCCGCGATCGCATTGACGGAAAAAACCATCCAGCCCGACTGACTTTTCGCCCAAGACCATCCTAAAAAAAGACTTAGCTCTGGGCATGCCCGGGATGCATGTATCAGATTGCGCTAATAATTCAA
>CAYMAP010000174.1:0-5742 GCA_964388425.1 uncultured Planctomycetaceae bacterium
GGTAACGCCCGCGGAGAGGCCTCATTCCACCCCCCGCCGCAAGCAGGCGCATCAACGGAACACCACACAACTCAGCCTGGGACAGGCTGATCTACACGTTTTCCCGCAGGGCGCGTCCTGCGCGGAAGGCGGCGAGGTTGATCTCGCGCATCGCCCCGGGGACGTTGTCCGCAACGGCCTGCTCCCAGGCGTCGACGGGCAGGTCCAGCCCAGTCGACAGCGCCCCGAGCAGCGCGACGTTGGCGGCCTTGAGGCGGCCGGCCTGCCGGGCCAGCTCGCCGGCCTCGACGTACAGCAGCTTGGGGAACGTCGCTCGAAGTTGCTCCTCCGCGTCGGGCGGATACTCCGCCATGCCCATCGAAACCGTCACGGGCAGGAGGACCTGGCTGTTGACGACAGCCAACCCGTCGTCGGCCAGCATCGGCGCGTGCCGCAGCGCCTCGATCCGTTCCAGCGAACCCAGCACCGCCGCCGAACCACGCGGCACCAGCGGGCTGTGAACCACCCGCGCGTAGCGGATCTGCGCGACCACCGCCCCGCCCCGCTGGGCCATCCCGTGGACCTCGTTGGTCTTCACCTCGTAGCCGGCCGACATCGCCGTGCGAGCGACGATCTCGCTGGCCAGCATGATCCCCTGCCCGCCCACGCCGACCAGTACGATGCTCGTGGTTTTGTCTTCAGCGGAGATCATGCCTCCACCTCCCCGCTGACGGCGGCGATGGCAGCGAACCGGCAGGTCTGCTCGCACAGGCTGCATCCGCCGCAAAGGGCTTCGTTGATGGTCGGCTGGGTCTTGCCTCCCTCCGACCGCTCAATCGCCGGGCAGCCCAGCTTCAGGCACGCTCCGCAGGCGGTGCAGCGATCCGCGTCGATCCGTCGCGGATCGCCGACGGGCTTGCGCTCCTGCAGCGGACAGGGCGCCTTGGCGACGATCAGCGAGGGCTCGTCGGCGTCGAGTTCTTCGGCCAGCGCTTCGGCCGTCGCCTTGGCGTCGTAGGGCAGGATTTCTCGGACGCGCTGAATCCCGCACGCCCGCGCGATCGCCGCGATATCGGCCTCGACGGTTCGCTCGCCCCGCAGCGTCATACCCGTACCCGGGTGGTCCTGGTGACCGGTCATCGCCGTCGTGCGGTTGTCCAGCACGATCACCGTCGCAGCCGAGCGGTTGTAGGCCATATCCAGCAGCCCGGTCATGCCGGAGTGGAAGAACGTCGAGTCGCCCATCACGCCGACGACCTTCTTCGGCTCGCCCGCCCGGTCCGCGCCGTGGGCCATCGAAATCCCACCGCCCATGCAGAGGATCACGTCCAGCCGGTCCAGCGGGCGGAACGCCCCGAGGCTGTAACACCCGATGTCGCCCGTGACCACCACATCGTGTTTGCCCAGGGCCGAGAACACCCCGCGGTGCGGACAGCCCGGGCAGAGCACCGGCGGGCGGGGGGGCAAGCCCTCGGCCGCGACAAACCCGCTCGGGGTAGGCAGCGTCCCGCCCAGCGCACGGGCGGCCTCGTCCAGTCGATCCGGGGACAGCTCGCCGATGCCCGGCACGAGCTCACGGCCCCGGCAGGAAATGCCCAGCGAACGGATGTGCGTCTCCAGCAGGTCGTCGAGTTCCTCGACGACGAGAATCTCCTCGACGTGGTTGGCCAGCCTGCGGATCAAGCCGTCCGGGACGGGCCAGCTCAGCCCCAGCTTCAGCACCGTCGCGTCGGGGAAGACCTCGCGGACGTACTGGTAACTGATCGAGGAGGTCACTACGCCGAGTTGCCGACCCCGCCATTCGATCCGGTTGGCCGGGTGCGTCTCGACCAGCGCCAGCAACGCCTGCGTGCGACACTCGACGGCCTCACGCATGGGCCGGGCAAAGAGCGGAACCGTCACATACCGCTGCGGGTTCTTCTGGAACCCGATCGGGCGGGGCGACTGGACGCGTTCGTTCGGCCTGACGAGGCTGCGCGAGTGACTGATCCGCGTCGTCGAACGAAGCAGCACCGGCGTGCGATGCTGCTCCGACAGCTCGATCGCGTACTGAACGAAGTCCTTGGCTTCCTGGCTGTCGGAGGGCTCGAAGAGCGGCACCTTCGCGAAAGCCGCGTAGTGCCGGCTATCCTGCTCGTTCTGGCTCGAGTGCATGCCCGGATCGTCGGCCACGACAATCACGCACCCGCCCTCGCCTCCGATGTAGCTGAACGTCATCAGCGGGTCCGCCGCCACGTTCAACCCCACGTGCTTCATAGTCACCATCGACCGCGCGCCGCTCAGCGACGCCCCCACCGCGACCTCCAGCGCGACCTTCTCGTTCGGCGACCACTCCAGGTACATCACGTCTTGGTACGCCACCGCCGACTCGAGGATCTCCGTCGACGGTGTACCCGGATAGCCCGACGCAAACGTCACGCCCGCCTCGTACGCCCCCCGGGCGATCGCCGCGTTCCCTGACATCAGTTCCGTCATACAGCCTGCTCCGTGAAAATCGAATGCGGAATGAAGCGGGCATTGTACACGCCCGCAGCCGGCGGACAAAACTGCAAATACCCCGTCTTCATTGCTGCCTGGTCGATTCGTCGCTGTCGCTCACCCGGCTGTAGAACCGGTTGGCCAACATCGCCTCGCCGGCGAGGAACCCCAGCAGCAACAGCCAGACCACCGGCAGTAGTTCGCGCTGTTGTCGTTCCGCTCTCGCGGTCGGCTGCCAGTCCGCCAGGTCCGTCACGACCGCCGCTTTCGTCCGACGAATCGCCTCCCGACGGGCTGCGTCAAGCCGGTCCAACACGCTTTCACCCGGCGGGATTCCCGCCACGACCGCCCGGTCGCGGACCTCCCCGCCCTGTCCGAACCGAACCCGCCAGACGCCCGGCAAAGTCGGTCGGCAACGCACCGTCCGAGCCCGCAGGTTCGCGCGGAGTTCCCGCCCCGCTGACCGTCCCGGCGGAATCAGCCGGACCCGAAGGGCATCCATCCCCGCCGGCAACGCCACCGTCACCGTCTGGCCGACCTCCGCAAGCATCGGTTCTGCGCCCCCGGCCAGCAGGACCTCGACCGCCCGCTGTGCCAGCACCACGAGTTGTCCGCCCAGCACGCCGAGATTCGACCACGACCGATCCGGGCTGAACGTCCACAGCAACGCGCTGCCCGCCCCCACGCTCCGCTTCAGCACCGCCGGGGCTCCATCAACATACGTCAAAACCACCTCCGCGTCGGCTGCGGGCGTACCCACCGCCAGTCGGCGTCGCACCCGCACCGCCGACAGCGGCGGATTGGCCGGGTCGGCGAACGGCTCCAGCAGGGGAAGCTGCGTCCCCGCCTCGCCCAGCCGACCCGCAGGATCGAGCGCCTCGGCTTCCCCGATCCGCGCCGGCAGCCAGCTTGCCTCCGGCGACTCGCCGCGCCCCGGGCCGGGCACGATCCACAACACCCCGCCCGCGCGGACCCACCGCTCCAGCGCGGGCCACGCCTGCGTTCCCAACCGGCTCGGCCCGACCAGCAGGACCACGTCCACGCCCGCCAACGCCGCCCCGTCCACCGCCTCAGGCTCGAGCCGATTCGCCCGGATCGTCTCCCGGCCAGGCCTCGGCGGGGCGATCGCGCGGGTCATCAACGCCGCGGTCCGGTCGGCTTGGGACCGAACCCCCACCACCGCCAACTCCGCCGGTTCGCGCACGCGCAGCGCGAACGCACGTGCGTCGTCCGCCGCCAGCCCGTCCGCCGGGCCGAGCACCACCCGCCCGGCCAGCAGCCCCGTCCGCCCGAGCTGCAACGGAATCCGCACCCGCGCCGGCTCTGACCCGCCGAGCGTCACAATCCGCCCGGCAACCTCCCGACCGTCCAGTTCGACCGCCAATCTCGCCTCGCCCCGACGACCCCGCGAACCGACCGTCACCGACAACTCACACGCGCCCCCGCGCAGCGCCACCGACGGGTCCGGACGGACCTCCGTAATCCACGCGTTCGCCCAGCGTTCGGCCCCCACGTCCAGCACCGCCATTGCCGCCCCCGTCCCCGCAACGGCATCGAGCGCATCGGCCAGCCCCGCGCAACCCCGCTTCGTCAGGTCCGTCGCCACCAGAAGCTGCCGTTCGACTCCGTCACGCCTGGCCAGCAGACCTCCCGCCCGCCGGACCGCCCCGCTCACGCCCCAGCCTCCCCCCGTCGCCCGAACCTCCCAGACCGCCGCCTCAGCCAGCTCCAGCGATTCCACGAACGACCCCGACCCGCCACCGCCGGCCGGCAGGACCACCACCGACGATCGGCCCGGCAAGGACGCAATCCGCTTTGCCACCGCCTGCCGAGACCGATCCATCGCCGAACGACGACCCGCCCGATACCCCATCGACGCGCTATCGTCCACCACCACCGCCAGCGACACCGGCCCGCCCCCCCCGTCCGCTTTGGAAACCACCACCGCCCGCGCCAGCAGAAACGCCGTCAGCCCACAAAGCAGCATCCGCATCGCCAGCAGCACCACCTGCCGCAACTGCATCCGACCCGCCGACCGAACCCGTGAGACCCGCACGAACCGCTCCGTTGACAGCGCGACCTTCCTCGGGCGGGGTTTCATCAGCAGATGCATCGCCAGCGGCACCGCCGCCGCCAAAGAACCCCACAACATCGCTGGAAATAGAAACAGCATCGCTCCGTCCCTTTGTCGCAATCCCCGAACCCGGAAGAATGGGAATGGGGATTCACACCCCCGCTGTTTATATCGCAGGCAGGACATCAGGACAAACTTCCGTCGGGACCCGGTGGCGTGCCCGCGTGCCCGGCGAAAGACGCGTTACTCGACGAAGAGCTGGTGTTCGCTTCGACGGACGGCCTGATGGCGGGCCCAGACGGGGTCAGTTCCGGGAAAGTCGCTTCGGAAATGCACGCCGCGGGTCTCGGTCCGGCGGAGGGCGAGTTCGGCGGTCAACCAGGAGGCCATCAGCATGTTCTGGACCTCCCAGCCTCGAGGGTCGTTAAAGAATTCCTTGTCGAGGACGTATCGGCCCCAGAAGAGGATGATCTCGATGGACTCGGCGAGGTGCTGGCCGTCGCGGACGATTCCGATGTTCCGCCACATCATCGAGCGAAGAGAATTGCGGATGTCGGCAAGGTCAAGTTCGGTCCGGTCGGACCGCTGGATGGTCCAGTCGATGTGCCCGGCGGCGTTGCCGTTGTCGGCCTCGTCCAGGGCTTGGCCGGCAGTCAGGCCGGCCTGTTTGCCGAGGACCAGCGCCTCGGTCAGGCTGTTCGAGGCCAATCGGTTCGCTCCGTGCAGGAAGGTGCAGGCGGCCTCTCCGCAGGCGAGCAGACCGGGCAGGGAGCTGCGGGCCCGGGCGTCGGCGCGGACCCCGCCGATCATGTAGTGGGCCGCGGGATGGACGGGGATGAGGTCGTTCCCGGGGTCGATGTCGAAGGCGCGGCACTGCTGGTCAATGTGGGGGAAGCGGGAGGTGAAGAATTCCCCCCCGAGGTGGCGGACGTCGAGAAAGACCTTACTTGATCCGGTCTGGCCCATGCGGTCGAGGATGGCCCGGCTAACGACGTCGCGGGGCGCGAGTTCCCCCATCTCGTGGTAGTCCTGCATGAACCGCTCGCCGTTGCGGTCGACGAGGTAGGCGCCCTCGCCGCGGACGGCTTCACTGATGAGCGAACGGGTGGCACCGGCGACGTAGAGGGTCGTCGGATGGAACTGCATCAGTTCGAGGTCGGCCAGCATCGCCCCGGCGCGGAACGCCAAGGCCGCCGAGTCCCCGCACGCCC
>CAYMAP010000175.1:0-5731 GCA_964388425.1 uncultured Planctomycetaceae bacterium
GTCCCCGAACCGGCCAGCCTGTCCCTGCTGGCGATGGGCGGCGTGGCTCTCTTGAGACGGCGAAACCGAAAGGCGTAGACGCTTCTCCGCCGCAAGAGAACCGTGCAGCCCTGCTGAGAGCGACTACCAAAGAGGATCGCTTGGCCGGTCGGGAGTGCGAACGTCGCTCCCGGCCGGTTGAGCATCCGTGAAGGGATGCAGCGAATTGGGAACACTATGGCGAATCCTGGTTCGGTTCGGCCTGTGGTGGGGTGGGCTGTTCGGGCTGATCGGTACAGGCAACTGCCCGTGCTGCGGCCAGCCGGGCTGCCCCGGCGGCGCGGCGGGAGCCGGCCTCTTAGCCGCGATTGCCGCATGCTTCCTCACGCTGTTTCCGTGGGCGGACAGGAAGACTCGAGCCGTCAAATCACCTGACGACGCAGCGGAGAAGGACAATACGAAGCTGCCATGAAACCCAAGTGGCCCATGCCGCGGACCTTGCTGGCCGTGCCCATCGCGGCCATGGTCGCCTTGCACTTTCTTTTGCCGTTGCCCATCATCCCCTGACCGTGGAACCTGCTGGGCGCGGGGCCGGTGGCCTTCGGCGATAGTGGCTGGACTACACCCGGCGCGACCGCCGATGGCTGTGGCGAGTCTTTACTGCCTGGACGCCTCCCTCAGAACTGCCAAGAACACGCTGGGAGAACCGTTTTGGGGATGTAACTCTATTCTTTGCGTTGACGAATCGCCCTGATGTTCCGTTCCGTCGACTTTTGAGGGGCGCATCATTACCGCCGAACAGTCCCCCGCGACCGCCCGCCGACAGATACCTCGCCGCCGCGTGAAACGACGCTTCTGAGGGAGGCCTCCCTCTTGCCTGTTCCCTTTCCGCCTTCGACTTTACTCGACGACTTTAAGTTTGATGCGGTTGGGGTTGAACTCGACGATTTCGACCTTGATGGTTTCGAGGTCGGCGAGGTGGTCGGCGAGGTTCTGGGTGGAGAATTTGTAGTCGATGTCGATGTGGGCGACGGATTCGGTGATCTCCCGCAGGCGGACGGCCTGGCAGCCGCGGAGCTTCTGCACTTCGTCGCGGAAGGTCTGGAATTGCCCGTAGTCCATCCCGGAGATGTAGAGTTTCACGTCGCGGGCGACGTTGACCTGCTTCCGCCAGGCTTCGACGACGGCGGAGAGGAGCTTCGGGGCGGACTCGCGGGCCAGTTCAGCCAGCACCTTGTCGCTTCCCGTGCCTTTCTGCAGCGTGTTGGCGGTGGTCGGGCCGAAGGTCTTGGAGACCATCAGTTGGGCTGAGTCGCACCGGATGGCTCGGACGACGAGCTTGGCCGAGTACTGGTGCATGTTCGCGTTGCCGAGTTGAATTTCCCGTCCGTACTTCGACGCGGCCGTGCCGAGGATGATGACGTCGGCTTTGAATCGTGCGCCGAGAGCGGCGACTTCGGCGAGGTCGTCCTTGGCCGCGGCGAGCATGATGTCGCGTTTGTTGACCTTGACGGCGGTGTTGCGGTCGACCAGCCGAATGCCCTTGGAGAGAAAGTGGTCCTCGATGACGCCCTGGACGGCTCCGCCTTCCTTCATGTCGGTGGCGACGCGTTTCCAGAGCTTCAAGGAGTACTGCTCGTCTTCCCCGGAGGCGCTCTGTGCGTCGACCTCGGTGCGCTGGGCGCCGGCGGACTGGTCGGTCTGGTGTCCCCGGGTGACCTGTCCGCCCTGGGTGTATCGTTGGGGCCTGAGCCTCCCGCTCCGTCGGACCCGCCCGCTGACGGTGGCCCCTTCGGTGGCGGTGACGGCGGAGCGTTCGGTGGCACTGGCGGCTTCGGTCTGCCCGGTCGCGCGGGCCTGGGAGACCCGCACGTTCCGCAGGCGTTCCTCTTCCTCGATTTCGTTGACCATCTCGTAGGTCGTCTCGGCGATGACGACGATCACGCGGGGATTGTTTTCCTGGTGGTAGGTGTGGGCAATGTCCGCCCAGGACTGCTCGAACTTCTGCGTGCTGACCTTCGCGCGGACCTTCACGAACGTGATGCCGTCCTTGACCCAGGTCCGCACGACGCGGTGTTCCTTGACGTACCCGACGGCGTTGGCCATGGCTTTGTCGTAGATCGTCTGGAAGTTCTCAGCCTTGGACTGGCTGGTCAGGAAGACGCCGCAGGCGCGTTCGACGGCCTTGCGGAGAGCCATGGCCTCGGCTTCGTCGCGGGCCTTGCCGTCCGTGCCGGCCGCCCCTTCCGTGACGGTGACCCACCGATCGGGGGCGGCGTTGTCGATGACCTGAGCATCGGCCGAAACACTCATCAGCAGGCCCAGCGAACTCACAAGCAGAACCATTGCGCGGATTCGAGAAATCATCGTCGTTCTCCTGAAGTTGATATCCTTTTTCATGGCAGCGAAGTAGGGCGAACAATCCCCGACAGCAGCCTCCGGGTCGCCCGCAGAATACCAGACACGCCGGACGGGCGTAAGGTTGGTACGAAACGCACTGAAACCGGCGAAACCTCTCATCCCCAAGGCCCGCTTGGGGGCCCGCTTGGGGGCCGTGCGCCCGACCGACGGTGAGGAATTATCATAAACCACTTGATTCTCCGGTGCAAATAAATAAGATAACGGGACTTGGCAGAGAGCTTTGACGGCGGGTTTCCTGCCGGGCTCGGCTTGGACGGGTTGGGCACGACTCAGCCGGTCGGCATGGAATCCCTGTACGATCATTCATCACGCGCCTTCGGGCAGGCAGAAAGGAAAGACGGTCCACGCATGATTAAAGTCAAGGCACGAGGCAACGAGTCCATCGACCAGATGCTCAAACGATTCAAGAAGATGTGCGAAAAAGAAGGTCTGACCAAGGACATCAAGCGCAACAGCTATTACGAAAAGCCCTCCGAGCGCCGGCGTCGCCGGATGCGCAAGGCTGTGAAACGGGCTGCTTCGGAATAAAGCCCCCTCTCCCTTCGGGCCGGTCCAGGCGTTTGCCGTCTCGGCCCGAAGCCCTGCCGATGCGCGATCGCATCGGTTGTCCCTTTGTGAATACGCAAACACCACACCCAACGAACACAGGAGAACGGAACGCATGATCGCCACCGCACAACGCCACGGATTGCCAATGATGGTTCTGCTGGCCGTACTGGCCTGCCTGACCGCAAGTCTGTCCGCTCAGGAAACCGCCCCGGAGGTTCCGTCCGCGCCCCCTGTCGCAGCCGCCGACGGGCAGAGTCCCGGGACCGAATCGGCCGAGCAGGGCGACGGGATTTCCGGGGAGGTCTTCATCATGCCGCCTTGGCTGTGGTGGATCGCCCCGATCGCGGCGATCATCGCGCTGGTATTCGCCCGCAAGTTCTTCAAGGAAGTCAAGTCCGCCAACCCCGGCGACGAGAAGATGCAGGAAATCGCCGGCCACGTTTCCGCCGGCGCGATGGCGTATCTCAAACGACAGTACAAGGTCGTGGCGGTCTTTTTCGTGCTGGTCTCGGCGCTGCTGTGGTACATGGGCTGGGTCCTGCACGTCCAGCACAAGATCGTGTTCGCGGCCTTTCTGACCGGCGGGTTCTTCAGCGGACTCTGCGGGTGGATCGGCATGAAGACCGCGACGCTGGCCAGCAACCGCACCGCGCAGGGCGCGAAGGAAGGGCTCAACCGCGGGCTGGTCGTCGCCTTCCGCGCCGGGGCCGTCATGGGCCTGGTCGTCGTCGGCTTCGGCTTGCTGGACATCAGCCTGTGGTTCCTGGGCCTGAACCTCTTTTCCGACATGAACCTCGTCGAAATTACCGTCGTCATGCTGACCTTCGGCATGGGGGCGTCGAGCCAGGCGCTGTTCGCCCGCGTGGGCGGGGGCATCTACACCAAAGCCGCCGATGTCGGCGCGGATCTGGTCGGCAAGGTCGAGGCGGGCATTCCCGAGGACGACCCCCGAAACCCGGCCACCATCGCCGACAACGTCGGCGACAACGTCGGCGACGTCGCCGGCATGGGCGCGGACCTCTACGAAAGCTACTGCGGCTCGATCCTCGCCACGGCCGCCCTGGGCGTCTCGGCGGCCGTCGCGCTCGACCAGCCCAACCAGGCCATCAACCTGCTGGCCGCTCCGATGGTCATTGCCGGCATCGGCATTCTGCTGAGCATCCTGGGCGTCTACATGGTCCGCACGAAGGAAGGCGCGACCATGAAGCAGCTCATGAACGCACTCAACGCCGGGGTCTACGGTTCGAGCGTGATGATCCTCGGCGTCGCCGCCCTGGTCTGCTGGCTGCTGCTGGGCAGCATCGAGGGCATCCAGTGGTGGGGCATCTGGCTGGCGATTCTCGTCGGGCTCATCGCCGGGCTGGTCATCGGCAAGAGTACCGAGTACTACACGAGCTATGCCTTCAAACCGACTCAAAACGTCGCCGCCAACGCCGAAACCGGCGCGGCCACGGTCATCATCTCCGGCATCGCCGAGGGCATGAAGTCCACCTGGGCGGCCCTGCTGACGGTGATCGTCGCGATCGTGCTGGCCTACAACTTCGCCGGCGGCGGCGAGGAAATGCTCATGGGCCTCTACGGCGTGGGCATCGCGGCGGTGGGCATGCTCGCGACGCTGGGCATCACCCTGGCGACCGACGCCTACGGCCCGATCGCCGACAACGCCGGCGGCAACGCCGAGATGACCGGCCAGGAACCGGAAGTCCGCGAGCGGACCGACGCCCTGGACTCGTTGGGCAACACCACCGCGGCGGTGGGCAAGGGTTTCGCCATCGGCTCGGCCGCTCTGACGGCGCTGGCCCTGCTGGCGGCGTACGTCGAGGAAGTCCGCATCGGACAGGTCCGCGAAGGCGAGGCCGCCATGGTCCAGACCTATGGCGAGGACCACACCGCCGGCCAGGCGATGCACATCGGGGCCGACAAGTTCGCCCTCGTCGAAGCCGACGCCGACGGAAACAAACGCGTCGTGACCTACATGAACCTCACCGACCTCGAAGAATCCCTCCCGGCCAATCAGCAGGTCGCGATGGCCTGGACAACCGAGGAGACCGACGACAACGTCCGCAAGGCCGGTGTGACCTGGGAACACCCCGAGAAAGGCAACCGGGTCCACACGATCAAACTCGTGCCGGTCAGCAAGGCCTCGCTGCGCCAGTACATGGACTTCTACGGCGTGCACCTGATGAACCCGAAGGTGCTAGGCGGCCTCTTCGCCGGCGTGCTGCTGGTGTTCCTGTTCAGCGCGATGACGATGAAGGCCGTCGGACGGGCCGCCATGGCGATGGTCAAGGAGGTCCGCGAGCAGTTCAAGGCCAAGCCGGGCATCATGGAAGGCACGGAAAAGCCGGACTACGCCCGCTGCGTGGCGATCTCCACCGCCGGTGCCCAGAAGGAGATGATCATCCCGTCGCTGCTGGCGATCATGGTGCCCGTCGCGGTCGGTCTGCTGCTGGACGTCTCGGGCGTGATCGGGCTGCTGGCCGGCGGGTTGACGTGCGGCTTTGCGATGGCGATCTTCATGGCCAACGCCGGCGGTGCCTGGGACAACGCCAAGAAGTACATCGAAACCGGCGAGATGGGCGGCAAGGGCTCCGATGCCCATAAGGCCACCGTCGTCGGCGACACCGTGGGCGACCCGTTCAAGGATACCTCCGGGCCGAGCCTCAACATCCTCATCAAGCTGATGAGCATGGTCTCCGTCGTCTTCGCCGGGCTGATCGTCAAGTACGCCCCCCTGATCAGCGAATGGATCGGACTTGGGTAAATCGCGGTGAGCTATAAG
>CAYMAP010000176.1:0-5712 GCA_964388425.1 uncultured Planctomycetaceae bacterium
TTCTCCGGCGGCTCGATCGGGAGTTGGACGACGAATTTCGTCCCGCTGGAGCTGGTGAAGAATTCGATCGTCCCGCCGTGGAGTTCGACGAAATGCTTGACGATCGCCAGGCCCAGCCCCATGCCGCGCTTGCCGTAGCCGCTCTTGCCGGTGGAGTGTTTCAGCACGTCCGAGCCGCTGTAGAACGGCTCGAAGATGTGCGGTCGGTCGGACTCGGGGATACCCGGTCCCTGGTCGGTGATTTCGATGGCGACGTACCCGCCGAGCTGTCGCTGGACGGCGATTTTGACCACGCCATCGTTGGGCGTGAACTTGATGGCGTTCATGGCGATGTTTTCGATGATGTCGCGGAGCTTGCCCTTGTCGGCGAACAGGCGGGTGTCGTCCTCGCCCGGTTCGACGACCAGACGCTGGTTTCGGCGTTCGAGCCAGGGCTGGCAGTCGAGGTAGACTTCCTCGAGGAGTTCCGAGAGGTTGACTTCCTCGTACTGCGTGCCTTCGGCGAGGGACTGCTCGGGGATGAGTTTGAACATGGCCTGGATGATCTCGTCGAGTCGCCCGGCCTTGAAGCCCATGGTGTCGATGGCCTTGCGGAGGCGGTCGGGTTCGTCGCAGTTTTTCATCAGGCTCGCCATGCCCACGATGTAGCTGACGGGGGTGCGGAGTTCGTGCCCCGCGATGCGGATGAAGTTTTCCTTGAGCTGGTTGGCTTCGGTGAGTTCCTGGTGGGAGTGCTGGAGCTTGCGGACCATGTTGTTGAAGTCGCGGGCGAGGTCTTCGATTTCGTCGGTGCCGAACAGGCGCGTTCCGGCCCAGCTCGAGTCGGCGCGGTGGTGAAGCTCGCCTCCGGCGACATGACGTGCGCTGGAACTGATCCGCTTGATGCGGTTGATGATGCTGCGGTCGATCAGCAGCACGCCGGCCATGAACAGTCCGCCGATGCTGACCAGCCCGATGGCAAGCATGACCAGCGTCAGGCGGGTCAGTCCCCGGCGGGCCTCGCTGACGGGCATGGACACCAGGACAACCATCGGTTCGGTTTTCATCTCCAGACGGTCCATTCGATCGGGCAGTTCGAGGGGGGCATAGGCTTCGAGCATGCCGTCGTCCGATGCCCACCAGTGCTCGGACTGTTCCGGGGAGGTCCGTTCCGCCCAGCCGCTGCGCTGCTGTGTGCCGGGTTCGATTTCGCCCTGGAGGGTCTGCTGGCTGTGCATGACGTAGCCGTCCCGGCTGAGGAGCAGCAACTGAGCCTTTTCCCCGCTGACCCGCCGGGTGCAGTCCGGAAGCCAGCGCTGGAGATCGAGGACGGCTTTGACCACGCCGACGACCTTGCCTTCGTCGAGAATGGGGATGCACAGGTCGATGGCCCAGACCATCGCGCTGCGGTCGTAGTTGACTCCGGAGACGAAAATCCGCCCGGCTCCGTCGTTGTGGGTCTGCTGCCACCAGGTCTCGTCGGCCTGGTGGAAATCCTCCGTCCGCTGGGTGGCGGCGACGATCTGTCCCCAGCGGTCGGTCACCAGCAGTTCGACCAGACGATCGTTGTTCCGCTGGATGATGTTCAGCACGTCCGAGGTCGAATTCACCAGGACCCGTCGCAGCGGGCCTTCGTCTTCCGGCAGGCGGGACCAGTCCTGCTCGAGTTCGGCGACCTGGGCCTGATCGAGCGGCTTGGCCTGGCGGAGCTGGTAGAGGACGGGCTTTTCCTGCAGCGCGATGCGAAGGGCCTCGACGCTTTTGAGCAGCTTGGTCTCCATGACGCGTGCTTCAGCCTGGGCCTGGGAGAGGACGCCCTTGCCGAAGATGTCGCTGCGGAGCTGTTGGCCGACGACGATGATTGTCACCAGTGCCGCCAGCAACGGCAGCAGCGCCACCGCCACGAGGAGCATGATCAGTTTGCGTCGGATTCCAATGCGCATAAACTTCCCGTGCTAAAGACCCGCATTCTAGGCCGGGGTCAGTGCAGAAGCGATTTCTTTTTCTTCCTCGTGCGGAATGCGCGGACAAGGCTCACGGCTCACGGGGCCTCAGGGTCTTTGGAGAGTGGTTTCGGTACGAAAGCGGCGCGGGGCGTTGTCGTCGGCTGAGGGGGGCCGGTCGGCCGAGCCGACTGTCCGCAGGACGGTTCCGTCGTCGCGGCGGAGGGTGAGGACGGGCCTGTCACTGTCGTCTCGCCTCAGCGACCAGCCGGTGTGCCGTTCGGCTTGGCGGAGTGCCCGGCCGAGCAGGTCGCTCGGCAGCCAGGACCGGCGTTCCGTGCGGGGATCGAGGTCGAGGTCGCCCCGGCGAGCGGCGGCGAGGAAGTCGGTGGCATTGTCGAACCTCAGCCCCGCCCGTTCGGCCCGCAGCAGGAAGCTCATGAGCGTCTCGGCGGCGGCGCGGTCGTGCAGGACGGCGAAGTCCGCAACCTTGCGATCCAGCCACCACTGGCGGTACGCCTGCTCGAGCGTCTCGAAGTCGCGCCCGAAGTGTTTTCGGAAGACGGGCTCGTTCGGTCGGCCTCGGGCGACGTCGCGGAGGTAGCCGGCCAGGGCCTCGCGGTACTTGCCGCCGTCGGCGTGGAGGAAATAGAGCGCCCAGGAGAGGACCTGGTCGTAGTTGACGACTGCCAGTTCGCGGTTCCATTGCTCGGCTGTCAGAGCGAGGAGGTCTTCGAGGCTTCGGAACTGGCCCGCCCGCAGGCGAAGTTGAATCCGCCGGAGCCGATCGAGGTGGAGACCGGCGGAGGTTCTGCTCGCCCGGTCGGGTCCGACGGCCAGGATTCCCGTCACCAGCCCGTCGCCGGTCCAGAGTCCCTGCCCGAAGTACTCCGCGAGGCCCTCGTTGATCCAGAGGGGCAGGTCTCGGCCGGCACCGAGGATGCGATGGGCAAACTGATGCCACGCCTCGTGCTGGATGACGTGCCAGACGCCGTCCGACCCGAAGCGGTCGACGTCGAGCGTCGCGCGGAGTTCCCGGCCGCTGTAGCAGCCGGCCGAGTCCGCCCGGTCGGGCTCCAGGCCGTCGGCGAAGTCTTCGTGGCGGGCGTAGAGGTAGAAAGGCAGCCGGTCCGGGGGGGCTTGGTCGTTCAACGTCGCGCCGGTCTGTCGGGCGAATTCCTCGCAGGCGGTCTCCAGCCTACGGATCGCCTCGTACGCCTGATTCGCCGGGGCGTCGGAGTAGACCACGTACCAGCGTCCGTCGTAGCGGACCGGCTCGCCGGCGGGGGCCTTGGCGGGGCCGCTGACCCACAGGGCAAGGCTGCTTAGCAACAGCAGGATGGAAATTCGATTGGGCATGGCGGGGCTCAGCAGAAGACGACCGACGCGTAGCCTACGGTCGTGTCGTCCAATTCATAGGGTGCCTGTTCGTGAACGATGACGTAGCTGTTGGTGTACTCCAGCAGGCGGGCGGAGGTCGCGCCGAGCCGGCTTGCGGCGGCGATGGCTGCGGCGATGGCACCGGCGCCGCAGGCGTTGCGATGCTCGCGGGCCTCGGCGATCGCGCCGGGAGCGTCCATCGCCTCGATGCGGTCGAGCATCCGGCGGTCGTTCTGTCGGGCGAAGGCTTCGGACTGCTCGCCCCGCCCGCCGGGGTGCCCGAAATGCCCGCCGTGGTGCGTCAGGTCCGTACTGCCGACGAGCGTGACCTCCCCGGCGGGGCGTTCGGCGAGGACCTCGCCAAGCAGTTCACCGACGGTGACGGCCCGGTCGGTCGGGGGGACGGCCAGCGGGAGAATCCGCGCCTCGGGGCAGCGGAAGGCGATCAGCGGGGCCTGGACTTCCAGGGAATGTTCCGCCACGTGCGCCTGGGGGTTGTCGCGGAGGAGTCCGTCGGCGCGGGGGTGGTGCAGCAGGTTGTCGGCGAGGTCGGCGTCGACGTCGAGGTCGCCCAGCGGAGTCTGCCAGGCACCCTCGGCCCAGAGTTCGCCGAGCCTGGCCGACCCGGTGTGATCGGCCCCGAGCAGGACGACGGTCTTCGGGGGGTTCTGCGGGTCCAGCAGCGCTTTGAGAGTCAGGGCCGCCAATCGCCCTGAGTAGGCCCACCCGGCGTGGGGGAGGATGCCCCCGAAAAGCGTATCGGGCAGGTCGGCGGGGAGATCGGCGGGGGCGAAGAGTTGCTCGGCATCGCGTCGGCAGATGTGTGGTTCGGCCTGATAGAACATTCCGGCTCGGATAGGCGGGCGTTGGGGCACAGCAACCTCGATGGGAAAAAAGCATGGTCAGATCGACTCGCCGAAGCTATAATGTACCGCCTTACGGGGGTGTGAGCGAAGGAAAACTGCACGACCCGCCGGGGTCATGGAGCAACAGCGTTGGCCAAGAAACCACGAGACCCGCTGCACGACACCGCCGCGTTGCGGGCGCTGTCCGGCAACGAAGACGTCATGAACGACACGTCGATGGGCGTGCCACAGGACGAAGCCCTGCTCGAGGCGGGCCTGAGCGGCGCTATCGCCCAGCAGGCCCAGCACGTTGCCGGCAAGGGGGCCGAAGAACCGGACACCGACTGGGTACGCCGGCAGGAACGCAGCGGGAAGCGATCCGCCTCGGCGGATTCATCCTCGGGCGGCTTGAGCGCCCAGCCATCCCCGTCGTCGAAGGCCTCTTCGGACGCCTCGTCGACATCGTCCGGCTCGGGCGTCAAGGCCGTCCGCGCCGCCAACCAGGCCCGTGCCGCCAACCTCAATCGCAAGCAGGCCCAAGCGGCGGGCATGCAGTTCCGCAAGACCGCCATTCCGCTGCTGCTGATCATGGCCGTCGCGCTGCTGGGTATGGGCGCGTACATGATGCACCGTCTCGGAGAGGCCGACGAAATCGACAAGGCCGAGAACGCCCTGCTGCGGCATGGAAACCTGTTCGTCGGCATCGCGTTCGTGCTCGGCATCTGCCTGCTGGCCGGGGCGGGGTACTTCCAGTACGAAGTCTTCGCCAACAAACGCAAGCAGAAGAAGCAGGAAAGCAACGGTTCCTGAGTACGCGGTGAACTCCATCGAGGACATTCTCCGGGACTTGTGCGAGGGGCGCCTGATCGTCCTGGTCGACGATGAATCGCGGGAAAACGAGGGCGATCTCGTCTGCGCCGCCGAGCACGTCACGCCGGAGATCATCAATTTCATGGCCCGGTTCGGGCGGGGGCAGATCTGCCTGGCGATGACCAACGAGCGGGCGGACGCCCTGGACCTGCCGCTGCAGGCACCGTCGAATACCAGCCGATTCGGCACGGCCTTTACCGTCAGCATCGACGCGGCCGAGGGGGTGACGACCGGCATCAGCGCCGCCGACCGCGCCAAAACCGTCCAGCTCGCGTGCCGGGACGACGCGCAACCTTCCGACTTCGCGCGCCCCGGACACATGCACCCCCTCCGCGCCGTCGACGGCGGGGTGCTGCTGCGCGTCGGACAGACCGAGGGCAGCGTGGACCTGGCGAAACTGGCCGGCCTCAAACCCCTGGCCGTCATTTGCGAAATCATGAACGAGGACGGCACGATGGCCCGGCGGGACGATCTCGAGGCCTTCTGCCGATCCCACGAACTGAAGATGTGTACCGTCGCGGACGTGGTACGGCATCGGCTGAAATACGAACGGTTGGTTCGGCGGGAAGTCGAGATCGACCTGCCGACCGTCCACGGGGACTTCCACGTTATCGCCTACACCTCGATCGTCGACGACCATCCGCACGTGGCGATGACGCTGGGGGGCGTGGGACAGCTCGACGAGGCCGGTGAAC
>CAYMAP010000177.1:0-5680 GCA_964388425.1 uncultured Planctomycetaceae bacterium
ACCAGCGGCCTCTTCGTCCCGAACGAAGCGCTCTGCCAAGCTGAGCTACGCCCCGGTGGCGTCGGCTGGGCCGACGCGTCGATTGTACCGCATCGGGCGGAGCAATCAAGCCCGACGGGACGGTTTTCTTTGGCTACGGGGTACCGGGTTTCAGGGGCACAGGGGTCCCCGGAGACTGGGCGGAATCGGAGGATCAACCACGCACGATTCGCATTCGGTTTTCCCTGAGTTCCCCGTGTCTCTTTGGTTTGCGGCGTGGCCAGCCGATTTTGGCGTTTTCGATCAGTCCGTGTGGATCATGAACCGGCGGGTTTGAGTTCAAGCATGCGCTGCAGGGCGAGGTGAGCGTCCCGGGCGGTGTCGGGGTTGACGGCAATGACGTTGTGGGGGTTGCCGTCGGCGAGGCTGTCGAGGCACCACAGCAGGTGGGGCAGGTCGATCTGGGCCATCTGCGCGCAGCGGGCCGGGACGTCCGAGAGCAGCCGAACCTGCTTGCCGTCATGTTCGTGCCGGCGGGCGAGGCGGTGGACGAGGTTGGCCTCGGTGCCGATGGCCCAGTGGGTACCGGGCGGGGCGTCGGCGAGGGTCCGGATGATTTGCGACGTGCTGCCGGCGAGGTCGGCTTCGGCGACGACCTCGCGGGGGCACTCGGGGTGGACGATGACCTTCACGTCGGGGTCGGTCTGGCGGGCGGCGCGGACGTCCTCGGGCCGGAAGACCTGGTGGACATAGCAATGCCCCCGCCAGAGGATGAAGGTCGCGCGGTCGAGCTGTTCGGCGTCGAGTCCTCCGTCGGGCAGGGCGGGATCGTAGACCGCGCAGTCGTCGAGGTCGTAGCCCATGGCGACGGCGGTGTTGCGGGCGAGGTGCTCGTCGGGGACGGCGAAGAGTTTCTCCGCGCCCCCGCCGGACTGCTCGGTCGGGCGGAGGGCCCACTCGAAGACGCTGCGGACGTTGGAGCTGGTGCAGCACGCCCCGCCGTGCCGGCCGGTCAGAGCCTTGATGTCGGCGCTGGAGTTGACGTAGCTGATCGGCAGGACCGTCCGGTCCGGGCCGAGCAGGTGGGCGATTTCCTCCAGAGCGGTGCTGACGGCGTCGTGGTCGGCCATGTCCGCCATCGCGCAGCCGGCGGCGAGGTTCGGCAGGCAGACCGTCTGGTCCTCGCCGGAGAGGATGTCAGCGGACTCGGCCATGAAGTGTACGCCGCAAAAGACGATGAACGCCGCGTCCTGGTCGGCGGCCTGTTGGGAGAGCTTGAGGCTGTCGCCGGTGAAGTCGGCGAATTCGATGACTTCGTCCCGTTGGTAGTGGTGGCCGAGAATGCACAGCCGTTGGCCAAGCTGGGCTTTTTGACGGGCGATGCCCTCCAGCAGGTCGGAGGTGTTCATCCGGACGTATCGGGGGTTCAGTAAATCCATGGTGGCATTGTAAAGCATACGATACGAAGCCGCACGATGGGAGGTCGAATCCGCGAGTGCCTCAGCCGACCCCGGCTGAGAAATTGCGTGGGTGCATCCTGCTTCGCCAAGGCTTCGCAGAACGGGCAGTAGCCACCCGCCGTTCCAGTGGGGAGGAAAGCAGTTTTAGGAGTGGGCGGGGGGGGTTCGTCGGAGGACGTCGGCGAGTTCGTCCATGCGGGCCAATCGGGCGGTGAGGAGATAAGCGGCGGTTCCGGCGAGGACGGCTGCGGCGATGACGGCGACGCGCCCGGGCGAGGAGGTTTCGGCCCACCCGACCCATCGGCTCAGCAGGCCGGGACCGAAATGCAGGACGGCGGCCATCGCTCCGGCAAGCAGGCCGGTCGCGAGCGTGACGCCCAGCAGCGAGCGGAGAATCCGCCCCAGCCCGATCCGCCCCCACCGCCGGCGGAGGTCGGCCACCAGCAGGGCGGCGTTGATGGTGCTCGTGACGGCCGTGGCAAGCCCGATCGCCGATCCGCCAAGCGGCGTGTGGATGCCGATCAGCACGAGCAGCAGGTTCAGCCCGACGAGGCAGCAGGCCAGCACGAGCGGTCGGCGGGTCTGGCCGACGGCGAAGAACGCCCGCAGCAGGACGTGGTTGCAGAAGTACGCCGCCATGCCTAGGCAGTACATGCGGAGGATGGCGACGGTACGGGCGGTGTCGGCGGGGTTGAATCGACCTCGCTCGAAGAGCAGCGCGATGAGCGGGCCGGACAGCAACATCAGGGCGACGGCTGACGGGGCGGCCAGGAACAGGCACAGCCGTAGCGCGCGGTTGACTGAATCCCGCAGACCGGCCGTCTCGCCCCGGGCGGCGAAGCGGGAGAACAGCGGGAAGACGACCGTCGCCACCGAGATTGCCAGCACCCCCAGCGGCAGTTGGAAGAGGCGGTTGGCGGCGTAAAGGCAGCGGACCACGCCGGGCGCGAGCGGCGCGGAGTCGCCCGTCGTGAAGATCAGCGCGATCAGCCGATCCGCAAACGCGCTGAACTGCAAGACGCTCAGCGGGATGACCATGGGCGCCATGTGGCGTGCGATGCGTTTGACTTCCGGCAGGACGGGGCGCAGGCGCCGCAGCGCGAGCAGGCCCGTCCGCCCGAGCAGCCAGACCGCGCCCAGTAACTGGGCCGAACCGGCCACCAGCAGCGAGATGCCGACAACGGTGAATTGCCCCGCGTCGGTCTCCGCCAGCGTCGGGGCGGCCCAGAGGGCCCCAGCGATGAGTCCGAGGTTCAGCAGCACCGGCGCGAAGGCGGGATAGGCGAATCGCCCACTGCACTGCAACGCCGCCGAGGCCAGGGCCAGCAGGCAGACGGTGACCATGAACGGCAGCATCAGGGCGGTCATACGCAGCAGGAACAGGCGGGCGAAGTCCCCACCGAACAGCTCCCACGCGCCCCAGAGTCCGAGCCAGATCAGCAGCGTCAGGACCGACAGCAGCAGGGCCAGCAGCCCGGCGACGTTGGCCAGGACAGCCCGCGCGCGGTCCCGGCCGGTCGACTCGACCACGTCGGTGAAGACCGGCACGAACGCCGCCGACAGCGCCCCCTCCCCGAAGAGCCTGCGGAAGAGGTTCGGCACGGAAAAGGCGGTCCAGAACCGATCGGCCAACACGTCGCCGCCCAGGGGGATGATGACCATGTCGCGGACCAGGCCCAGCACGCGGGACAGCAGGGTCAGCAGCGCGACGGCCTTGGCGGCGCTGAAGAAATGATCGGCCTCGGCTGCGTTTGGGGGCACGGGCTTCGGAGGGGTCGGCGTCGGCGGGGTGGGCGAGCGGTCCGGCATGACGCGCATTATCCGCAACGGCCGATGGAAACGCCAGCCGGTTCAGTTCTCGCCCTCCTTCATCGCCGGGGCGTGCATCCGATGGTACCGCCGCCAGGCCATCGCGTTGAGCAGTTTCCGCGGGAGCGTGCGGGCCAGCAGGACGAGGAATTTGTACCGCAGGCCGGGGATCGAGAGAATCCGTCCGCGGTCGAGGTCGCCGAAGCACTGGTCGACGACGAACTCTGCCGTCAGCCACCAGGCGTCGTCGACGGTCGCGCGGTCTACGCCGAGTCGGTCATGGAACTCGCTGTAGGTCAGGCCCGGGCACAGGGCGATGGGCCGAACGCCCGTGCCTTCGAGTTCGATGGCCAGGCCCTCGGTGAATTCCTTCAGCCAGGCCTTCGTCGAGCAGTAGGCGACGTTGGCGGGGCTGCGGAAGAAGGCCGCGACGGAGGCGACGTTGATGATCGACCCCCGCCCCCGTCGGAGCAGGTTCGGCAGGACGGCATGGGTGATCCTCAGCGGGGCCAGCACGTGGACGCGGGCCATCGCGTCCTGCCCGGCGCGGTCGGTTTCGTGGAAGAGCCCCAGCGTCCCAAACCCGGCGTTGTTGACGAGGACTTCGAGGTCGCTTTGCCCGGCGAGGTGGTCGGCCAGGCGAGTCACGTCGGCGTCGCGGGCGAGGTCGGCGGGCTGGACGTCGGACTCGGCTCCGAAGCGCGCGCGGATTTCCTCGGCGAGGTCGATCAGGCGATCAGCCCGCCGGGCGGTGAGGATCAGGTCGAAGCCCAGCGAGGCGAGCTTGCGGGCGAAGACCGCCCCGAGTCCGCTGGAGGCCCCCGTCACCGCCGCGAGGGGCCTGCCGCCCGTTGAGGTTCCGTTCGTCGCACCCATGCCGGGCATTGTACGCGCATCGGCAACCCAAGCAAGCCTGCGGCGCCCGGCCTCATTCCCGGTTTGTCCTTTTTCAAGCCCGAAGGGCTGATACAGCAATCGCCGGGGGCGTCAGCCTCCGGTCGTAGTCCCCGACAATCCGCCAGCTTCGAAGGGGTGAAGCACCCGTCGGATACCGTTTGTGCCGTCTTCCGGTACACCGTAGCAGCGGGCAAGAGAAACCAACAAATCCCGCCGGCAACAAGTGGCCGGTACTGCGACTTCGCCCCTCGTGCTTCGGAGGATGAACCGTGTGCCGCCCGCCGGTATGATTCTCTCTGCGTTCTCCGTGCCTCCGCGGTTGAGCTTTTGCGATCTTCCGATTGCAAAATGACGCGGTGTGGGCACAATGGTCTGCGGGCGGAGTCGCGATGACGTCGTGTTCTTCCGTCCGAGCCGGCTTACGTCGGGCCGATCCATAGCACTTCAACATCAAGGAGCCTCTCATGAGCGTACGCATCGGACTTGTCGGACTGGGATTCATGGGCTCGACGCACGCGCGGGCCTACCGCGAGATCGACGGCGCGGAACTCGTGGCCGTCTGCGACACGGACCCCGACCGCCTGAAGCGTGACTGGCAGGGACCGGTGGGCAATCTCGACGTCGCCACCCCGCTGGACCTCGGCGGGGTCAGGACCTACCGCTCGTTGCCGGGCATGCTGCGCGGCGTGGACCTGGACATGGTCGACCTTTGCGTCCCGACCTGCGACCACCCAAAGCTTGCGATCAAGGCCCTCCAGGCCGGCAAGCACCTCTTCTGCGAGAAGCCCCTGGCCCTGAAGGCTGCCCAGGCCGTCAAGGTCGTCGACGCCGCCCGGGAAGCCGGCAGGCACCTGATGGTCGGTCACGTCCTGCGGTTCTGGCCGGAGTACGTCGCGCTGAAGCGCATGATCGACGAGGGGACCTGGGGGAAGGTCCGCTCGGCGGTGTTCCGTCGGATTTCGGGCTACCCCTCGTGGGACAAGGACGGTTGGCTGCATGACGAGAAGCGCGGCGGGTCGGCGGCGTTGGACCTGCACATCCACGACGTGGACACGATCCAGTGGTTTTTCGGGCCGGTCGCGGGCGTCACCAGCCGGGGCGTGGCCAAGGACGACGGCGGATTCGACCACATCACCACGATGTACGAGGTCGAGGGCATGGAGATGGTCACCGCCGAGGCCGCCTTTCTGACCCCGACGACCCCGTTCGAGATGTCGGCGGAGATCGAGTTCGAGAGGGCGCTGGCAGTCTTCTCGACGGCTCACGACCCGACGCTGAGGATCTACCCCGACACGGGCGAACCGATTCACCCGGACGTCGACGCCCTCGACGGGTACACCGAGGAGCTGCGCTACTTCGTGACCTGCCTCGACCGGGGCGAGGCTCCGAGCATCACGCCGCCGGCCAGCTCCGCCCAGGCCGTCGCCGTCGTCGAGGCGGAGAAAAAATCCGCCGCAGCCGACGGGCGGGCGAAGAAAGTCAAAACGCTCTTCGAGTCGTGAACGGCTGAGTCCCACGTTTCAGACGAAGGCTGC
>CAYMAP010000178.1:0-3108 GCA_964388425.1 uncultured Planctomycetaceae bacterium
GTTGACGAATCGCCCTGATGTTCCGTTCCGTCGACTTTTGAGGGGCGCATCATTATAAACACAACCAAGACACGTGGCGCTACTCTGTTTGCCATTCGCCTTTCGGCATTTGTTACATGTCCACGACGGCACCGGCCCAGGTCAGGCCCGCGCCGAAGGCCACGAAAATCACCGTCGAGCCGGGCTTGACCCGGCCTTCCTTGGCGGCCTGATCGAGAGCCAGCGGGATGGACGCCCCGGAGGTATTGCCGAACCTGTCGATGTTCACGTAGACCTTCTCGATCGGAAACTTATATTTTTGCGTCGCCGATTCGATGATCCGGATGTTCACCTGGTGGGGCACGACGAGGTCGACGTCGTCGGGCGTGAGGCTGCACTGCTCCATGCAGTCGCCCAGGAGCCATTGCATTTTCTCGACGGCGAATTTGTAGACGTCCCGGCCTCGCATTTTGACGAAGTGCTGGCCCTGTCGGACGCTCTCGGCGGTGGGGGGAATGCGCGTGCCCCCGCCGGGAACGTGGATGTAATCCCATCCGGCCCCGTCGGCGTGGAGGGTGAAGTAGCGCAGCCCCTTGTTGTCCTCGCGGGTGGGCTGGAGGACGACGGCTCCGGCGGCGTCGCCGAAAAGGATACAACTGCCCCGGTCGGTGTAGTCGCAAAACCGGCTGAGCACGTCGGCGCCGATGACCAGGACCTTTTTGTACGCCCCGGTCTGCACGAACTGCGACCCGGTCGAGAGGGCGTAGAGGAATCCGCTGCATGCGGCGGAGAGGTCCATGGCCGGAACGTCCTTGGCGCCCAGGGCGTTCTGGACGAAGCAGGCGGTGGCCGGGAAAAGCATTTCCGGGCTGATGGTCGCGCAGACGATCAGGTCCAGCTCGCCCGGTTCGACCTTCGCGTCGGCCAGGGCGTTGCGAGCGGCCTCCAGCGCGAGGTCCGCGGTGTTCTGCCCCTCGGTGACGAGGTGTCGCTCCTTGATTCCCGTACGCTTGGTGATCCACTCATCGGAGGTATCGAGAAACTTCTCGAAGTCCGCGTTGGTCATGACCTTCCCGGGCACGGCAGACCCGATTCCCGTAATTGCAGCTCGAACGGCTTGAGCCATGATTGGGTCCTATCCTTTAGCGAGAAATTCAGTGATGCGCTGGTTGACGTTCTGGGAGGCGAAGTCCTTTGCCGACCGGACGGCGTGGGCAATGCCCTGGGCCTTGCTCGCGCCGTGACAGATGATCCAGATGCCGTCGACCCCCAGCAGCGGCGCCCCGCCGTACTGGTTGAAATCGTACATGTGATCGATTTTCTGAGCCGCCTCGAGCACCTGGTCCATCTGGTTTGGCATGATCGTCTGGAACTGTTCGACCAGTCCCTTGACCAGCCCCCGCCCAAGACCCTCGACGAGCTTGAGGACCACATTGCCCACGAACCCTTCGCAGACCACGACCTCGAAGACGTCCCGCAGCAGGTCGCTGCCCTGGACGTTGCCGATGAAATTCACGTGCGGATCGTCTTTGAGCAGTTCAGCGGTTTTTTTGACCAGGGTGTTACCCTTGGTCTCTTCCTCGCCGACGCTCAGCAGCCCCACGCGGGGGTTGTCCTTGCCCGTGACGGCCTGGAAGTACAGGCCGGTCATGACGGCGTACTGGTAGAGATGCTTGGGCCTGCAGTTGACGTTCGCGCCGACGTCACAGATCGCCACCGGTCCGTGGAAGGTCGGAACCAACACGCTGATGCCCGGACGATGCACGCCGGGCAGTCGGCGAAGCCCCATCTGGGCCGCCGCCACGCACGCGCCGGTATTGCCGGCTGAAATACAGGCGTCGACCTCCCCACGCCGGTGCAGGCCGGTCATGACGGCGATGGAACTGTCCGCTTTGGAGCGAAGCGCCTGGACCGGCGCCTCGTCCATACCGATGGCCTGGGAGGCATGGCAGACTTCGAGGAAGGGCTCGTCGGTACGTCCGCCGAGTGGCTCTCGAATGATCCGCTCGTCCCCGACCAGGACGAGGGTATCCCCCTCGTCGAGGAACGGACGGGCTTCCCGCGCACCGGCAACCACTTCCGCCGGGCCGTGATCGCCGCCCATCGCATCCACCGCGATGCGCATGGCTTCAGCTCTCCTTGCGAACCTGGAGGCTCAGTCCCGGGCGAACGAACCCGCAGTTGTCGCATGCCGCATGGGGCAGCTTGGGGTGGTTGCACCGCGGGCAATCCGCATACTGAACGGGCTTCTTGGCGTCATGGCTTCGACGCCAACGGGTGCGGGCTCGGGATTGTTTCTTTGTCGGTAGCATGTCACAACACTCCTTGTGCAGGCCGGGGCCTGAGGTATGTCATAGCGCAGCGGGCCGCTTCGGGCAAGTCTCTTCTTTTTCGACCCGGGGACCGGCCGTTCCGCCGAAGCTGCCCCGCGCCCGACGGACCGGGGACCGGCGCCGCGAAACCACGCCCGGCCGCGCCCTCAAGAAAAGACGCCAGCGGAGAGATGCCCACCGTCTCATCCGAAGGCGCGGAGGCGGAACCTAACCATATATCAGTATTCTGTCAAGAGAAATTGCCCCTCCGGGTCAATCCCCCCAAACCCCGCCGGCCGGGGACTCATCGAGGGGGGCTGGAGTGCGGGCTTTCCCCGTCACGCCCGGGCCGATAGAATATGCGACCGACCGCTCCGACACCGGCGGGAACGAGAGACCGCATGCTTCGATTCGACGTCTACAGAAAGGGACACCTCGTCGAGGGACTCGACCTCGCCGGGGCCTACATGTTCGGGCTGGACGACATCCCCGTCCGGGCGGACATCGTTTCCGACGGGCACCTGGTGACCTGCATGAAACAGTTCCCCGGCGCAGCGGGCCTCGCCGTCGTCTGGGACGCCGGCAACCAGTGCCGTTACCTCCTGCCCACCACCCGACTGCCGAACCGATCGAGACCGTACCTGCTGAATCTCGAACTGCTCCGCGCGCAGATGATGAGGCTCTACCGCAAGCGTGAAGACTGGGAATTGTTCAGCCCCGCCGCCTGCCCGGAGCACAACCGCGAGTTCAACAGCGTCCGCGATCTGTTCCTCGAAGCGCTGAAAAACGAGCACGCCCAGCCCGAGCAGGCCGGCCT
>CAYMAP010000178.1:3208-5646 GCA_964388425.1 uncultured Planctomycetaceae bacterium
CAGGCCGGCCTCGCCCTGAAAAACCGCCCCCGCTCGCCCCAAAAGCCCCTGGCTTTCGGCGCCGCCCTGCCCGGGAAGGGCGACCTCGCCCCCTGCCAACAAGCCCTGGAACAGGGATTCGACTGCCTCCGTGTCCCCCTGTGCTGGGCTGACCTCGAACCGGCGGAAAAACGATTCCAGTTCGGACCCGTCGACGCCGGCATCAACCTCGCAGCCCGACTGGGCAAGACCGTTCACGCCGGACCCCTCCTGAGTTTCGACCGCAACCACCTGCCGGACTGGCTCGGCATCTGGCGGAGCGACTTCGAGAGCTTCCGCAGCAGCGCCCTGGCCTTCATCCAGCGCACCTGCGAGCGTTACGCCTCCCAGGTCGACGTCTGGATCGTCGGCTCGGGCCTCAACGCCGCCAACCCCATGGAACTGAGCTTCGAGCAGATCCTCGACCTGACCCGCTCGGCCTGCCAGCTCGTCAAACGTCTCTGCCCCGACGCCACCGCCGTCTTCGAACTCACCTGCCCCTGGGGCGAATACTACGCCCGAAACCAACGGACCATCCCCCCGCTGCTTTTCGCCGACATGCTCAACCAGACGGAAATCCCCTTCGACGCCTTCGGGCTGGCTGTGCAGATGGGCCTGGGCACCGACGGGCTGTTCGTCCGCGACCTGCTTCAGATCGCCTCGCTGATCGACGACTTCCTCCCCGCCGGCCGGGCCGTGCATCTGTCGGCCTGCGGCGTACCGTCCGATACCCACCACGACCCCAACGACGCCTGGGGCGGAGCCGAAAGCGTCGCCCGGGGCGGGATGTGGCACACGGGTTGGTCGCCACGGCTCCAGGCGGAATGGCTCCAGGCGGTCACGCGACTTGCCCGGGCGCGACCCCGCGTCCAAAGCCTCTGCTGGGCCGACCTCTCCGACGCCGCTGAGCACAAACTGCCCAACGGCGGACTCCTCGACGCCCGAAACAAACCCAAACTCGCCTACAAGGAATTGCTGAACCTCCGCAAACAGACCCCCGGACGAAACCATGCCGACTAAGCCCGCCACCCCCCTGGACCTCCTGCCCAACCCACGGCAACTGGGACTGCTGGGGCTGGTCCTCGCACTCGGGAGTATCGGGGCGCTGCTGGCAAGGAACTCCTCAACCCGCGTCCGGGCCGAAGACGGGCTGCCCGTCGACCGGCAACGCATCGCCCGCGCCACCGAACGCATCGACCCCAACCTCGCCTCCGTCGCCAGCCTCCGCCGACTGCCCAACATCGGCCCGCTGCGGGCACAGAAAATCGTTCAGTACAGACAGGACCACCCACCACGACCCTTCCGAACCGCCAGCGACCTCATGAAGATCCACGGCATCGGACTGGGCACCGCGCGCATGGCCGCCCCGCACCTGGCCCTGCCCGACGACCTGCCCTGAATTGACAACCCCCCGCCCGGCGGGGATACTCTCGGCATGGCCATCCTGCTCGATATCGCCTACTTCTTCGCCCTGCTGGGCACCGCTCCGGTCTGGGTCGCGCGCATGATCCGTCACGGCCGATACCGGCGATACTGGTCCCAGCGACTCGGCGCCATCCCCCGTCGGTTCGGCCTCCAGCCGATCGTCTGGATCCACGGCGTCAGCGTCGGCGAAGTCAACGCCGCCCAACCCCTCGTCGAGGAACTCCAAGCCCAACTGCCCGACTACCGCGTGGTCGTCTCGTCCACGACCGACACCGGCATGGACCGCGCCAAAACGCTCTTCGCACCGGCCCACAAGGTCTTCCAGTGGCCCCTGGATTTCTCCTGGGCCGTCGACCGCGCCCTGAAACGACTCCAGCCTGACCTCGTGGTCCTCATGGAGGGCGAGGCCTGGCCCAACTTCCTGGCCGCCTGCAACCGGCTCGACATCCCCGCCGTCATCGTCAACGGACGCATGAGCCCCGACAAGGGCTACCCCCGCTACCGCAAGCTCGGCCGATGGGCGGGCAGACTCTTCAACCGCCTGACCGCCATCGGCGTCCAGGACGAAAGCTATGCCGAACGCTTCCTCGCACTGGGAACCGATCCCGCGAAGGTCCACCTGACCGGCATGATGAAGTTCGAGACCACCACCGTCGCCGACCGCCTGCCCGGACAGGACGAACTCGCCGAAGCGATCGGCCTGCAACCCGACCATCGACTCCTCGTCGCGGGCGGAACCGGACCCGGCGAGGAAGAACCCTTGCTGGAGCTCTACCGAACACTCCGCGACGACCATCCCAACCTCCGCCTGGCCCTCGTGCCCCGCAAACCCGAACGCTTCGAGGACGTCGCACGACTCATCGAACAGACATCCCTGCGGTGCATCCGGCGATCCGATCGCCCCGACGGGTCGGCCGGGGATTGGCCCGCCGACGCCGTCGTCCTCGGCGACACCATGGGCGAACTCCGCACGTTCTACGCGCTGGCCGAGGTCG
>CAYMAP010000179.1:0-5626 GCA_964388425.1 uncultured Planctomycetaceae bacterium
AAGTACCCTCTATTCTTTGCGTTGATGAATCGCCCTGATGTTCCGTTCCGTCGACGTTTGAGGGGCGCATCGTTATTGCAGGACGGCGGGTTGGCCGGTGGCCTCGAGGACGCTCCGCCAGAGGTCGCCGTGGGGGTCGACGTGCTTTCGGCCCTGAGTGATGAGGCTCATGGGGAAGTGGACGAAGCGGTTGCGCCACTGCCCGACGACCATGGTGGTCCGCCCGGCCATGGCGGCATGAACGGCGACCTGGGCGAGGCGGAGGCAGTACAGGCTGTCCTTGGGGGTGGCCGGGACCGAGCGGATGATGTAGCTCGGGTCGATGTACTTGACGGTGTGGGGCATGTGCTGTTCCTGGACAAAAGCGCTGATGCGTTCCTTGAGGAACGGGCCGATGTCCTTGAGCTTCGTGTTGCCCGAGGCGTCCGTTCCGGTCGTGCCGTCCATGAGTTCCTGCCCGGCGCCTTCGGCGACGACGACGCAGGCGTGTCGGCGGCGCTGCAGGCGGTCCTTGAGAAACGCAAGGACCCCGCCCGGCCCATCGAGGGCGAAAGGGATTTCCGGGATCAGGACGAGGTTCGCCACGCCGGTCGCCAGGGCGGTGTTGCAGGCGATGAACCCGCTCTCCCGACCCATGAGTTTGACCAGCCCGACGCCGTTGAAGGCGCCCTCGGCCTCGGTGTGGGCGCAGGTGACGGCCTTGAAGGCCTCGCTGAAGGCGGTCTCGAACCCGAAGCTCTGGTCGATGTAGAGGATGTCGTTGTCGATGGTCTTCGGGATGCCGACGATGGCGACTTTCAGCCCCCGGCGGTCGATTTCCTCCGCGAGGTGCATCGCGCCGCGCTGCGTGCCGTCGCCTCCGATGGGAAACAGCATGCTCACGCCCATCCGTTCGAGGCAGTCGACGATCTCGCCGTAGTCCTGCTTGCCCCGCGAGCTGCCCAGGATCGTCCCGCCGTCGTCGTTGATATGTGCGACGCGGTCGGGCGTCAGTTCCATGACCTCATGGCCATAGCGGGAGATGAAGCCCTCGTAGCCGTAGCGGAAGCCCAGGATCGTCCCCACGCCGTAGCGGTAGTGCAGTTCCATGACCAGCCCGCGGATGACGTCGTTGAGGCCCGGGCAGAGCCCCCCGCATGTGACGATGCCGGCACGGACCTTCGAGGCGTCGAAGTAGATTTTCCGGCGGGGGCCGGCGACCTCGAAGGCCGGCAGGTCCGCGACCTTCCCGTCCCACTGCTTGGCAAGCTCGGCTGGGCAATCGTTCATCAGCACCCGCTGCTCCGGCGGGACGAAGATGGTCTCCCTGCAGGAGTCGGTGCAGGTCTCGACGTCGCGACAATGCTTGCAGAGGGGCGAGTCGGCCCGGCAGGGACCGAGGCTCGGGATGGACAGGTCATCAGCGGTGGGCATGGACGGTCCTTTCAGCAGGCGACATCAGAATTCGACAGCCACGCTGAATATATCGCCCCGCGGGGCAAAAGTCTTGATGCGAGTTGACAAGGGGTTCCTTGCATACCCGCACGGTGCGCAGCGGACCGGGGGCTGGTAAGGGAAGGTTCTCCACCCCATGCCACAACGTCCCTGCGAGGCAGCCTCCGCAGACGGGAGGGAAGGATCCAGCGAAGGCGGGATCAGACATCCACGGCAAGGGGTTCCATTGCCTCGACCTGGCAATCCTCCGTTTCGCCGACTTCGGCCTCGAAGATCGGCCGCTTTCCTGCCGCATTTCCTGCCGCGCGCCCTTTTCAGTCGAACCCGCGGCCGTTAGACTTGCCCCGATGCACGTAGTCAACACACTGGCACCGATCTTCCTCGTCATCGCGCTGGGGGCCTGGCTGCGACGCAGCGGAGCACTGGGCGAGGCGTTCTTCGCCCAATCGAATCGGCTGGCGTACTGGGTCGCCCTGCCCTGCCTGCTGTTTCTGAAGGTCGCCCGCGCTTCGGACCTCTCAGCCGGGCTGGGGTCGATCTTCGCGATCCTGATGGCCGGGATGGTCGCGTGCCTCGCGCTGGGGTATCTGGGGGCCTGGTTGCTTCGGCTGCCGGCCGACCGCTGGGGAACCCTCGTGCAGGGCGCGTACCGGGGGAACCTGGCGTACGTCGGGCTGGCGGTGGTGTTCTACGCCTTCGGGTCGTTCGACGAGCAGCTCGGCAGCGACGCCCAGGCCAAGGCGGCGGTCGTCCTCGCACCGGCCGTGCCGATCTACAACGTCGTCGCCGTCGTCGTCCTGCTGGCCGGGCAGCATCGGCTGAGCTTCTCGGCCGTCCGCAAGACGCTGCTGGCGGTCGCGACGAATCCGCTGCTGATCGGGACGCTGCTGGGGGCGGTGTGGTCGCTGGCGGGCCTGCCCCTGCCGACCGCCGTCGACAACGGCCTGGACATCCTCAGCGGCCTGGCACTGCCGTTGGCGCTGCTGGGACTCGGCGGGACGATGGTCGCCGTCGGTCTGCGGGGCCGGGGCGTCCCGAGCCTGGCCGCATCGATCATCAAGACCTGGTTGGCGCCGCTGATCGGGCTGGGCGTGGCGAGCCTGCTGGGCGTCGGCGGGCAGGAGCGGACGATTGCGCTGATCTTCCTGGCGTGTCCGACGGCTGTCAGCAGCTTCGTCTTCGCCGAGCAGATGAACGGCGACGACAAACTCGCCGCCGCCATCGTCGTTCTCTCGACCCTCCTGTCGGCGGCGTCGTTCACCGCCATCCTCGCGACGATGTGACGCTGCGGCGGGCCAAAGTCAATCGAGATCGTAGAGGCTGTTGTCTTCGCTGAGGAAGCCGCAAACGGGGTCGATGTCGTCGCGGATGAAATCGTAGGTATCCGTGTAGCGCGTTTCGAGGACGGCGGCGTGGGCGTCGACGAACGCCGCGAGGGTCGTCCCGACGTGCCGGAAGCCTTGCGTGCCGGCCTTGCGGGTGGCGTTGGAGATGTCCGCGTCCCCGGGACCGCCGGCCCAGGGCGCGCGCATGAACTTGTTGGCCTGTTCCGGGCCGTACTGCCCGTCGCCGAAGACCGCGCACTCGGCCGGTGTGTGAATATCGTCCAGATTAGCCAGGCTCGGGCCGGTCCCCTGCGCCCAGCCTCCGATGGGTTCAGTCGGCCCGCCGAGGTAGCTGGTGTTGTAGTTGTACCCGGTGTAGCGGTCCCCGCCCCACATCGCCTCACCCGTGAACCCCGGACACTGCTGAATTTTCTCCGCGGTCCCTTCCGGCCAGATCAGCCCCGCCTGATAGTTCCACTGACCGTCCTGCCAGGTGCGTGTGAAATCCCAGCCGTACTGCGTCGTGTCGTTCGTGTATTGGGCGGGCGGAAAGAACCCGCCGTATTCAGCGGTGTAGCCGTTGACCGACACGCCCATGTGCCGGAGGTTGCTCAGACACATCGCCCGGCGGGCGAGGTCCTTGGCACGATTCAGGCTCGGCAGCAGAATGCTGACCAGCAGGGCGATGATGGCAATCACCACCAGAAGCTCGATGAGGCTGAACCCACTGCGGATTGCAGATTGAGGATTGAGGATTGAAACAGGACGAAAGGATCGGACGTTTTGCCGGCCAACGGAATCTGGAGGGTGGGTGCTTGCACCCACGCTGACTTCGGAGTGATGAATGGGCGGAATCACGGTTCTGCCTTGTCTGTTGTAACCGTGGCATGGATATCTTGCCCATGCGTGGCATGGGCGTCCCGGCCATGCGTTTCAAGCACATCCTGCCCGAGCCGAGGGTCCTTCATGCGAGGCCAGGATCGACCTGCAGATTAGCGGCAAGATACCGGTGCCACTGTATGGCCACACAGTAAATGGCCTCGTCTCAGAAACGCCGCCGCCTAAACAGGCCCACCGAACCCAGCGCCAACAGGGCCAGCGAGGTCGGCTCGGGAATGGCGTCGACGAAGCCGGTAATCTCACCCGTGTTGCCGTCCGGGTCGGTGACCTTGACGTATTTGATCCACTTGCGTCCGGTTACGGGGTCCACGGGAATCTCGTCGTACTCGTCGAGTTCCGCGAGGTCAAACCCCGCTCCGCCGGCTGAGCCGTCGTAGAGGGCGATGGCCTCGGCGCCGGTCAACCCGCCGAAGTCAGCCTGCGTCAGGGACGGATCGACGGCCTTGGTCCAGTCCAGTTCAGCCGAGACGTCCCAGTCGCCCGCATCGGCATCCCACGCCCAGGGGTTCGTGGGAAACAATGCGTCGGCGCGGGTGGTCGGGAAAGTCCACCAGGGGCCGCTGAGGCTCTGGGCGACGCTGACGGTCAAAGGCTCGGCCAGAATCGAGCCATTGGCTTTGAGCATATAGGTGCCCATGTCCGTGTCGTACTGCGTCACGCCACCCGCGCCTTCAAAAAAACTGTTCCCATGGACGATCAGGTCCACGCCGAAGTTTGCCGAGAGGGGGTTGTCCTCGACGGGTTCGTCAAAAGAGACGACAAGCTGACCGTTCTGTCGCAACCCCAGGCCGTTGTTTGTCCCGCCGTTGATCGTATCCAGGTCGGCAAGATTGTTGGAGCCCGCGTACCAGGCGGCGAAACCCAGGTGCAGCTCGCGCATCGGTCCCCATTCCATGTAATTTCCCCGCTGGTCGTCGCGGTCCATGGTGTTGGGCTTGCCCAGAACGGCTGCGGGGTCGGACCATAGCGCGCTGCTGTGGAAAGGCCCGAAGGTCTCTGAAGAGACCACCTCGTCTGCCCAGGGGTCGGCAGCGAGGGCAGTCCCAGCCAGGAGGACGGCAAGCGAAAATGTCATAATCGGACGGAGCATATTCAAACCTCACTCGTAGGGCGAGCAACTCGTTGCTCGCGAAAATCTGTTTGTTTCGCAGATGCCGGTATTGGCCCAGCCGGGGCTGAGCTCAGGGCGTTGCGACGTTCCTGCGTACAACGACGTCGGCGTGACGCAGCGGGTTGACTCAGCCGGGGGTCGGCCAGGCCACACCTGCTGCGCCACGCACGACGGTCCGTTCAATCGCGAAAGAGTCTGTAGACTCAGCTGCTTCGTCGACGCAGCAGCGTCTACGCCTTGCGGCTACGACGTCTCAGCAGCGCCAGCCCGCCGATGCCCAGCAGACCCAGCGTCGCCGGTTCGGGGACGGGGATGGTCAGGTTGCTGTTGGTCCAGTTGTTGCCATCGAGGTTCAAGCCTTCGATGTTTCCATCAACCAGCATTTCCCCGGTGGTTCCGCCGCTATTGGCGGTCCAGTTCGCGCCGAAGTCGGTCGTCTGACCTAGCCAGACCCAGCCGAGATGGTTGATGTTCGTGTGGTTGTCGCCGTCGACGGACGTCTGATTGTAATCCAAGCCGTTGATGAACCCAGAGCCGGTGACTATCAGCGCCCCGGCGGCGTCGATGGCATCCAGGGCGTCCTGGACGCTCTTGTCGCCGTCCCATCGATAGCCCCAGGCGTGGGCTTCGGTGCTGTAGGGGCCGTTGGTCCCGTTCCAGTCGACGACGACAATAGTCTCGTTCGTGCCCGTGCCGGCCCAGTAATCGACCTCAACCCAGCCGCCTTGGAACTGATAGGGGGCTGCTTGTGCAATACCTGCCCCCAAGAACAGAGCGACACATACCATCATCAACATCTTCGCAAACATCTTCATTGCAAAATCTCCTGCCTCGTTTTGAGGCGTATCGGCCCTCC
>CAYMAP010000180.1:0-5609 GCA_964388425.1 uncultured Planctomycetaceae bacterium
CAGAGCAATTCGTCAACGAAAACAGTCGAGTTACGCCCCCCAAAGGGTCCTACAACATCGCCCTTGGCAGTTCTGAGGGAATCGCCAAATGTGAGATGTACGCCTGTACGCTGTCGGCTATCGGCTGTCAGCAAGAATCACAGAGGAACCAGGCAGTAGTGAGCTTGCGGACGGAGCACAAATCGTCCCGGCTGGCTTGTTGCCCATTCCCCATTCCCCACTCCCCACTCCCCACTGCCTCCTGCCCACTGCCATTTTTTTCGTTTGGGGGTTGCAAGTATCGGCTGGGTTGTGGTAGTCTGCGGCGTAAGATCGTGAAGGACTTCACAATCTGTTTTTTCAGGTCGGTATTGTGAAATGTTTCACGAAGCAGGCGATATTGAGCAGACGGCGACCTGTTTTAGTGTAACCTTTTGTTTGAGCGGTATTTTTTGTTGTTCGAGCCGCCTTGCCCGCGAGCGTTGGTCTCGCTGGCAGGGGCGGTGGCAGGCCAGATCGAACCCCCGGCGGGTCAGAAGCATCCGCCTGACATGACGAAGGAAGAGCGAATGAGCGATTTGAAGCAGGCCATCACGGATATATGCGAATCGTGCGGCAAGGACCGTTCGCGGATGATGGACATCGTCGAGGCGGTGCAGAGCCGGTTCGGCTGCGTCAGCGACGAGGCGATGGACCTGATAGCCGGTCAGGTGGGCTGTCACCAGGTGGAGGTCCGCAGCGTGGTGTCGTTCTATGCGTATCTCACCGAGCAGCCCACGGGGCAGGTGGTGATCCGCGTCTGCGACGACATCATCGACGAGCTGAAGGGCGGCAAGGCGGTGCTGGCGGCGTTCGAGGAGGCGTTGGGCATCAAAGCCGGCCAGACCACGCCGGATGGGAAGATCACGCTGCAGAAGGCGCCGTGCATCGGCATGAGCGACCAGGCGCCGGCGGCGTTGATCAACAACGAGGTCATCACCTACCTCGGGCCGGACCATGCCAAGGCGATGGCGGCGAAGCTCAAGGACGGGGCGGCCCCGAAGGACCTCGTGGGGCGTTTCGGCGACGGGAACAACGAACACGACCTCGTTCAGTCGATGGTCCACAACAACATCCGCCTCGCCGGGAGCGTGGTCTTCGCGCCGATCGAGGACGGGGCGGGGCTGAAAAACGCCCTGGCGATGAACCCGCAGGAAGTCATTCGCGACCTGAAGACGGCGCGTCTTCGCGGGCGCGGGGGCGCGGGCTTTCCGACCGGGATGAAGTGGGAGTTCACCCGGGCCGCGGCGGGCAGCAAAAAGTACGTCCTGTGCAACGCCGACGAGGGCGAGCCGGGCACGTTCAAGGACCGCGTGATCCTCACGGAAAAGGCGGACGTGATGGTCGAGGGCATGGCGATCGCGGCGTGGGCCATCGGCTCGGACGAAGGCGTGATCTACCTCCGCGGGGAGTACGCCTACCTGCGGGCGTTCCTGGAGGACGTGCTGGCCAGGCGTCGCGAGAAGAACCTGTTGGGCAAGAACATCTGCGGCAGGGACGGGTTCGACTTCGACATCCGTATTCAGATGGGGGCCGGTGCGTACATCTGCGGCGAGGAGACGGCGCTGATTTCCAGTTGCGAGGGGCTGCGGGGCGACCCGAAGAACCGCCCGCCGTTCCCGGCCCAGAAGGGCTACCTCGGCTGCCCGACGACGGTCAACAACGTCGAGACGTTCTGCAAGGTCACGCGGATCATGGAAAAAGGCGCTCCGTGGTTCGCCCAGATCGGCTCGCAGGGTTCCTCCGGCACGAAGCTGCTGAGCATCTCCGGCGATTGCGCCAAGCCGGGGGTCTACGAGATCGACTTCGGCACGAGCGTCGCGGACGTGCTGAAGCTCTGCGGGGCGTCCGAAGCGGCGGCGGTCCAGATCGGCGGGCCCAGCGGCCGGTTGATCGGGCCGGACGACTACGAAAAAAAAATCTGCTACGACGACATGGCCACCGGCGGATCGTTCATGGTATTTCATTCCAAGCGGGATGTGCTGCAGGTCGTTACAAAATTCACCGAGTTCTTCGAGGACGAAAGCTGCGGCTACTGCACGCCGTGCCGCGTCGGCAACGTGCTGATGCTGCGGAAGCTCGAGGAACTGATCGACGGCGAGTGCCAGGCCGAGGACCTCGACTACCTCCGCGACCTCGGGGCGACCATGAAGGCCGCCAGCCGATGCGGGCTCGGCCAGACCGCCGCCAATCCGGTGCTGACCAGCCTGGAGAGTTTCCCCGAGGTGTACGAGGCGAAGTTGCGGAAGGACGAATCCGCGCTGCGTCCGACGTTCGACCTACAGGGCGCCCTCGCCGAAGCAGAGGCCATCGCCGGGCGCCCCAGCAGCTTCGCCCGCTGAGGTGGCACGGGCGTCCCGCCCATGAAAAAAACACAAGACGGATGCGCCCCTCACAAGTCGAAGGAACGGAACATCAGGGCGATTCGTCAACGCAAAGAATAGAGTGACATCCACAAAACGGTCCTCCCAGCGTGTTCTTGGCAGTTCTGAGGGAGGCGTCAAGGCGAAAAACAGATCAGGGCCAGGATGGCCCTGCCACGAGCGTAGCTACATGAAAACCTCAGCCGATCACGGCTGAGCCGCGCCACGCAGGACAGGGTGGAATAAAACCCAGCCCGAAAAGGATATGACGATGAGTGACGAGAAGATCACGTTCACGATTGACCGAACCGAGGTCCAGGCCGACAAGGGGCAGACCATCCTCGAAGCCGCCGATGCCGCGGGGGTGTACATCCCCCGGTTGTGCGCGTACAAGGACCTCTCCCCGTACGGCGCCTGCCGGGTCTGCACCTGCATGGTGAACGGCCGACCCCAGACGGCCTGCACCCAGCCTGCCGCCGAGGGCATGGTCGTCGAGAACGACACCGAGCAGGTCAACGAGATCCGTCGGAACATCATCGACATGCTGTTCGTCGAGGGCAATCATTTCTGCATGTTCTGCGAGACCAGCGGCGACTGCGAACTGCAGGCGCTGGCGTATCGGCTGGGGATCACGGCTCCGAAGTTTCCGTTCCTCTACCCGCGGAAGGATGTCGACGCCACGCACCCGGAGATTTACATCGACCGGAACCGATGCGTCCTCTGTGCCCGCTGCGTCCGCGCCAGCCGGGATATCGACGGCAAGCACGTGTTCGACTTCGCCGGGCGGGGTATTCACAAGGGGCTGGTCGTCAATTCCGAGGCGGACCTGGCCCACACCGACGCGGCGGAGACCGACCGGGCCGTCGACGTCTGCCCCGTCGGGTGCCTCGTCCACAAACGCAAAGGCTACCGCACGCCGGTCGGCGAGAGGCCCTACGACAAGCAGCCGATCGGATCGGACATTGAACAGAAGTAACCTGACCTACGTTTCCTGCGACCCCGTTCGCACGACAACCGCCTGAGCAGAAGGAAGACCCGATGGCGAAACCGAAAATAGCGACAACGTCGATGTGCGGCTGCTTTGGCTGCCACATGTCCATCCTGGACATCGACGAACGAATCCTGGAACTGATCGAACTGGTCGACTTCAGCAAGTCGCCGATCAACGATATCAAGACGTTCACCGAACGCTGCGCGGTGGGCCTGATCGAGGGCAGTTGCGCGAATGACGAGAACGTCCACACCCTCCAGTCGTTCCGGGAGAACTGCGACGTGCTCGTCGCCGTCGGAGGCTGCGCGATCAACGGCGATATCCCGGCGATGCGGAATGCGGTCGGCCTGAAGCCCTGCCTCGAAGAGGCCTACCTCAACGCCCCGACGACGTACAACCCCAGCGGGGAGATCCCCAACGATCCGGAAATCCCGCTGATGCTCGATCGGATTTATCCCTGTAACGAGGTGGTGAAGATCGACTACTTCCTGCCCGGCTGCCCGCCGCAGGCCGATACGATCTGGCAGGCGCTGGTGGCGCTGCTGAACAACAAGCCCCTCGACCTGCCCTACGAACTGATCAAGTACGATTGACCCATCAGTAGCACGGGCGTCCCGCCCGTGAAAAAACACAATACGAAACACAGATCAGGGCCAGGATGGCCCTGCTACGCACCGGCACGATGCCGGCGCCACGAAAACGACACATTGAGTGCCCGGTCTCCCGCCGGCCGGCATCTGGAGCATGACCATGGTAAGCGACAACGCCAAACGCATCGTGATCGAACCGGTCACCCGCGTCGAAGGACACGGGAAGGTCTCGATCCTCATGAACGAGAACAACGAGGTCACCCAGGCCCGGCTGCATATCGTGGAGTTCCGCGGCTTCGAGAAGTTCATCCAGGGCCGACCCTACTGGGAGGTGCCCGTGCTGGTCCAGCGCCTGTGCGGTATCTGCCCGGTCAGTCACCACCTCGCCGCCGCCAAGGCGATGGACCGCATCGTCGGTGCTGACCAGCTCACCCCGACGGCGGAGAAGATGCGCCGCCTGATGCACTACGGCCAGACGTTCCAGTCGCACGCGCTGCACTTTTTCCACCTGTGCAGCCCGGACCTGCTGTTCGGGTTCGACGCGGACGTGGCGATCCGCAACGTCATCGGCGTGGCCGCGAAGTACCCCGACCTGGCCGTTCAGGGCGTGATGATGCGCAAGTACGGCCAGGAGATCATCAAGGCCACCGCGGGCAAGAAAATCCACGGCACGGGCGCGATTCCCGGCGGGGTCAACAAGAACCTCTCTCTCGAGGAACGCGACGGGTTCCTCAAGGACATCGACCAGATGCTCGAGTGGTCCCGCGGCGCCGTCAAGATCGCCAAGGACTACACCCTCGAACACCTCGACGAGGTCGCCGGGTTCGGCAGCTTCGACTCGAATCACCTCTCGCTGGTTCGCGAGGACGGATGCCTGGACCTCTACCACGGCGTGTTGCGGGCGATCGACAAGGACGGCAACAAAATCCTCGACGACGTGGACTACCAGGGCTATCTCGACCACATCGCCGAGGAGGTCAAGAGCTGGTCGTACATGAAATTCCCGTTCCTCAAGTCCATCGGGACCGAGGACGGGTGGTACCGGGTGGGTCCTCTGGCGAGACTGAACTGTGCCGAGTGTATCGACACGCCCGAGGCCCAGGGGGCGCTCGAGGAATTCCGCGGAGTAGCCGGCCGGGTCTGCAACATCACGATGGCCTACCACTGGACGCGGATGATCGAGACGCTGCACGCCTGCGAGAAGATCCGCGACTTGCTGCACGACCCGGACCTGCAGGGCGAGGACCTGGTGGTCACCGGGGAGCGCCGCAACGAAGCCGTCGGTCTCATCGAGGCCCCGCGCGGGACGCTGTTTCACCACTACCAGGTCGACGACAACGACCAGGTAACGATGGCGAACCTGATCGTCTCGACGACCCACAACAACGTTCCGATGAACCGCGCGGTGCAGAAAGTCGCCGCCGACCACATTTCCGGCAAGGCGGAGATTTCCGAAGGGCTGCTCAACCACGTCGAGGTCGCCATCCGCGCCTACGACCCCTGCCTGAGTTGCGCCACCCACGCCCTGGGCAAGATGCCCCTGGACGTGGAACTCGTCGACGCCGACGGGAACATCGTCGACCGGAAACAAACGTAATCCAGTGGCAAACGCGACATGATACGTGCGACGTGAGCGATCCGGCATGG
>CAYMAP010000181.1:0-5551 GCA_964388425.1 uncultured Planctomycetaceae bacterium
CGTCGGGGTCGTCCCGCAGTTGGATCAGTTCGTCGACGTACAGGCCCCAGAGGTACTGCCGGGCGGGGTTGTCCGAGCCGTCGCGCTCCTCGATGCACTGGATGCCGTCGTAGAGGCAGTCGGTCGTGCCGTTGGTGGCTGTGCCGGTCAGGCCGCCGTTGGAGACGGTTTTGCGGACGCGGCGGCCGAGGGCGTCGTAGACGTAGGCCGCGATCTGCACGGCGGTGGATTTTTTATCCACGGCCCGCACGCGATTGAAGGCGTCGAAGGTGAAGGTGCGGGTGGCGTCGTCGGTGAGGTTGCCGGCTGTGTCGTAGGTCAGCTCATCCGAGCCGGCGGCGATGACCTGGTGCAGCTTGTTGTGCGTGCGGTACTCGGTCGTGGCGGCTGCGCCGACGGGCGTCCGCGTCGTATTCGACCAATTCCCCACGCTGTCCAGGTTCCAACTGTACACGGTATCCGTTCCCGGTAAGGTGATGGCGGAGGCGATCGACGCCCCGCCGCTAGCCAACGGTCCACGCTGATATTCCCGCAGCCGATCAAGGCTGTCAAGATTTTTCGACAGCCACACGATTCATAGGAAACGATTCCGCCGGCAAACAAGTTGCCGGCCCTACGGACTCATAAAGCCCCATGCTTCCGGCGACGTAGCCGATGGGGTCTTTGGAGATGAAGCGGCCGAGGGTGGGCGAGTGGTATCGGGCGCGGTAGAAGTAGAGTTGGGTTTCGGGGTCGTAGCGGCGGCCGGTGTAGATGAACTCGCACAGCGGCACGTCGGTGGCCGTGTCGTCGTCGGTGAACCAGGTGCCATCGGTGCCGCTGGCGTTGAAGATCAGCGTGCGGCCGTAGGCGTCGGTGTCGTAGGCTTCGACGATGTTGCCGGCGGCGTCGGCCAGGGCGGTGGTGCGATAGAGCAGGTCCTGCAGCGGGTAGTAATTCGTGGGGGTTCCGGAGACGTCGGCTTTGAGTGACGATTAAAGGGGACAGGCTACTTTAATCAGGGGCGGGTGGCGTGGTTGCGGAAATCATGTTGTATTTCCAGTGTGCCATGCCTGCCCCTGCCTGCCCGGCAGGCATGCTCGCCGTCGACCGTCGCATCCGCGAGGAAGACCGACCCAGCCGAATGCTCCTGCAGATTCACGACGAACTGGTCTTCGAAGTCCACCGGGACGCTCTCGAAGCCGAACGCGAGATGGTCGTCGCGGAGATGATCGGGGCGATCGGATGGGCCGTCCCGTTGCAAGTCGATACCGGCAGTGGGGACAACGGGCTCGAGGCAAAGTAGATCACCCCACGTCGGGTCGTTTGGCGGAATCGTCTTTGGCGTGTTCCTCGTCGATGCGTGCGGAGAGTTCTTTGACGACGTCGGGGTGCTCGTCGGCGAGGTTGCGTTCCTCACAGGGGTCTTCGTCGATGCGGAACAACTCGACGGGGTGGTCGTGGTCGGCGGGTCGGCGGATGAGCTTCCAACCGTCCTCGCGCAGGGCGAATCGGCTGTGCTTGAGGTTCCAGAACATGCTGCGCGGTGCGGGCTGGTCGGCCTGTCCGGTCAGCAGTTTCCAGTTGCTCACGCCGTCGAATGTCGGATCGCCGGGTACGGTCGCATCGAGCATTTCGGCAAAGGTGGGGAACCAGTCGGCGATGTGCAGCGGCGCGTCGAGCTTGTTGCGCTGGACGTGGCCCGGCCAGGAAAAGATCCCCGGCGTGCGGATCCCGCCCTCGTAGAGCTGGGCCTTGTGCCCGCGAAGAGGGGCGTTGCAGCCGACCGGCTGCATGTCATCGCGGTAGCCGGGGTAGGTCAGCCGGTCGCAGGGCATGTCGTAGGTCACCGCGCCATTGTCTGAGGCGAAGACGACGATGGTCTCGTCGAGGATGACCTGCCTTTTGAGGGCTTCGATGACGCGCCCGACGGCGTGGTCCATGTGGGAGACGTAGGCCGCGTATCGCTGGAAGGCTTCGTTCTTTTCCGGGTCGTCGAAGACCTCGACGCCCTCGTAGCGGTCGAGCCATTCCTCCGGCGGGAGGATGGGCGTATGCACGGCCGTGTAGGGCAGGTAGCAGAAGAACGGGCCGGCCTGGGCTTCGATGAAGCGGATGGCTTCGTCGGTGATGAGGTCCGTGACGTGGCCGCGTTCGGTGCAGCGCACGCCGTCGCGATGCCAGGCCTTGACGAACGGCCCGGCTTTGTAAAGGTGGCTGTAGGAGTCGATCCCGCCGGAGAACGACCCGTAGGCGGTGTCGAAGCCGTAGTGCGTCGGGCCGACCTTCGGGCTGGACCCGAGGTGCCACTTGCCGAAGAGCCCCGTCGCGTAGCCCGCGTTGCCGAAGAGATTCGCGAGGGTAAAGTAGCTCTCCGGCAGGACGGGCTCGTTGGACGGCACGGTGGCGTGTCGGCCGAACCGCCCTGGGTGCCGGCCGGTCATCAGGGCCGTCCGCGTCGGCGTGCAGACGGGGCAGACGTAATGGCGGTCGAGCTCCACGCCCCGGCGGGCGAGGCGGTCGAGGTTGGGCGTGCGGATGTTCGAGCCGTGGTAGCCCACGTCGTCCCAGCCATGATCGTCGGCAAGAATAAACACCACGTTGGGTCGGTTCATCGGATGGTCCTTTCCGGTTGAGGGGTTCGTTTGGGTGGGTCAGTCGACCCGGGGCGGAGTGTCCGAGGCCCAGCGGGTCGGGGCGTTGGTCAGGGCCAGTTCGAGCGTCCCGCCGGCGAAGACTTCGCTCGGTCTCAGCCAGGCGCGGTTCAATGGCTGGCCGTTGAGTTTCGCCGAGGCGACGTAGATGGCTTGGTCGCTGCGTCCGTTGGCGAGGATGTCGAAGCGCCCTCCGGCGACGCGCATCGAGGTGCGGTCGAAGCCGGGCGTGCCGATGAGCCAGAGCGGCTGGCCGGCGACGGGGAACAGGCCCGCTGCAGCCCAGACATACCAGCTCGACAGCCCGCCGGAGTCGTCGTTGCCCGGCAGGCCGTTGCGACCCGTGCGGAACTGCTGAGAGCGGACGGCGTGGACGACCTCGCACGTCCGGTCGTGTCGGCCCGCGTACAGCCAGGCGTAGGGCGTTTCCATGTCGGTCTCATTGTTGAGGCCCTCGAAGCGCTGGTCGGCCCCCTGCTCGGCGGAGGCACCCTCGCCCCGCCCGAGCTGGCGTACGGGATCGGCTCCGTACCCGAAGAACGCCCCGAGCAGTTCGGTGAACCGCGTCGGCCCGCCGGTCAGGTCGATTCGTCCCGTCATGTCGTGCAGGGGGCGGAAGGAGTAGGTCCATCGGCTGCCTTCGTAGAAGGTCGAGTCCACGACCAACCCGGTCCGGGGGTCGAAGGCACCCCGCCACCGCCCGGCCAATCGTGCGAGTTCGTCCGCGCGTGCGTCGCCGAGGGCGGCGGCGATTCGGCTGATGCCGAAACAAGCTTCGCTGAGGTCCAGCGTGTGCGAGATCGGGTGGACCAGCCCTTCGTCGCGGAAGGTCCGCGCCTGGTCGTCGGCAAAGAGGCTCTCGCAGATCAGGTCCAGTTCAGCCGACCAGTCGGCCGCGTCGGGCAGGCGGAAGAAGGCGTCGGCGAGGGTGATGTGCCCCAGCCCGGAGGCCTGCTTCGAGCAGATGTCCGACTGGGGACAGGCGAGGTAGGCCCGCCAGAGGCAGCCGAACTGCCGGGCGGCTTGCAGCAGCGAGGCGACCAGCTCCCGCCCCCAGTTCGGGTAGACGCTCATGAGCATCGGGTAGAGCGTTTTGTACTGGTCCCAGAGGGTGCAGAGGTCCAGCATGCAGGGTCCGTCGGCGGGCCAGAGCGGGCTGTCGTCGCGGGCGGAGACGGGCTTGACCAGCGAGTGGTAGAGGGCGGAGTAGAACTTCGTGCGGTCTTCAGGCGAGTCGGTCTCGACCTCGAAGGCGTCGAGGTGTTCCCGCCAGTCGGCTTCGGCGCGGGCGAGGACGTCGTCGAAGCTCGCGTGGTCGATCTCCGCCAGGGCATCGTGGGCTCGCTCGATGCTGCGGTAGGAAAAGCCCAGCCGAAGCTCGCAGGAGCGCTGGCCCGCGGGCAGGGCCAGCAGCAACCCGAAGGATTCGTCCTGCTCGATGTCGGTCAGGTCCAGCGGTGTTTCCGTTTGTTGCAGGCCGTGAAACAGGCAGGCTCGGGCGGGTTCGGCGAGCAGTTCGACGGCCACAAACAGACGGATGTCGTCGACGTGAACCTCCGCCTCAGCCCGTCGGGGCGAGAGCAACCGGACCTTCGCGGCGGTCGGGTGCTGCCGCATGCGGTCGACGTCCAGCCCGGCCGAGGACAGGTCGACCCGCAGGCTCGACCGGGAAGGGTCGGCAATCGCGTAGCGGTGCAGGGCAGCCCGGCGGGTGACGGTGAGTTCCACGCGGGGGCCGGCATCGCCGAACGAACCGGCGTAATACCCCGGCCGGGCGCGTTCAGCCAGCAGGGGTCGCTCGACCTCGACGGGCTTCTCGCGATCGACAACGGCGACGCGCGCGTAGTTGTAGTAATGTCCGACCGTCCCCGTGCCGCTGTGGTGAAAGTGCGTCACGCCGCGTGCGACGTGGCCCTGCGGTCGCACCCGAGGCAGGCCCGAACAGGACACCTCGTACGGCCCGTAGCCGGTGACGTACCCCCCCGAGTACGGCAAGGCGGAGACCATGCCCAACGGCAGGACCGCGCCGGGATGCGTATTGCCCACCAGCGCCTTGGGAAGAAACCATCGCGCCGCCAGGCCGGTGCGGGGAGACATGTCCGCCTCCCAGTTGCCCAGGAACGGATCGACCGATTCGTATGCGTCAGTCAAAGGATGCTCGCTTGAGGGTTCAAGGTGCCTGAAGTTTCGGGACCAACAGAGGTTTTCCATTGTCCCGCGTCCGGCGGGAGAATCAAGACCGCAGTCGGCTGAATCCAGGGCCTACGCATCTAAATTCTCCTTGTCGGGTCCGGTGAGGACTTTGAGCAGATAACCATGGTCCCAGCCGCAGTAGAGGCGTTTTGTAAACACAAAATCACGGCAGTGCCGTTCGTTCCTGGCGCCTTTTTGACACCTTGGCCCGCAACAGCAGTTCAAGAATCCGCTGGAGCCGGCTCTCCATGGCGATGCCCAGACTGTAGCGATGGTGGCGCGGGAACTTTTCGGTATGGCCGATCAGCCACAGCATGAAGTCGTAGAAATCCTGGATGACCTTCAGTTCCTGCGCCATGGAAAAATCTCACGATGCGCTTGCGCGTGCTTCGCACGCGACCAGAGGCTCCGCCCCTGGACCCCCAAGGGCAAAGCGTAAAAGCACAAAGAGCAAAGGGCTATTTCAAGGGGTAGCTACCATCGCAAGCATCGTAAGACCTACAACACCCCGCATCATGCGCATTTGCTGACTTTCTCGTGCTACCGCCGTCAACCTTTCTTTTCGGGCGATCATGCCCCGCAGTGGTTTCTGGAATGCCTGGACAAGGCACGCTCGGAGTTGGCCTTCGGCTTATGGGCGTTTGTGCCGGATGTTGCGGCTGACCAGCCTCGCGCCGGACATCATCGAGGCCATCCTGCGCGGCGATGAGCCCGACGGGCTCAGC
>CAYMAP010000182.1:0-5512 GCA_964388425.1 uncultured Planctomycetaceae bacterium
ACCTTCCTCAGCAGGCGCTTCTCGCGTTCGGTGATTTCCCCGTCTGCCCGGGCAGCTTCGACCAGCGTGTCGAACACCTCCCGCGCCTCGGGCCCGCGGGGAACGCTCAGCCGTTGCGGGTTCTTCCGCACCTCCGCGACGACCTCGTCGAACTCGTCCCGGCTGATTTCCAGTTCCTCCCGCAGCCGACCGATGAAGGCCTGCTCCTCGGGGGTGACCTTCCCGTCCATCGCCGAGATGACGATCACGTTCCGCAAGTAACGCCGCTTGTCGCCGTCCATCGTCAGTCTCCTCGTTGGGGTGTCAGGCGCGATTGTAATCCCGCCCGTCCGCAAGGGCAACGGCCCGTCCCAAACCGGCCGAGGCGAAGGCGAGGGGGTAGATCGCCTCGGCGTGTCCGCCGGCGTCCAGCAACGTCAGCGCCCCCACCGCCGCGCCACCGCCGACCACGCTCAGTTCCCCCGTCCACGTCCCCTCTCCGTCCCGTATCGCAAGCAGCCTTTCGACCGTCCGCCGGCGGGCCGCGTCCAGTGCCGCTCGATCAAGTGCCATGCCCGCCGTCCATGCTGCCCAGGGCGAGCAGCGCGTAGAATGCGTACTCGCAGTCGGGCGTGGGATCGGCGACGCTGCCGAAAAACCCCCCTTCCGGCGTGCGACGACCGAACACGAACCGCCTCGCCGCCTCGATCTGCCAGTCCCTCAACGGCACGCCGTGAAGGAACAGGGCGTACAGTCCCACCCCCGTGCTCAACAGGTCGCCGGCGGGCACGACCTCCGCCGCCCGCAGCCCGCCATCCGGACCCTGCCGGGTCTTCAGCCAGTCCAGCGATTCGCTTTCGTCCTCACGACCCGGCCCGTGGAGGACCATCAACGCCCCGGCTGTGGTGGGCGTGGTCGGCACACCCGTGAGGGAATCGTTGGCATAGCCCCCGCCTGAGCATCGGCAGCGGCGAATGCACGCCTGGAGTTCGTCCGCGCGGTCCAGGCCACAGCCGAGGTCCTCCATCGCTCCGCCGCCGAAGACCGCACCGAAAACCGTCCCCCGCGGCGTGTCCGGTTGCGGCGCGAACCCGCCGTCGTCGCTGCGATGCCTTCCCACATGCTCAGCCAGCGTATCGCGGACAGGCCCCGGCTCGAGGCCAAGGTCAGCCAGCCCAGCCCAACATCGCGCCAGGCAGCACAGGTGCATGAAATCCATCCCTTCACCGTCTCCGAACGTCCGAAGATACTCCGCCAGTCGCTCAGGATGAACGTCCCGGCCCAGGGCGACCAGGCAGTCCAGGCCGAACACCGTGTAGTACAGGTCGCTGGTCCCGGCACGCCCGGCGAAGCCGCCGTCCGAGGCACGTCGGCTTTCGACGAACGCGGCGAAGGCATCGGCATCGAAACCCGGCACGGGAACAGCGCGGGCCATGCAGGCGATCATGCGTTGTCGACTGGTCACGGGAATTCCTTGCTACAGATCGACGTCCGGATCACAACAGGCCGGCGGGGCCAGGTCGGCCAGGCATCGACCGAACATCTGCCGCAACATGGCCCGCAGCGCGTGGGGCTCGATCCGCTGCAACGCCGCGTCCACCCGCCGGCGGATCGCGCCCAACAGCCCCAGCGCCCGTCGACGCACCTCTTCGCCGTTGAGATACGCTTCCAGGTCGGCCTGTTCGGCATCCTCCAGCGTACCGCCCCGCCACCAGCGGTCAAGGACTCCTTCGAGATCGGGCGGCGCGTCCGCCGACCCCACCGCCGCCAACATGTTCAGCCGACCCGCCCGGACATCGTCGGCGTCCAGCAGGTCGTCGCGGAGCTGGTAAGCCTGGCCCAGCGCGCGGGCGAACTCGCCGACGGTCTGAGCAAAGTCGGCGTTGCGAGCCTTGTGCCGCTCAGCCAGCAGCGACCCCAGCCGAATCGCCACCTCGAAGGCCGGCGCGGTCTTGCCCGCAGCGATCTCCAGCAGGTCCTCGACATCCAGCGGTCGCGGTCGGTGCATCCAGTCCAGTTCTCTCCCCTGCCCGACGGACAGTCGCAGGTGGGCGGAGGCGGCGACGGCGAGCATGTCGCCGCGGAGGTCAGCCGGGACGTCCAGCCCGGCCAGCAGGCGGTAGCCCAGCCCGAGCAGCAGGTCGCCGGTGTTGACCGCCTGGGCGAGTCCCTGGCGGACGTGCAGGGCGGGTCGGCCGTTCCGCACCGCGTCGCCGTCCTCGATGTCGTCATGGACGAGACTGGCCTTGTGGAAGCACTCGACGGACAGCGCGACCGTCCGCAGGGCCTTCGGGTGCTCAGTCGAGCCGGTCAGGGCTTCCCACGTGCCGACGGCCAGCAGCGGTCGCAGCCGCTTGCCCCCGGCGCCCAGCACGTCCCGTGCCAGCCAACTCGCCGGGTCGGTCCCCGCCGGCCGAGCGATCAACTCGTCGGGCTGGAACCACTCGGCGACGAGCGCCCCGAGTCTCCCGAGGTCCTCCAGCACGGACGGATCGACCGGCGCGGAGAGCCCCTCGCGCCGGACCGCCTCCCCCGCAAGCTCGCCCAGACGGTCGCGCAGCGCAGCCGACGGAGGCACGGCCGGGTCGAACGCCTCTGCCGATTCGGCTGCGAAGTGTTGTGACGTCTCGGGGGGCATGGTCATGGGTTGCTCCATTGTAGCATCCGCCAGGCCCGTAAGGCGGGTACCCCCTACGGGCAGGTTTGTCTCCCACCCGTGCAGCACGGCCGGCAGGGACGACGTGGGAGTCGGATGGACGAGTGAGGCGGGCGCACGTTTGAATTCCCCTTTGAATTTCCATCGGGGTGTTGTTCTCAGGCGGTCGGGACGGTACGCTCCGGGTTTGCCCCGTAACGGAGAACCGACATGCCCCGCAACGAACGCGTCCAAAAGATCGTGCTCGCCTATTCCGGCGGGCTGGACACCTCGGTCATTCTGCCCTGGCTGAAGGACAAGTACGGCTGCGAGGTCGTGGCCTACGTCGCCGACGTCGGACAGGGCGCCGAGGAGCTGGAAGGCATCGAGGACAAGGCCCTGGCCAGCGGCGCGAGCGAGTGCATCGTTGACGACCTCCGCCAGGAGTTTGCCGAGGACTACTGCTTCCGCATGCTCGCGGCGGGCGCGGTCTACGAGGACCTCTACCTGCTGGGGACCAGCATCGCCCGCCCGCTGATCGCCCGCGGGCAGGTCGACTGCGCGAAGAAAACCAAAGCCGACGCCGTCGCCCACGGCGCGACCGGCAAGGGCAACGACCAGGTCCGCTTCGAGCTGACGTTCATGGCCCTGAACCCGAAGCTCAGGATCATCGCGCCGTGGAAAGACGCGTCCTTCGAACTCACCAGCCGGGAGGCGGCCGTCGAGTACGCCCAGGCCAAGGGAATACCCATTCAGCAGAGTAAAAAGAAAATCTACTCGCGGGACCGGAACCTGTGGCATATCTCGCACGAAGGGGCGGACCTCGAAGACCCCCGCAACGAGCCGAAGGACAGCCTGTGGGTCATGAGCGTCCCGCTGAGCAAAGCCCCGTCCAGGGCCAGCTACGTGCAGATCGACTTCAAACACGGCAGGCCCGTGGCGCTGGACGGCGTGACGCTGCCCGGGCATGAGATCGTCGACCGCCTCAACCGCCTCGGCGGGAAACACGCCGTCGGGCAGGTCGCCCTGGTCGAAAATCGGCTGGTCGGCATCAAGTCACGAGGGGCCTACGAGACCCCCGGCGGGACGATCCTCTACACCGCCCACCGCGCACTGGAGGCGATTACCCTCGACCGCGACACCGCGCACTTCAAGCAGCACCTCGCCCTGAAGTACGCCGAGATGGTCTACAACGGCCAGTGGTTCCACCCGCTGCGGCAGGCCCTGGACGCCTTCGTCGACCGCACGCAGAAGAACGTCACCGGCAGCGTCCGTGTGAAGTGCCATCGCGGCCGGGCGACGGCTGCGGGCGTCGAGGCCAAAAAGAGCCTCTACGACACCAACCTGGCCAGCTTCACCATGGGCGACGAGTACACCCCCTCGGACGCCACGGGCTTCATCAAACTCTTTGGCCTGCAGATGCGAGGGCGTGGCAAACGCTGAAACAACGGGGGCGATTTTCTCGCCCTGTCATACTGCGACGAAGTCTCGTCTACCTAGTGGGTAGGGCCGGCAACTTGTTGCCGGCGCAGATACGCGGTGACGTCCGGCGATCATTCCCGCCGGCAGCGTCGTCGGCTCGGGGATGGACCTGGAGACACGAAAACCCACATAGCCGTCTTCGTACAACGGGGAGATGGTACGACGATCCGCGGCATGTAAGGAGCTTGAAACACGGGCAGGCTGAAAGCGTGGGCATGGCACTGGGGTGTAGTCAGGAGTCGGTATGCAACAGAAAACCCATGCGCATGCGCCCTGGGCAAAGCCATCCGCCCGAGAGCACACATCGGCCGGTGCGCCGCAACGTGGCCGCCTCGGGAGCCTGAGGCGAGGGTGCGGAAGGCAAACGGGTCAGTCCGTCTCCGGCAGCCCGAGCGTGGCGGCGATGCGGTCGAAGTCCTCGAGGGAATAGTATTCCAGGACGATCTTGCCGGTGTGTTGCTTTCGGCCGGGCTGGATGGCGACTTTCGTGCCGACGACGTTGGTCAGGCGTTCTTCGATATCGCGAAGGTAGGGGGGGTGGGTTTTCGGCTCGGCCGGTTTGGACAGGGAGGAGGCAGCCGCCGATTTGCTGAGGAGTTCTTCGAGCTGTCGGACGGAGAGATCTTCTTTGGCGCATTTTCGGGCGAGTTGGACTTGGCGGTCCTGCTGGTTGGCGCTGGTCAGGCCGGCAAGAATTTTGGCGTGGCCGAAGGAGAGTTTTCCCTCCGCGACGAGGTCTTGAGTATCTTCGTGTAAGTCTAGTAATCTCAAGTGGTTAGCTATTGTTGCTCTCGGTTGGCCTAGCCGATCGGCGGTGACCTGCTGGGTGAGGTCGAACCGGTCGATGTATTCGCGGTACCCGATCGCCCGTTCGATCGGGTTCAGGTCGGTCCGCTGGATGTTTTCGATGATGGCCCATTCGAGCATCTGGCGGTCGTCGGCCTGGCGGAGCAGGCAGGGGACCTCGTTAAGACCCGCCTGGGAGGCGGCGCGGAGGCGGCGTTCGCCGGCGACGACGACGTAAGGCTTCCCGTCATCCCCCCGTGCGTGGGTGATAATCAAGGGCTGGAGAACGCCGTCCTGCCGGATCGACTGGGCGAGGTCGTCGAGGTCGCTCTGGTCAAAGTGTCGCCGGGGCTGATAGGGGTTGGGCGCAATGTCCTTGACGGGGACTTTGCGGGCCTCGGCCCCAAGGGCGTGCTGGGCGGATTCCTCGTACGGAGTAGTGGCTGTGGGGTGGCTGGGCTGATGAAGGGTGTCGGTTGACTTGATCAGGCTGCTCAGGCCCCTGCCAAGTCGAGGCCGGGCGTTTCGATTGCTGGTTTCCATGCGGGTCTCCTGGATGTTCCACGTGGAACATTGACGCCTCCCTCAGAACTGCCAGGAACACGCTGGGAGGACCGTTTTGGGGATGTC
>CAYMAP010000183.1:0-5499 GCA_964388425.1 uncultured Planctomycetaceae bacterium
GAATCGCCCTGATGTTCCGTTTCGTCGACTTTTGAGGGGCGCGTCAATAAAAAAGCCGGCTGAGCGGGGAAAGGAGAGAAGGCACTCAGCCGGCTGTGGGTTCCACCCACTGTTCAGGACGCCCAAGGGCAGGAGGAAGGCGTCCAGGGTTTCCATGTATAGAACGTCGCGCACGAACAGAGGGTTCACGGATTCTGCAAAAAAATGTTCGCCACGTCGTTCTCTCCCGCCGGGTTAGCCTCGGATCAATCCGCTGCCGGTCACGGGCGTGCAGACGTGGAGGTCGGGCTTGAGGTCGCGAGGGGCGTAGTAGTTCTGCTTCAGGGCTGACAGGAGGGTCGGCAGGGCGTGGTCGCGAACGAGGATCATCGCGCAGCCTCCCAGGCCCGCCCCGGCCAGTTGCGCGCCGACCACGCCCTGCTGGGTGCAGGCGAGGTCGACGAGGTAGTCGATCTCCGGCGTGCTGCAGGCGTATCGGCCGGGCTGGCGGTGGAGCTGGGCGTCGGCGGAGCGTTGCGGGTCCTTGCCGGCCACGTCGCGCATGAGCCGGTCGAGGACGGCGTTGGAGTAGCTCGGGGCGTACTTGCTGGCCCAGCCGCCGCGATGACTGACGACGCGGTCGCCGTCGTGGCTGGTGGCCATCATCCGCCCGACTTCGTCGACCTCGCCGGTCCGCAGCACGTCGGCGTAACGGTCGGAGCGCCTGCACTCGCTGATCCCGAACATCGCTACGTCCCGCAGCCGGTACGGTCCGATGTCGTCGTGAGTATCAAAGAGTTCCTCGAGACGCTGCTTGCCGTCGGGGAGCATGCGCATCGCGCCGCGGCGGGTCAGGCTGGCCGGCAGTTGCCGGATCGCCCGGTAGATTTCCGCCGGGTGTACCCCGAGGCGGTCGGGGTCGACGTCGCGGAGGTGTTCGATCGTCCGCAGGATGGCGACGTTTTTTCGGAAGACCATCTCGGCGAGGTTGTAGGCTGCGACGCGGTGGTTGAAGGTGTCGCGGGCGCCTTCGCTCTTGGCGGCGCGGACGTGGGAGTTGGCGATGACCAGCCGAACGTCTTGCGGCAGGGGGACGGTGCCCTCGATGCGGAAGGGGAAGAACCCGACCCGGCAGACGCCGCCTCGCTTGCCGGAGCGGATGGCGGCGTGGTCGGCGCTGCCGCCGCGCGAACCGACGAACCACTCGCCCTCGCCGCAGAGGTCGACGAACTCCTGCGGTTTGATGTCCAGGCCGTTCAGCGCGCTGGCGCACTCGGCCATGGCCACGACGATGGCACTGCTGGAGCTGAGCCCCGCACCCATGGGGATGTCGCCGGCGACGGCGCAGTCCATCCCGCGGAGCCGATCGTCCGGGCAGGCGTGCTGGAGTCGCAACACCGCGGCCTTGGCGTAGTTGCTCCAGTCGCCCCGCCAGGCCTCGAGAACCTGCCGGATCGTCGCGGAGTTGATGTAGTCCATCCAGTCGACCCAGTTGGCCGACCCCAGCAACTCGCCGATGTGGAACGACCGGGCGGGGAACTCCTTCGGGCGAACATTGGCGAGGGTGACCTCGTCGTCCTCGCGGGGCGAGGCGACGACGACGACCTCGCGGTTGATCGCCATCGTGTTGACGAACCCCCCGCGGTGGTCGACGTGTCGGCCCATGAGGTTGATGCGCCCCGGTGCGCGGACGAGGATGACCCGGCGGTCGGGGTTGTGTTTCTTCCCGAAAAGCTTCAGCACGTCGAGGTAGGCTTTTCGGCGGCGTTCGATGACCTCCCTGTCCGGGCCGTACATGGATTCCAGACGCTTCCGCAGACGAGGGGGGAAGTCTTCCAGCAGCTTGATCCACTGCCCCGCGGAACGGAAGGCGTCGCGTGCGAGTTTCGGCTTGCCGGCGGTGATGCGCCGCCGGGAGCCCTCGCGGCGCGCGAGGACTTCCTCGATCCGCAGCAGTTCCTCCGGCGTATTGTAGGCCATCAGGTCCTCGGGGTCCTCCACGTCGAGGACGGCCACGGGCAGGCCCCGTCCGACGACGTGCTCAATGGCGTCGGTGAGGTAGAGTTCGCCCTGGGCGTTATCGCTGCGGAGACTTCCCAGGGCGTCGCGGAGGGCCTCGGCGTCGAAGAGGTAAAGCGAGGCGTTGACGCGGTCGCTGCGCTGCTCGACCTGTCGGGCCGTCAGCGTCCGACCGGCCAGGCGGAGCTTGCGCTTCTTCTGGCGGGCCTGGGTGATATCCGCCAGTTCGACGTTGCCCAGCACGTTCCCCTTGGCGTCGGTGACGATCCGCCCCGCGGTGGTCTGGGGCGTCTTGGGCAACGCCGCCAGCGTCAGGGCCGAGGCGTCCTGGCGGTGCGTTTCGATCAGTTGCTGGACGACGCGGGGCTGGACGACCTTGTCGCCCATGGTGATCAGCACGTCGCCGGCGAACCCGGCCGCATCGAGCACGTCCCTTGCGCACAGCGCGGCGTGCCCGGTGCCCTGCGGGCTGGGCTGGTAGACGAACGGCACGTCGCTGTGGGCTTCGGCGACAGTGGCGATGACCTGCTCAGCCATCGCGCCGACGACGATGTAGAACTGCCCGATCCCCACGGACTTGAACATGCCCACCGTACGCACGATCGCGGGGGTTCCGGCAATGGGGAAACAGACCTTGTGACGGTCCGCCGACCGCATTCGTTTGCCCTGTCCGCCGGCGAGAATGACGCAGGCAATGTCCTTCGGCATGGCTTGTCCTTTCCTCTGATGGAACGGCCCCGGCGCGGGGAGATCATGAGCATACCCCGGAAACGCCCCGGCGCGAAGAGCCGAAATCTGACCCGAAAAGCCCAGCCGATCCGGCGATGCATTCAGCGGGGAATCGGGATACAATGAACGAAAGGTGCCCTAAACAGACATATCATCTCGGATTGTGGATTTCGGATTGAAACACGACAACACAACAACCGTTCGAAAGGTGGTGTTGTCTTTCAAATCCGCAACCCACAATCTCCACGCGAGGTCGCCATGAATCAGCCCGTCAACCACGATCTGTCCGAGCTGACCGACGCCGTCGTCGCCAGCTACCAGGCCCACCCGGACACCCAGCGCATCGACGAAGTGTTCCTGCCCAGCCGATCCCGCATCGTCGAGCTGCTCGACGAGCTGCGCATGTTGCTGTTCCCGGGATTCTTCGGGCGCAAGCGATTGACCCAGGAGAACATCCGCTTTCACGTGGGTAACTTGCTGGTCCGCGTCGCCGACGGACTGGCCGAACAGATACGCCACTGCATGTGTACCGAACGGGGCTGCACTGTCTGCGAAGACCCCCAGCCCTGCCAGCGCGAGGCCGAACAGACCACGCGGACGTTCCTCGGCCGGCTTCCGGCCCTGCGGGAGAGTTTGGCCCTCGACGCCCAGGCCGCCCTCGACGGAGACCCCGCCGCGGTCAGCATCGATGAGATCATCTACTGCTACCCCGGTTTCTATGCCGTGACGGTCTACCGTATCGCCCATGAACTGCTTGGACTCGGCGTCCCGCTGATGCCGCGGATGATGACCGAGCACGCCCACAGCCGGACCGGCTGCGACCTCCACCCCGGCGCGATGATCGGCAAGCGGTTCTTCATCGACCATGCCACCGGCGTGATCATCGGCGAGACGACCGTCATCGGCGACAACGTGAAAATCTACCAGGGCGTGACGCTGGGGGGCATCAGCTTCCAGCGGGGCGTCAAACGCCACCCCACCCTCGAGGACGACGTGACGGTCTACGCCAACGCGACCATCCTTGGCGGGGAGACGGTCATCGGGCGCGGCGTGACGGTCAACGGCAACGTCTTCGTGACGCGCAGCATCGAGGCCGACTCCACCGTCACCCCCAAGCACCCCGAGTTGAAGGTCCGTGCCAAGCGTGCGAAATAGCCGTTGTCGAACGGCGGTTCTGCGGTATGATGAAGGGTCTTGGCCCACCGGCGCAGCAGGAACTGTCTGAAACGTGGCATGGGCGTCTCGCCCATGAGTTTCACGGGCCTCTTGCCCGTGCTGGCTGGATTCTCCCCTGCGGGGGAATGACCGAAAAACTCAGCCGAGGGCGGCTGAGCCACATGTGCCCGGACGACCAGGAGAGACGATGGATTTTGCAGGCATAGCCGACGACGTCTTTGTCAACCTCAGTGTGCAGACCACCATGCCCCTGCCGCATTCGCGGGAGACGGTGCTGCATTTTTTCGAGGCCGTCCAGAAGCGATTTCCCTCGATGACGGGGTTCTTCCAGCGGGAGACGGGTGAGTTCGTCCTCGAAGCCGACCGCGAGGAAGGCAGCTACCGCTGGGCGGAACTGCACCCCAACCGGCTCTGCGCGGGGTTTTTCAATCCCGACCACCTCGATGAAGCCTGCGAGCTGCACACCTGGCTGCTGGAGCGCAGCAGCGTGTACCTCGGCCTGTCGGGGCTGGACGTCGACAGCCTGGATGTCCTGTTCGGGTTCAACCTGGACTACCTCGGCAACCGGGACGAACTCGTCGCCGAAGCCCTGCTGGGCGACAGCCCGCTGGGCGGGTTCATCGGCGAGGCCGACATCAAGCCTCTGCAGTTCGAGCCGGACCTCGTCTTCAGCCTCGACGAGCAGTGCTACCTGCAGGGACGGATTTCCGTCGAAACGCGCTGCAGCAGCTTCCAGGTCCGCACGGGCCAATACGAAGACGAACCGATCAGCGTCTACCTGACGGTCCGGCGGTTCCCCCCGGCCAGTCAGGTTCTCGACGCGCCCGCCGCCTTCGCCGAGCAGGTCCGCTGCTGCGAGGACCTCTGCGACCGCCTGGTGGTGCCCCAGGTCATCCACCCCATCGCCGAAGCCATCGCCGCCGGGCAGTAGACCTCAAGGTACCCTCAAGTGGGTTTGGATTCCTCCAAACACCGCCCTGCCATGCAGGCTGCAGGCAATCCATCGAACGAGGCACGCTGTTTCCCGTTGCCGGGGCTGCACTCTCGCTGGCCAAGTGTTCCACAACGCCCTCCTGGCTGTCTGCGCGAAGGAAAAAGTGACGCCTCCCTCAAAAATCGAAGGAATGAAAAAGCAGAGCGATTCGTCAACAAAAACAATCGAGTTACGTCCTCAAAATAGTCCTACCACCGCGTCCTTGGTGGTTCTGAGGGAATCGCCAAAAGTACAAACCCCGGGCATGCCAGGGGCTACTGGCGTCGGGGATCGCGTTGATCCCGGCCCATAGTCACAAACCCCGGGCATGGCAGGGGTTATTATTGGACTGGCGAATCCCCCCGCGACATGACCCAATGCGAAATTCCGTAGGAGTTACCGCTGCCTGTTGCCCTCATGGTGCGCAAAAAAAGCGGCGGGCCTGCCGTGGGGGGGGACGACAGGCACCGCCTTACATTCGAATCGGCCGGGGGGGAACCGATTCGAAAAGGGATCTCAGGTAACTGATTTTAATTGACGCCTCCCTCAGAACTGCCAAGAACACGCAGGGAGGACCGTTTTGGGGATGTCACTCTATTCTTTGCGTTGACGAATCGCCCTGA
>CAYMAP010000184.1:0-5482 GCA_964388425.1 uncultured Planctomycetaceae bacterium
CGAAGGCAAAGGGTTTCAGAATCAGACCGGGGGGCATCTCGCGACCCAACTCAGCGCCTCACCCCGCCGCGGCATCGACGTATTTCGCGTACTCCGACGCCAGCAGGTGGACGGGCGGTTCGTCTTCCTCGACGTCCGGAAAGCGAGGCAGCTTCTCGTGGAAGCGGTTGTCCGTCATGTCGTCGTTGACGGCGGAGACTTCCCCGACGAGCACCTTGCCCCGCCCCGGCTGGCCGAAAAAGCGGTGGTAGAGCCCGCGGGTCAGGCAGATACTCTCCCCCGGACGCAGCACGACCGACCCGCCGGCCTTGACCGTTCGGCGAACGCCGTCGACCTGCACGCTGATCGGCTCGCTGCTAAGCTGTTGGTCTTCCGTCGAGCCGTACAGGTCGAGCACCAATTCCCCTCCGCCACGGTTGATGATGTCCTCCATCTTCGACCAGTGGAAGTGCATCGGGGTCTCCTGCTGCTCCTCGACGATCATGATCTTCTCGGCGTAGGGTTTGCCGTCGCGCTGACCGGCAATACCGTTGCGCAGCGTGAACAGCAACAGCCCGCGACGGTGAAAGTCGCCCGAGCCGAAATCCGTCAGATCCCACCCGAGCATCGCGTCGATGATCCCGCGGCAGTCCTCGCGCCGTTTCCGCCAATCCGTCGGAGACCAGAACGCCCAGGGGGGAAGTTGAAACTGCTTCTCAGAGAAAAAGGCCTTCGCCTCCTCGATCCACCCGTTCATCTGACTGCGTTTCATGGCGAGCCTCCGTCATCGCTTTTGTCTTTGAGGACCTGCACGACCCAGTCGCCCTGGTTGAGCACCGGCTGGCCGACCGGCGGGACCGTGCCGGTGATCCGCCCGATCGCGCGGGCGGCGATGAGCATCGCCCGTCGGTTCGGGCGCCGCTCGGTCAGCAGGTACTCCAGGTCGCCGACGGCTTGGCGGAGCTTCCATCGACCGGCCAGGTCCGCGGCATTGAGTTGCGCGACCAGCCCGAACGACCGGTCCTTCAGCACGTCCAGGATGTATTGGCGGATCGGTTTGCGCTGCCGGGCGTCGGGGAATTCGCCCAGCGAGCGAACGACCCTCGTGCAGACGCCCGTCAATCGCTGGCCCTGCATGCTCAATCGCCCCAACTTCAGCACCAGCGGGATAGCGTCGGAATCGCCCAGCATCAGCGACCCGCGAACCAGTTTGCCGGCGCTGTCTTCGGAAAACGGCGGAGGATTGGCCATCACCATCATCGCGCGGAGATACGCGAAGCCCACTTTGTGCGATTCCTCCAGACGCTTGCGCAGAATCGGGCCGGCGCGGTCGTCGCCGAGTGCCCCCGCCGTCAGCGCCAGTTCGCCCAGCACGGGCGAGTCCAGCCGGAGCGTCTCCAGCAGGCGGAGAACGTCGGCATGCCCGGCCCGGCTGCGGAGTTCGCCCAGCAGGTGCGCGCAGGCGACGGCGTTGCGTTCGGACAGTTCGATCCGCCGGCCGAGTTGGGCGGGGCTTGGCCCGGCGGGCGGTGGCGGCTTGCGGCCCCTGCCCTTGCCGCGCCCGGCTTTGTCCGCCCGGCCCGCCCGTTTCATCGCCGACTCGCGACGGGTGCGGAGTGCCTTCGCCTGCTCGACCAGTTCCGGCAGCGCCAGGGCAGAGAGCCTCGCCGCCTCCTGGCCTCCCACCGCGAGCAGCGCGTCGCGAGCGGCGAGGTGGCTGGCTTCGTCCGGGCTGGTCCGCATGCGTTTGAACAGCGTTTCGATGGCATCCCTGAGCGGCAGATCCGAACCGGCCCGCAGCGCCGCCAGGCGAACCCGACCGGACGCGTCATCCAGAAACCCCGCGACCGCAGCCGCATCGCGCCGGAAGGCGTAGCAGCGGACGGCGGCTCGTCGGATCCGCGGGTCGTCATCCCCGGCGGCTTCGGCGAGGAGTTTGTCGTCGAGGCAGCCGGCAACCTCCACCGCAGCAGCCCGAACGGCCGGGACGGGATCGGTCCGCGCAATTTGCCGATACTGTTCCGGCAGCGTCCAGCCCGGGGCGACAAGCAGGCGGGCGTTTTCCGCCGCACGCAGGCGGACGCGGGGCGAATCGCTCGCCAGCAGCGCCGACCACCGCTCCGGCGGGGCGGCCTTGTTCAGACGCGTCAACACCTGCAGCGCGACAGCCTGGACGAGCGGTTCCTCACGCCCAAGCACCGGCAGTACCTCCTTGGCCGCACCGTCGGGGCGAAGGCGTTCCCACGACCGCAGCGCCGCGAGGACCACGGCGGGCTCGCCGTCCCCGAGCCCGCCCAGCACGAGTGGGCCAGCTTGCTCGCCGCCGATCTCACCCGCGGCCGTGACCGCCGCAGCGCGGACGAGGGGCGAGGCATCCTCCGTCGCCCGGCGGAGGGATGCCAGCGCGGCGGCGTTGTGCGTCTGGCCGAGATCGCGGCAGGCCTGCTCGCGCACGCGGACGTCGGGGTCGCCGAGCAGTTCGCCCAGGGCGGCGACCACCCGATCGTCGCCGAAAGTCGGCGTGTCGATGCGATCCTCCGGGACCGTCACGTCAGGCATTTCGTCGGCCGGGGCAAGGCTGCAGCACGCCGCCAACAGGACCGCCAGAACGAGAAGGGAACATCGTTTCCAGAAAGTCGTTCGCGTCATATTCACTCCGCCCGTCGCAGTTGGATCACGCGTGCGACCGCGACGGCGAACATCGCAGCCGTCGCAACCGCCATCAGTTGCAGGTGCGTCCACAGCAGCCCGTAGTCCCGGACACGTTCGTACCCGGCCGCCTCCATGACGGCGGCGACGGGGTTGACCACCAGGATGGTCTCGACGAACTGCCGGCTGAACAGCCCGCTGCCGATCAGCACCAACAGGCTCAGCAGCGAGAGGGTCACGACCAGCGCGTAGGTCCACGCCGTGGCCGTCGCCGTCCGTGAGAACAGACTGCTGAAGAACGTCCCGGCCGTGCTGACGAACAGGATCGTCATGCCGATCACAGCGCAGACGTGCTGGAGCCTCGGCGAGAACGACACGAGCGTCACGACCAGCACACCGGCGGCGAGGACCACCAGCAGCCCCAGCAGCACGCCGAAGACCGCCGCGAGCTTCGGATGCCGAATCGCCAGGGACAGCCCCACCAGCAGAATGAGCGTCAGCGGTGCGCACAACAACACCCATTGCACGATTCCGACTTCGGGCCTGGCGGCGAGTTCGTCGAGAAAGTCCGACAGTCCCGGCGCGAGCCCGGGGTCGAAGTAGACTAACAGCAGCAGCGCCGGCAACGTCGCGAGGAACAGCAGCAGCAACGGAATGATGCTGGCGAGGAATTTGCCCGAGACGATCCGCCAACTGGGAATCGGCGTGACGCGGAGCAGGTCCCAGACACCGGTCTCGCGGTCCGAGCAGATCACCCCGCCGGCCACCGCGGGCCCCATCAGCACGAGCATTACCACGATCAGGGCAGCGACGGCCGTCGTCATGAGCGTGTAGAGTTGCGGGGACTCCCCGACGAAGGCGGTCACGGAAAAATTCACGAGAAACATCAGGAGGATCGAGACGATCAGGCTGATGCCCACAGCGCGGAGCAGCCAGCGGGTCTGGAGCATCGGGCGGGTGCGGAATTCCTTCATCAGCACGGGGTTCTGCCAGGCCGCGATCGGCGAGCGCCGGCGGCGGGGGTCGAAGAACCACAAATGCCACACCACCGTCCTGGCGGTGACTTCGTTGCGTTCGATGACGCGAAGGGTTTCGCGAGGTCTCGGCGGCGCGGGCGGATGCCGAAGCCGATGCAGACAAACGATCCCCATGACGATGACGGCGGCGGCGGCGAGAACGAGGTAGACGCCCCAGAACGCCGGCCAGCCCCCCGCGCCGATGGCGTAGCCGCTGTCGGGCCAGAGCAGGGAAATCATCGCCTCCAGCGGGCTGAGGCTGCCCAGTACGTGGAAGACCCCCTGCCAGAAGGGCCCGCCTCGGGTGAGGAGATTTCGGCTGACCGGCCAGGCCGGCAGGGCCGGCAGGAAGCAGACGCCCAGCAGGATGGCGTAGGTGACGATGATCGCGCGGTAGCTGCGGTGCATGATCGTACTGATGAGCAGCCCGATCATGCCGAGATAGACGGCCGTGACGAGCAGGATGCCAACAACGGCGAGGAGTTCGGTTCCGCCGACCCCCCCGAGCAGCATCGGCAGGGCCAGCGCGGGCGTGCCGCAGATCACCAGCAGCAGCAGGAACGTCAGCGAGCCAGCCATTTTGCCCGTCGCGATCTGCCAGGGCTTCAGCGCCGTGGTGAAGAGGCTTTCGAGGGTATTGTGCTCCATCTCAGCCGTCAGGGACGCGGCGGTGAAGGACGGCGCGAAGAGGATGATCATCAGCAGTTCGCCCATCGCTACGATGCTGAGGATGCTCCGCGCCTGCTGCCCGCCGATGTCTTGGAGTCCGTCGGCGGGCCAGAAGACCATCACCAGGGCGGCGAGGACCACGAACATCAGAGCCTGCATGCCGACGGCTTTCTTCGTCCGCAGCGAGGAGAGAACTTCCTTGCTGATGATGGGGTTACGCATGGGCTTCGTCCCCGGCTTCGTCGGACGGTCCACCGGCCAGTTCCGAGCCGATCCCGCTGATGGACATATAGGCGTCTTCGAGGCTCAGCGGGACTTCCCGCAGCATCGCGACGCGAGCTCCGTCGCGGATGAGGGCGTCGAGCAGGTCGGCCAAGGCAGCGTCGTCGCCGCTGAAGCGGAACCGCAGAATATCCGGTTCGATCTCGGAAGGCTCGACGTCGGAGCAGGTCCCGGCTGCTTCGAGGGTTTGGCTCGCCCGGTCGCGATGGGTGAGGCATTTGACTTCCATCATCCGGTCACGCTGCAGTTCGCCGAGGACCTCGGCGATGGGGCCCGCCGCCCGGAGGACGCCCTGGTGAACGATGCCGATGGCGTCGCAGATCGCCGCCAATTCCGGCAGGATATGGCTGGAGACCAGCAGCGTCTTTCCGGAATCGGCGAGTTTCCGCAGGAGTTGTCGCATCTGAACGCGGGCGCGGGGGTCGAGTCCGCTGGCCGGCTCGTCCAGGAGCAGGACCTGCGGGTCGTGCATGAGCGTCCGGGCGATGCCCACGCGCTGCTTCATCCCCTTCGAGAGCGTGTCAACGAAGCGGTCGCGCATATACTCAGCCTCGGTGATGTCCAGAACGTGCTCCATGCGCTGGCGGCGCTGCCGGCGGGGCAGCTTGAACGCCGCCCCGAAAAAATCGAGGTATTCCCAGACCCGCATCTGGTCGTAGACCCCGAAGCTGTCCGGCATGTAGCCGACGAGGTGTTTGATGCGGTCCCGGCCCGAGCCGATGTCCAGCCCGCAGATCTCCGCCTTGCCCTCGGTGGGCTGAAGGAGCCCGGCGAGGATGCGGATGGTCGTCGTCTTGCCCGCGCCGTTGTGCCCGATGTACCCGAAGACCTGCCCGCGCGGGATCGTCAGGTCGAGGTGATCCAAGGCGACGAGTTCCTCGTAGCGC
>CAYMAP010000185.1:0-5478 GCA_964388425.1 uncultured Planctomycetaceae bacterium
CTTGAAATTTTTTCAAGTTGTCCTTGACGTTCACCCGATGTTAGGGTAAACTTCGGTGCAAACAAAATGCGAATCTGTGCTGTGTAACGCCGCCGGGCAGAACCCCTGCCCGCCAGGCCGACGCTGGGTGGAAAACCAGAGCAACCAGAGCAGTCTTCGGCGTACCCGACGGGAATCGGCACACCGGGACGAGCGTCCGAAAACCCCGCCGATCCGACCCGCACAGGGTCCTCAGCGGTGGTTTCCGGCACGGATGCCGAAGCGTGAAAGGGATTTCCACCATGCAGGACCATCGACCGTTGTGTCAGTTCGGCCCAGGCGGCGAGTATGTGACAACCTACCCGGCCGGGGCAAAACCCTTCCCCCCGGAAAAAGCCCAGCAGGCCTGGGCGAAGCTGGCGGCTGACCTGGGCTGCAAGCCCCCCTTGGTCTCGACCGGACCGGAAGGGATGACCTTCGAGCCGCCCACGTTGCACCTCAAGGAGGTGGTGGGCAAGGTGCTCGATGTCCTTCGGCGGGTCCGGCCGGAATCGGGCGAACCCGACGCCGACGCAAAACTCGTCGCCTCCCAGATCGCCTCAGCCGACGAAGCGCTGGCCCGTCTGGGAGGTCAGGCAGCCGAGGACGAGTCGTCGAGCCCGCCGGCCCAGGTGCTGCAGTCAGCCTCAGCGCCGGCTGCCGATGTGGCGTTGCAGGCCCGGCACGCCGGCAGACTGCATCACGACGCCCTCTTCGCCGTCGCCACCGAACAATCCGACGGGACCACCGACAGACACAAGCCGACCGATCAGGAGAACGAGCATGGAAACCGTCACACCCAGACAACTCCAGATTCTGCGGTTCATTCGCGACTTCCGGAAGGACAACGGCTATTCCCCGACCATGCAGGAGATCGGCGACCACCTCAACCTGACCAAGGTCACCGTCTTCGAGCACGTCGGAGCCCTCGAAAGAAAAAATCTGCTGCTGCGAGGAGCCAAGCACAAGGCTCGCTCTTTGCAGGTGTCTGAGCAGTTCCGCTTCCCCGACGAACAGAACGGCGAGCTGCCCCTGGCCGGCCGAATCGCCGCCGGCTCGCCCATCGAAGCCGTCGAGGATACCCAGACCGTCAACCTCAACGACCTGTTTGTCCCTGACGGGAACACCTACCTGCTCGAAGTCCGCGGCCAGAGCATGATCGACGACCACCTCTGCGACGGCGACCTGGTCGTCGTCCAGAAGCGCAACACCGCACGCGACGGCGAGATCGTCGTTGCACTCCTGCCCGATGGCGAGGCGACGCTCAAACGCATCTATCGTGAAAAAGGGCGAATTCGACTCCAGCCCGCCAACAACGACATGGCACCCATCTACACCGATTCCGTCGACATCCAGGGCGTCGTCATCGGACTGGTCCGCACGATGTAATCCCCCCGCCGAGGTGTCGGGACTGGAGAGTCATGCACTGCTTGAGGATCTCGGCATCGGCAACCAAGCCCGCCATGGTATGATCCCCGGGCTTTGGTGCTGATCCTTCCGCTGCCGCCGCAGCAACCGCCCTGTTGAAACCCACGCCCGCTTGCCGATACCAACCAAAGGCGCAGGCATCTCCGCTTGCGCCCACACGGCAAACGGATTGCGAGGTCAGCGACATGAAACAGATCGAAGCGACGGAATTCGCCCTGGCCATGAGGTCGGTCAAGCGAGCCAAAAACATCTTCCTCTGGGGCGTCCTGCTCTGCCTGCTCGTCCAGGGCTCGGGCTTCGTCCTCGGGACGTTCACGCAGCTCGGCCCCCGGCCGATCGTCGCCCCGGACCATGGCGGGCCTGCGACCACGACCCGACCGGCCGAGTCGTCTCCTCCGGCGAACGGCGCCGAGACGACGACCTGGAACGACCTGCTCCGCTGGGTCCTGCCCGCGGCCAAGTTCGTGGCCATGGTTTCAGCCTTCCTGCTGCTGGCCCCGCTGTGGTTTGCCGCCCTGGTTGCGCTGCAACGGCAAGGCGCGGGCGTGGGAAGCTTCCTCGGCTCGCTGTTCTGGGCGCTGGTGCTGCTGGCGATGGTGTTTCCCTGGCAGCAGTTACTGCGGACGTCGCTGGCGTGCGGGGCGATGTACAACTTCGGCGAACTCCGGGCCGGGATCGAGCGCATCCGATCCGCGGATGTCGGGCTCTGGGACCACCTGCTGTTCTACCTCCGCTTCGCCGCCTATCCGCTGGTGACGTTTGTGGTCTGGCTGATCGTGCAGTTGAAATTTTCCGCCGGCTACGCTCGCGGCATGAGCACCGATGAAGTCCGCACGCCGCCGGTCTCGGGCGATCGGCCCGCCGCATGACTCTTCGCCAGGTCATCCTGTCAGCCCTGCTGGTGACGGGGCTGGGGCTGGGGACCGCCTGCGGACCCGCCGCCCAGCCCGCCGGACCGACCGCGCGCAACATCGAAAAGCGTCCCTCGCCCAGCACCCAACCGGCCCGAAAAGTCCGGCCCATCGCTCCCTTTGCGGGCAAGTCCTCCCTGCCGCCCAAATCGGACGTCTTCTACCTGATTCACCTGCAGATCGGCACGGTCAGCGTGCCGACCGGACAGGCCAGCGGATCCGAGGAACTCTGGAGCTACGTTGACGAGGAACCCGTCAGCTTGCACTCGACCGTCCTGGGCCTCAACGGCCTGCGCGTCGGCGTGGGCCGGGCCGAGGCGTGGGAAGACCTCGAACGCACCCTCAACGCACTGACCGGCCAGAGCTTCCGCATGATCCAACTGCGCGTCGTTCCCGGACGCCCAGCGCCGATCGAAATCAAACGGGACCAGCCCGTCCAGACCCTCTTCATTTTCTTCCCCGATCGGACCCTCACCGGCGAAGACTATCCCAAGGGCGACAACCTCCTGACCCTCAGTTGCACCCTCAACCCCGACGATCCCACCGAAGTCTTCGTCACCGGCGTGCCCCAGTTGCGCACCTCCAAACGCTTTACCCGATTCGTCCAGGAAAAGGGCATCCCCCGCATGGTCACCAAGCCCCTGCTGTTCAGCTTCAATCCCCTGACCTTTCAACTGCCCGTCGACAACGACGATTTCCTCATCATCGGCCCGGGCATCATGGCCCAGCGACCCACCAGCCTCGGCCATCACTTCCTCATCGAGGAACGCGCCGGTATCGAGTACGAAACCGTCCTCATCATCCGCCCGCGGGTCTTCCGCCTGAAAAACGAAGACCCCGCCGCCGCACCCTGACGGTTCCCGCCAGCGTCCGTCTGAATTCCTGCGGGTTTCTGCCGGCCCATCGGGTACAGTACACGGCTCGTTACGCACCCTTCCCGCCTGATAAGGAACTCCCATGGCTCAAACACTCACGGACAAAATCCTTGCCGAACACCTCGTCGAAGGCGACCCGGCCTCCGGCGGACAGATCGGCATCCGCATCGACCAGACCCTCACCCAGGACGCCACCGGCACGACCGCCTTCCTGCTGCTCGAAGCCATGGGCATCCCCCGCGTCCGAACCGAACGGTCCGTCAGCTACGTCGACCACAACATGGCGCAGTTCGGCCCGGAGAACCACAACGACCACCTTTACCTGCAGTCCATCGCCCCGAAGCTCGGTGCCTTCCACAGCCGCCCCGGAAACGGCATCTGCCACCAGGTCCACCTCGAACGGTTCGGCCGACCGGGCGCGACGCTGCTGGGCTCCGACAGCCATACCCCCACCGGCGGCGGGTTGGGCATGATCGCCATCGGTGCCGGCGGGCTCGACGTCGCCGTCGCCATGGGCGGCGGCCCCTTCTTCCTGCCCGCGCCGCGCGTCGTCGGCGTGGAACTCCGCGGGACGCTCCAGCCCTGGGTCGCCGCCAAGGACCTCATCCTCCGGCTGCTGTCGATCCTCTCGACGAAGGGCAACGTCGGCTGCATCCTCGAATACTTCGGTTCGGGCGTCGCGTCCCTGCCCGTCCCCGCACGCTCGACCTGCACGAACATGGGGGCCGAACTCGGCGTGACGACCAGCCTCTTCCCCGCCGACGACGCGACGAGACAGTTCCTCGCCGCCCAGAACCGAGGCGACGACTACCAGCCCCTCGCCGCCGACCCCGACGCGACCTACGGACCGATCACCAAGAAACTCCACGCCCAGCGCGACGCAGCCTTTCTCGACAACATCCGTCAATACTGCACCGATGTCTCCGTCGGCGAGCCGGACGGCGAGGGGTCCGTCGACGTGAGCTTCGGACACGTCGTGATCGAACTGGACGAACTCGAACCCCTCGCCGCGACGCCCGGCAGCCCGGACAACATCCGCACCATCCGCGAACTGGCCGGCACGGAAGTCCGCCAGGTCGCCATCGGCTCATGCACCAACAGCAGCTACCAGGACCTCATGCTCGTCGCCTCCGTCCTGAAGGGCCGAACCGTCCACCCGAACGTCGAACTCGGCCTGGCGCCCGGCAGCCGACAGGTCATGGCCATGATCGCCCGAGACGGGGCGCTGCAGGACATCGTCCTCTCCGGTGCCCGCGTGCTGGAAATCGCCTGTGGGCCGTGCATCGGCATGGGCTTCAGCCCCGCCGAGGACGCCGTGAGCCTGCGGACGTTCAACCGCAACTTTTCCGGACGCAGCGGCACGAAGAACGACAAGGTCTTCCTCGTCTCGCCCGAGACCGCCGTCGCCGCCGCGGTCACCGGGCAGATCACAGACCCGCGCGACCTGACGGCAAAGCTGACCATCCAGCCGCCGAACATCGACCGTCCCGAGGAGTTCCTCATCGACGACGACCTGATCCTCCCGCCCGTCTCGGAAGATCAGGCCCCGCGGGTCGAGATCGTCCGCGGCTCGACGATCGTCAAACCCCCCGCCGGCCAGACCCTGCCGGAAACCCTCGACGGACAGGTCGTCATCAAGGTCGAGGACAAGATCACCACCGACCACATCATGCCCGCCGGCAGTTTCCTGAAGTACCGCTCGAATGTCCCGGAGTACGCGAAATACGTCTTCGACTGCTTCAGCGAAGAAGGCAAGCCGACCTTCGCCGACCGCGCCCTGGCCCTGAAGGAACAGGGCCGGGCCGGCGTCATCGTCGCCGGCGACAGCTACGGACAGGGCAGCTCGCGAGAACACGCCGCTCTGTGCCCGATGTACCTCGGCGTCCGCGTCGTCCTCGCCAAGGCCATCGAACGCATCCACCAGGCGAACCTCGTGAACTTCGCGATCCTCCCGCTGGTCTTCGAAAAGCCCGGCGACTACGACGCCATCCAGCCCGGCGACGACCTGCGCGTCGAAGCCGTCCCCGAAGCCATCGCCTCCGCCGAGACCCTCACCGTCACCAACGCCACGCAGAAGGCGACCTTCCGGGCCCGGCTGGAACTCTCCGCCCGACAGCGCAACATCCTCGCCGCCGGCGGACTGCTGAACTACACGCGGGAGATTCAGTAAGACAGCATGGCCAGGGGAAATCCCGCCGGTCGTCGTCGCAGGCGATCTCCGGGCCGGGCTCGCCGTGGCAGACGAT
>CAYMAP010000186.1:0-5453 GCA_964388425.1 uncultured Planctomycetaceae bacterium
CTTTAATCGAAAGGGAGCCCCGTGCAACTACAACGCATGCCGGATTTCGACAAGACCCTCGCCCGCATGGAAGCCTGGTGGGACGGCCAGATCATCGACCGCCCGCCCGTGTCGATCCCAGGAGTGACCCCCGAGGCCCAGCCGAGGGAGATTCCCGCCCACCACGAGTCTCTGCGAGACCGCTGGATGGACATCGAATATCAGTGGGACTGTTTCGAGGCCGGCTACGAGGTCAGCGTCTTCCCCTCGGACGCCTTTCCGCGAGTCAACCCCGACCTCGGGCCGGACATCTGCGCGACCTGCTACGGCGCGGAGCTGGAGTTCGGTGAGCGGACGAGCTGGTCCCAGCCGGTCGTCGAGAACGTCCGCGACATCCTGAATCTCAAGCTCGATCTGCAGAACGTCTACTGGCGGACGATCAGCCGGTGGATCGACCTGTCCATCGAGCGGGGGCGGGGGCGTTGGCTGACGGGGCTGCCGGATCTTCACACCAACGGCGATCTCGTCGCCGCCCTCCGTGGGCCGCAGCATCTGTGCATGGACGTGCTCGACGACCCCGAGGGGGTTCGGCTGGCGGTCGAGCACGTCACGAAAGGCTACACGCCGATCTACGAGGATCACTACCGCAAACTCGAAGCCGCCGGCCTGCCCGGCACGACCTGGCTGTCCTTCCTCCACGCCGGGCGCGCCTACGCCACGAACTGCGACTTCATCTGCATGATCTCGCCGGAATCCTTCCAGGACGCCATCCTCCCGTCGATTGTCGAGGAGATGAAGTACCTCGAACGGAATATTTTTCACCTCGACGGGCCCGGAGCGCTGCATCACCTCGACGCGCTGCTGGCCTGCGAGGACCTCGACGCCGTTCAGTGGGTCTACGGGGACGGGCAGGGACAGGCGAGCCACTGGATCGAGGTCTATCAGAAAATTCAGGTTGCGGGCAAGAGCATGCAGGTCATCGCCAAGGGCTTCGAGGACGCCCGCACCGTCGCCGAGCAACTCAAGCCCGACGGCGTCTGGTTGACCATCGATGGGCCGTTCACGCCGGAGGAGGCCAATGAGGTCCTGACCTGGGCGGAGCGATGGGCAGCCGGGAAGAAAGCCTGAATCCGACGGCATGGTCCCGCGAGGTCGAACGGGTCGAGCGACTCTGCCTGCCCTACCTGCATCGCGGCCAGACACAGCTCCGCCTGCATGGGCTGGAGCACCTGCGGGAGGTCGCGAGACTGGCCGGGCGGATCGCAGCCGGGGAATCCCACGACCGCCTGAGGGTCATCTCGGCGATCGTGGCCGGGTTCCTGCACGACATGGGTCGGGTGCATGACGGGCACGACCCCGCGCACGGTCCGAAATCCCGCGACCTGGCCGGCCGGGTCCTCCGCGAACAGTTCCCCCACCTGCCCGCCGATCCCATCGCCCTTGCCATCGAAGCCCACGCCGACGGATGCGTCACTGCCGACCCCGTTGCCGCCGCCGTCTGGGACGCCGACCGCCTGACTCTCGCCCGGGCGGGTATCACGCCACGGGCCGAGTACTTCTCCACCGCCACGGGCCGAGGGCTCGCCGGATTCGGGACGGAGGAGGCTGCTCCGGATTCCGCATAAGGCTGTTGTCCCGGCCCCCGGGTTGCCGATGAGAAACAAAAGGCTCGCCGGGACGGGACTCGACCGCTGAGGAGCAGCCTGTTGACAGACTCGTCCGTGGACCTATAATCTCAGGAGCATCAAGGTGTTCCAGACATCGCCGATCGCCCCGCGTGGCGGTTGGCCCACACGTTCGTTCCCCCTGCGGTACGCCGGGGCGACATCGAGGAGTACGATGAGCATGGTCTCCAAGCGACTGCTGGCAGCATTCGGGGCGTTGGGTTTGTTCCTGACGCTGGTGTGCATTCCTTCCCCGGCTCAGGACGCCGATCCGTTCGGGGATACCGCCGAGGACACCGCCGCGGAAGCCCCGGCGACCGGGGACGACGGAGCCCCCGCCGAGGAGACCCCCGCCGCATCGGCCGATGAGGTCGACACGGACCTCGATCTCAAGGGCCAGTGGGAAAGCCTCCTGCACTACATCAACGTCGCACGCCCGCAGATCGCCCGCAGCTTCGCCGGGGCTCTGCTGAACAATCCCGATGCCCAGCCCCGGGACCTCTACCTGCTGAGCGTGGACAACCCCGAGTCCCTGCGCATCCTCCAGAAGGGCCAGTCCCTCCCGGAACTGAAAGACCCGCTGATCACGCTGCGCAAGAAGATCGAGGAGGGCTACCAGGCGTGGCGGTCGGATCCCGAGCAGATCGCTGAATCCATCGCCATGATGGGCCGAAGCCTCCGCGGGTACGTCGTCGGCAAGCAGCGCCTCCAGGCCAGCGGCGAGTACGCCCTGCCCCTGCTGATCCAGAAACTCATGTCGGCCGAGACCCCCGAAGTCCTCCGCCAGCGGATTGTGACGATGCTCGGTGAGATGGGTCGCCAGGCCGTCCGGGGCTACAGCGTCGCGCTGCAGGCCAAGGACCTCAAACTCGTGGGGTTCATCGCCAACGCGCTGGGCGAGATCCAGTACCCGGCCGCTCTGCCCCGGCTGCGGGAAGCCCTGCTCCGCGAGGACCTCCAGGACCCCAACAACCCCACGCGGAAGATCATCCTCTCGGCAATCCTCTCCTGCGGCGGGGGGGACCGGTCGGCCCTGGACCGCTCGCTGTCGGAACTGTTCTACGAACTGGCCGAGCGCTACTACGACCGCGCCGAGTCCCTCCAGCCGGAGAACACCGAATCCGGCGAGAAGGCGTTCGTGTGGTTCTGGAAGGAAGGGCTCGGGCTGGAGTCCCGGCCCGTGCCGGCCCCGATTCTCTGCGACGTCTACGCGATGCGCATGGGTCGCCTGGCGATCCGGTATGATGCGTCGTTCTACCCTGCCGTACCGTTGTGGCTCTCGGCGTGCATTCGTCGGCAGATCGACCTGCCGGCCGGAGCGACCGACCCCCTCTGGGTCCGGGACGTTCCCCAGTCGTCGTTCTACGCCCTGGCGTCCAGCCCGCGGTACCTCCAGGCGGTCCTCGCCCGGGCGCTGGCCGACAACAACCTCGCCATCGCGCGGAAGGTCATCGAAACCATGGGCAAGACCACCGGAGCGAAGGCACTGGTCGAACCCATCGCCGGCGGTGCCCAGCCGCTCGTCAGCGCCCTGGGCTACCCGGACCGCTCGGTGCGGTACCTGGCGGCGGAAACGCTCGCGCTGGCGTTGCCGACCCAACCCTTCGCCGGATCGCAGAACGTTCTGACAACCCTCAACGAAGCGATCCGACATCGCGGCGGGAAAACCGCGCTGGTCGTGGTCCTCGACGAGACACGACAGAACGACACCGTCGACCTCGTTCGGGCCGCAGGGTACGAGGTGCTCCGCGTCAGCGAGCCGTCGGCCGTCCTGATCGAAGCGGCCAAGGTCGCCGGCCCGGACGTGGTCTTCCTCGGCCCGGACGTCGACCACCTCACCGTGGTTCGGCGGTTCCGCAACGAGCCGATCTACCACTACCTGCCCGTGGTCATTCACAACAACGCGCCTTCGCTGCGGCGTTTTGCCGAGCGGGACGCCCGGAGCGTGACGCTGGCGAGTGAGACGATGGAGGCTCAAGCCATTGCCCAGGCTCTGGCCCAGGCCATCGCAATGTCGGCCGGGGAACCGGTGGATGCGCAGCAGGCCCAGGCGTGGGCGATTCGCGCCGCCCGTGCCGTCGAAACCATCGGCAAGAGCACGAACGTGATCTACGACGTGCTGCGGGCCGTCGACCCCCTCGCCGATGCCCTCCAGGCCGACAATGCCGACCTCCAGAAAGCCGCCGCCGCCGCCCTCGCCGCCATCCAGAGCAGCCAGGCTCAGCAGGCAGTGGTCGGACTCGCGCTGAACGACCAGGCCCCCGAGGACGTGCGAATCGCCGCCTTCCAGGCTGCCTCGCGAAGCGTCCGGCGGTTCGGAAACGAGGCCGCTGACGACCAGGCCCGCGCCGTCGTCGAGATGGTCTCCAACGCCAAAGACCAGGGTCCCCTCAACGAAGCCGCCGCACGCCTGCTGGGGTCAATGAACCTGCCCAGCGAGAAAATGCCCGAACTCATCCTCAGCACGGACACGATGGAGTAAGAAAGTAGAATCTCAGGCGGGGGCGGCTGAGCCACACCGGATTCTACAGCACGAGGCCGGAGTTCATCCCGACTGTGACGCTCGTCCAGGCTCTGCCGATCTCGCCTCGGAAGTGACGGTGCTCGCTGGTCGTGCTTCGCAGCGTCAGCGTGCGGATGTTCGTGGCGAGGTTGACCACGGGCAGGGAAATCTCGACGTGGACGCCCTGTTTCTCCAGCAGCCGTTTGACGTGGCCGGCCACGAGATTGACCAGTTCGCTGATGGCATCGCCCATCTCAGGGCTGTCGACGGGGATGTCCATGCCGGCGAACCGGCTGGCCACGGCCGCCGCCGCCGACTGCTCGAAGCCCAGCACGAGCGACCACTGCACGTCGCCCAGCACGGCGATCGAGCCGAAGATCACCCCGCCGTGGCGGACGTCCTCGTCCTCGGGGACGGGCTGGACCTCGCTCCCGCAGGCCTGCTGGAGCATCTCGCGGGCGGCCTGGGGGACGACCTCGCCGTGCGGCACGGCCGAGGGCGCGTGGACGTGACGGTTGGGCAGGGAGTCCACGAACTTGCGCAGCCCTCGACACAGCCGATCCTTGTCCACGGGTTTGAGCAGAAAGGCCTTGACGCCGACGTCGGCGGCCTTCTCCATGACCTCGATGCTCCGCTCGGAGGTGATCATCACCGCCGGGGGGTGTCGACGGTCGACGTCATTGAGATCGGCGAGAAATTCCGTCCCGTCCTTGCGGGGCATCTGGAAGTCCACGAACAGAATGTCGAAGGGCCCGGTCGCGCGGTACTGATCGAGGGCCTCGACACCGTCGCCGGCTTCGACGAAGGTGAATTCCGCCAGCCCCGAGTCGTTGAGGTCCTTCATAATCATCTTGCGCGTCATGGTCGAATCGTCGACGATCAGCGCGTGGAACTGGCGCGTAGCGGACTTCGCCGGGGTGGAAACGGTCGTCATGTCGTCCTCGCCTGGAGTTTTGAGATTGGCGCTTTGCAGACCTGTGACATCGCCCTCTGTATCGGCGTAAGGAGCCGGGAAATTGAAATCGCGGGGAGAAAAACGCACCTCACCGCAAACCGACAGGGTTGGCAAAGGGTTAGAACCTGTATGAACACGTGGCATGGCCGTCTCGGCCATGCGTTTGACGGGCATCCTGCCCGTACGGCGGGCCGGAGGCGCAGGGCCAGGATGGCCCTGCAACGGCCCGGCAAGATGCAGGTGCCACGGAAAAAGAAGGTTTTTAGACGCGCCCCTCAAAAGTCGACGGAACGGAACATCAGGGCGATTCTTCAACGCAAAGAATGGTGTTACATCCCCCAAATGGTCCTAC
>CAYMAP010000187.1:0-5447 GCA_964388425.1 uncultured Planctomycetaceae bacterium
ATCTCGAAAGCGACTCTTGAACGACGCGCCCCCTCAAACGTCGACGGACCGGAACCTCAGGGCGATTCGTCAACGCAAAGAATGGAGGGTACCTTGAAAAATTCGATTTGCGAGATCGCGCCGATACTTTGCTTGCTGCCAAGGAACGAAAATCGGTGCATATTCTGAAATATTCGCCGGTTTTTGTGACGCAGGCAGCGGGCAACAAGATCAAGCAATGTCGTGAATCCAATTTTTCAAGGTGCCCTGGAGTTACATCCCCCAAACGGTCCTCCCAGCGTGTGTTCTTGGCAGTTCTGAGGGAGGCGTCTTGAAATCCCCACAACCCTGCCAATCCCGAGAATTCCCTTTCTCCGCGCCCCCAGCTCAAACGCCCATCAAGCCTCGGTTGGCAGCAGGACGGTAAACGTCGAGCCTACCTCCGGCGTGCTGTCGACCTTGATCTCGCCCTCGTAGAGCTGTACCAGCCGTTGCAGAATCGACAGCCCCAGCCCCGTGCCCAGGATGTGCTTGGTCTTTTTGTTGCGGATTCGCCCGAACTCCGTAAAGAGTTTTTTCATCTCCTCCTCGTTCATGCCGATCCCGGTATCGGCGACGCTGACGTTCACCTGCCCGTCGGTCCGCGCGACGGTCACGTCCACCCGCCCGCCGTCGCGGTTGTACTTCACGGCGTTGGAGACGAGATTGTTCAAAATGATCTCCAGCTCGCCCCGGTCGGCGGTCATCGGCACGGACTCGTCCCCGTGCAGCTCCAGAGCGATGCCGTGCTCCTCCGCCGACGGCCGGGCCAGGTCCAGCGCGTCGGCGGCGATCTCCCGGACGTCCAGGTCCACCAGCTCGCGAGCCTTCTGCCCCGACTCCAGACGCGTCATGTCCAGCAGGTCAACAATCAGCGTCCGCATCTGCTTGAGTCGCAGGATCGACCGATCGACCATCTCGTCGTACGGCCCCAGGTCGTTGCCCAGCGGTTTGTCCTTGAACATCTGGAGGTAGCTCTCGACCGCACCCAGCGGGGCTTTGAGCTCGTGGCCCAGCACGCGGATGAACTCGAAACGGACCTTGCGTTTTTCCTCGGCCAGGGCGCGGGTCCGCCGGGCGAGGATCAACCTCGCCCCGGCTTTCTGGACGGTGTACTTCAGCTCCGCGGGGGTGAAGGGCTTGGGCAGAAAGTCGTACGCTCCCTGCCGGGTCGCCTGCACCGCCGTCTCGATCGACGCGTACGCCGTGATCATGATCGTCAGCACATCGAGCTTTTTCGGCTCGAGCTTCTCCAGTACGTCCAGGCCGCTCATGCCGGGCAGCTTGTGGTCCAACAGCAGGATGTCCGGCGGGTTCGTGTCGATGATCTCCAACGCCTTCTCCCCCGTCCCGGCGGACTGGACGTTGAAGTGGACCTCCACCTCCGCATCGGGGACGTGGAAATGGAAGTCCCGCAGCGCACGCTGCACGCCGAGACACATCCCCGGTTCATCGTCGACGATCAGTACTTCCAGCGTCTCCACGGGTTATTCCCTCGCCTGAGGGTGCCGTTCGATTTCGCCCAGCAACTGCTCGAACCGTACGGGCTTGGGCAGGAGGGCGTCGGCTTTGACCCACGCACGCTCCTCCTCCGTCGCCGCATCGAACTCGATCCCCGTCTCGCTGGCCACTCCGGTGACCATGATGACCAGCACGTCGGGGTTCTGTTTCTTGATCTGGTAGCACAGCACGAACCCGGTGTCTTCCTCTTCCATCATCAAATCGACGACGGCGACGGCCGGGCAGTGGTTCTCCAGCAGCTTCAGGGCTTCGTCCTTCGTCGAGGCCGTCAGCGGCTTGTACCCCGCCGCCTCGAACTGAACCTTCTGCTGCAGCAGAAAATCCGGGTCGTCGTCCACAATTAAAACGGTCTTTCCGGTCGCGTCGCTCATGGGGTGTCGGCTCCTTGTCGGGGCAGTTCCACGGTGAAGGTCGTGCCCGTCGGGCCCGCCTGCGGATCGTCGTTGGACTCCACCGCGATATTTCCTTTGTGCATTTTAATGATCCCGTACGCCACGGACAGGCCCAGGCCCGTGCCCTTGCCCATTTGTTTGGTCGTGAAGAACGGGTCGAAGATTTTCTTTCGGTTTTCCTCGGCGATGCCGCAGCCCGTGTCCGTCACGCGCAGGACGACCTGGCCGTCACGGGGCTCGGTCCGCACCGACAGCGTCCCGCCCGGGCCCATCGCCTGATACGCGTTGGAGACCAGGTTCGTCACCACCTGGATGATCTGGTCCCGATCGATCTCCGCGATGCACGTCTCGTCGTCCAGGGCGTGTTCCACCTCGACGTCGATCCCCTCCGGGCGGGGGACGGTATCGAGACTCTTGCTGAGCAGCTCGCGCACATCGGTCGGCTGACGCAGCACGCGATTCTGCCTCGCGAAGTGCAGCAATCCGCTGACGATCTTCTTGCAGCGGTCGGCCTGCTCGGCGATCATCCGCAGGTCGCCGGCCATCCCCGCATTGTCCGCCTCGGTCCGGCAGTCGTCCAGAAGGATATGCGCGTACATCAGCACCACCCCCAGCGGGTTGTTGACCTCGTGCGCGATCCCAGCGGCCAACTGCCCCATGCTCGCGAGCTTCTCCGAGTGCATCAGCGCTTCCTGCGTGTTGGCTAGTTCCTCGTGGCTGTTGGCCAACTCCTGGATGGTCGTCCGCAATTTGTCGATCGTGTAGGGCAGGCACATCTCGCTCTCGGCCAGCCCCTTGAAGATCGCCACCGCGTGTTCCCGGCAGGTGTCGTACCCGCACGCACCGCAGTTCAGTTCGTCGGCCGGTGCGAACTTGCCCATCCGCCGGAGTATCCGCTGCATCTCGTGCTCGTCCGGAATCCCGATCCGCTGATCGTGCTCCGTGAAAGGCCGATCGAGGCTCAGGTCCGCGAAGCGGTCCATGTACGCGTTCCACACGTCGTGGTCGCCCCGGTCAATCCGTTCGCGGACGTATTGACTCACACGGGCCCGCCGGCGGTACCGCGGGTCCTCGTTACCCACGCCGGGTCCCATGATGCAGCCCTGGCAGGCCAGCACCTCCAGCAGCTCCGCCTCGAGATTGCCGCTGGCGAACTCCTTGATCGCTTCGAGAAAATTGTTCCGCCCCTCCGTCGCGATGACCCGCCCGTCCACGAGGTCCTCGCTGACCCCCGCCGCCTGCAGCATCCCGCGACCGATCGGAAACACCGCGCCCATCTCCGCGTGCGGGGGGTCGAAGTCTTCGTCCGACGCATCGGCCGGCTCAACGCCCGCCACGGCGAACAGGTCGCGCAGCTCCACGAACGTGATCGCCGCGTCCACCTCGTCAGGAATCGTCTCGCTGTCGGACTCGATCTTCTTGGCGATGCATGGGCCGATGAACACAACCTTCACCGACTCCCCGTGCAGGTGACGCATCACCCGCGCCATCGCTACCATCGGCGAAACGATCGGCGCAAGCTGCGGCACGAGGTCCGGATAGTACCGCTCGACGTACCCGAAAATCGCCGGGCAGCTCGTCGCGATGTACCGCTTCCCCGTCGACTCGGCCAGCAGCCTGCGATACCGCTCCGCCACCAGGTCCGCGCCGAAGCCCACCTCCGCGACCACGTCGAAACCCAGCCGCCGGATCATGCTCACCAGGTCGGGGAAGGCGATGTCTTCGAATGCCGCGGGGAAACTCGGCGCGACGATCGCGCAGACCGTCTCCTCTCCGCTGAGAAGGGCGCACACGCGGTCGGTCGTGCGGATCGGCTGCTTGGCGTTCTGGCTGCAGACCTTCACGCAGTTTCCGCAAGCGATGCAGCGGTCGGGCACGACCTGGGCCTGGCCCTCGACGATCCGAATCGCCTTGGCCGGACACTCGCGGACGCACGTGTAGCACATCCGGCAACGCTCCGGAACCGTCTCGATAAACGCTTTGCTGCGGTTTGTGGTCATGGGGCAAAAATGTTCAATGCTCAATCAATGTCCAAGGGTCAATGTCCCATGTCCAAACAAGATCCACTACTCCAATTCCAAACCGACTGCGTGCCTGCTTGGTATTTGGGTATTGCGATGTAGATATTGTTTGAGCATGAACATTGGACGTTCTCATCTACCGCTTACAGCACGGCTTCACGATGCTGGTACTTCGTGTGAAGCAGTTCGTGGGATCGATGGCCCAGCGGCTCGCCGAGGAATTCCTCGTACAGCCGCTTGACGGACTCGTTGGCATGGCTGACGCGGACGGTCTCGTCCCGGTCCAGCCGATACAACGCCTTCATTCGCTGGCGAACCGCCGCCGGGTCCGTGTCGTAAGGCTGGCCGCCGCCGGCGATGCAACCCCCGGGGCAGGTCATCACCTCGATGAAGTGCAGGTCGTCGCGTCCCTGTTTGAGCTGCTCCATCAGCAGCCGGGCGTTGCCCAGGCCGTTGGCCACCGCGATGCCGACCTCCAGGTCGCCGACGGTGACCTTCGCTTCCTTGATTCCGTCCATGCCGCGGACGGCCTCGACCTTGAGTTCCTCGAGTTCGTTGCCGGTGATCATCCAGTAGGCCGTGCGGATGGCGGCTTCCATCACGCCGCCGGTGGCGCCGAAGATTTTCCCCGCCGATGTCCGCTCCCCGAAGGGCGAGTCCGGCGCGGACGGTTCGAGGTTCCGCAGGTCCAGCCCGCGCATGCGGATGATCCTGGCCAGTTCCCGCGTCGTCAGCACGGCGTCGACGTCGGGCGTGCCGTCGCGACCCATCTCGCGACGGTCGGCCTCGAACTTCTTGGCCGTGCAGGGCATGACCGCGACGCTGAAGATATTCGCCGGTTCCAGCCCCTCGCGCTGGGCGTAGAAGCTCTTGAGGACCGCCCCGAGCATCTGCTGCGGGCTTTTGCAGGTCGAGAGGTTCTCGATCCGATCGGGATAGAACTGCTCGACGAACTTGATCCAGCCCGGCGAGCAACTGGTCATCATCGGAAGGGGACCGTTGTTCGTGATGCGGTGGACGAGTTCGCTGGCTTCTTCCATGATGGTCAGGTCGGCAGAGAAGCTCGTCTCGAAGACGCGGTCGAAGCCGAGCCTTCGCAGCGCCGTCGTCATCACGCCGTCGACGTCGACGCCCTTGCGCATGCCGAACTCCTCGCCGAGCGTGACGCTGACGGCCGGGGCGTGCTGGACGGCGACGGTCTTGGTCGGGTCGCTGAGGGCATCGAGGACCTGCTTGATGTCCGACTGCTCCCGCAGCGCGCCGGTCGGGCAGACCTGGATGCATTGCCCGCAGTTGATGCAGGTGGACATGTTCAGGCCCTGGTCGAAGGCGGTTCCGACGGTGGCGTGGCAGCCGCGTCCGACGAAGTCGATCGCTGCGACGGACTGGACCTCCTCGCAAATGCGTACGCACTTGCCGCACTTGATGCACTTGGCCGGGTCGCGAACGATCGACGGGCTGGAGACGTCCAGGTCGATGTGCGGGGTCTTGCCGC
>CAYMAP010000188.1:0-5416 GCA_964388425.1 uncultured Planctomycetaceae bacterium
CTCAAGCAGGCCGAGGCCGAGGCCAAAGCCGCCTACAACCGCCTGACGAGCCTGATGGCCGCCGGCAAGGGCGATACGCCCGAAGCCCAGCAGGCCTACCAAGAGTACAAGCAGGCTCGGGATCGGTACAACAAGCTCAGCCAGGGCCGATAGCAGTCCAATGAAGGGGACTGTCGTTCATCCCCGTTCCGGTCAGTCACAAGAAGGATCGTCGTTTTCGAAAAACAACCGCAGCCCAGAAGGCTACGCCACGCACCCAATGGCTTTTCTGATCGAGTTCAGGATTCGAGCACGAGCCGCCAGGCCAGCAGGGCTGCACCCAGCATCAGCCCCCCCAGCAGGGCGCGTTTGATCCGGCGACCTGTCCGGTCGGCCGGCTCACGCGACCCGACGACGTAGCCGAGATAGTGGATGCGTTGGATGCGGTCGGCCATCGGCCCGTGGCGCCAGTTTCGCTGCGTCATCGGGATGCCGTTGAGGTCGGCCACCTGCTGGAGAGCACCGGCATAAAGGGTTGCGCCTTGCGGTGTGATGCTGCGGTCGCGTGGATCGTCGGGCGGTCGGCCGGGGCCTGACGCCCAGGCTCCGAGCGCGTCGGACTGTCGCTCGAAGCTCTTGGAGACGCAGCCGAACCCTACCGCCCATACGCCAGCCAGCAGCATTAGGCTCAGCCAGCCCTCGACTTCCATGCCCGCGCCGAGCAGTTCCGCCAGACCCCACGCCGCGGCTGAGCAGAGCAACACCGAGGCGAAGGCGAACAGCCCCGCGAAGAAAATGTGGTGCTCGCGGATGTGGGCGACCTCGTGGGCGAGGACGGCCTCGACGGAGGGCGCGGGCATCTGCTCGAGAAGGGCATCGGACAGGAGAATATATCGGACCGGACCGATCAGGCCCATCGCGCCGGCGTTGGCGAGCACGCCGTCGGACTCCCAGACCAGCAGGTCTCGGTAACGGATGCCGAGCTGTCGGCAGAGGGCTTCGAGCCGGTCGCGGGCCTCGCCCCGCGGAAGCGGGCGGGTCTTCCAGATACGAACGATCAGCAGTGGCGCGAGCAGGAAAATCAACCCCGCCCAGACGAACGTCAGCCCGATGCTGACCAGTTCCCCCGTCGCGCCGGCCGGCAGATGCGGGTAGAGGTACAGCAGGATCGCGTCAGCCCCGAGGAGAATGAAACTGACCGGCACGAGGATGAACAGCAGGTGATGGCGGACGTTGTAGAGCAGGTATTGGCCGCGGGTCCAGAGGCGAACCGGAGCATCGCCGGCCCGCAGGCGCATCGCGCGATGGAAAGGATACTCCAGCCACCACATCAGCAGCAGGGCCGCCACGAACGGCCCCAGCGCGATCCACGTCCCCAGCAGCGGAACCTCGGGCATCCAGCCGATCAGCCAGCGCTTGTACCCGACGGCGACGAGCCCGGCCATTCCCCCCAGCAGCCAGAGCCGGATCAGCAGCGCGAAGAGGCGATGTCGGCGCTCGACGTGTCGGTTCCGGCGGGGGTCGTTTCCAGCCCGGCCGGGGAGGTTCAGCCGACGGTCCGCACCCATCAGCCCCGCCAGGGCAAGCAGGTAGACGCCAACCGCAGCCGACAGCCAGACGACGGGGATCGGCCAGACCTCCTGGAAGACCTGGGTGATGATGAAACCGAGTAAGACGAGAATCTGCATGGGAGGGCCTTTTGCGCGGTATTATAGCCGCCCCGTCTGGCCGATGCCTCCCCGAAACCATCCTCCGCGGTCCACCGGATGGCTGGCTTTGGTCTGTTCAACGTGGGTGCAAGCACCCACCCTCCGCGATGAGAAGGTGCCGAAGTGGCTGTGTCATCTGCCCATTCGCCATTCGCGATTCGGCAATTACTCGTCGTCGTACTGCCGGCGTTCGACCATGAAGCCGCTCTGCGCGGTGCGGGAGTACTTCTGCTTGATCTGCTTTTTGAGGGAAGCGGCGATTTCGGCGAGCTGGGCGGGGTGGGGTTCCTCGTGGAAGCTCTCGGAGGTGATGACCGCCAGGGACAGGCTGACCAGCGGGACGTCGACCTGATGGCCCTGCCGGTCCTTGCTGCGGTAGAAGCCCCTCTCGGCGTCGGCGGGATGGAAGTATTTCAGCCGATCGGTGTCGAAGGTCTGGCAGATGGACCGGCAGCCGTGCTCGATGTCCTCCTGGCTGCAGACGATGACGAAGTCGTCCCCGCCGATGTGTCCGAGCCGGGCCTCGACCCCGAAGCGGTGGAGGTTGTCCGAGAGGACCCGCGCGGTCAGGCAGATCACCTCGTCGCCCATGATGAACCCGTAGGCGTCGTTGTATTCCTTGAACCGCCCGAGGTCGCCGTAAATGACGGTGAAGCGTTCCTGATTCAGGGCATCCTGGATCCAGCCCTGGATGGCGCGGTTTCCGGGCAGCTTGGTCAGTGGATTCGCGCCGTAGGCCTGGTTGACTTCGAGTTCGGCGGATCGGCTGATGAGGTGCTTCATGGTGACCGTCCCGACGAACCGCTTGTGCCGATCAGTCACGAGAATGGGGTCGTAGAGGTCGTCGTTGCATCGGCTCATCGCCATTTTTGCCAAGGCCGTCACGGAAATGTGGTCCTCGACGACGAGGGGCTGGGTCTTGCAGAGGTCGTTGCGGTGGTCCTCGCTGCCGCCGGTCGGGTGTGTGCCGAGGAACTGGGCGTTGTAGTATCCCCGCGTGGCCAGCCCGAAGATCGACTCTCCGTCCAGGATCACGACGTGATCGAGCGTGCGGTCGTTGTGGAAGAGGGTTTCGAGGTACTCGCGGGCCAGGTCGCTGCGCTGGACGGTGGAGGCGGGGTCGACAAGGTTGACGATGGTCTGGTCGAGTTCGACCTTGGCGTAGCTGTACTTGCGGATGAGTCGGCGGACCTCGGCCATCGCCTCGGGGCTGACCTCGGGCGGCTCGGCCGAGGGACGGGCGAACATGAACCCCTGGGCGTAGCGGATGCCCAGCCGGATGAGCACGTCGAGTTCCTCGGCGTTCTCGACGCCCTCGGCGATGAGCTTGGTGTCGACCCCGCTGGCGAAGCTCACCAGGGTCCGCAGGACGAGTTGCTTGTAGTTGAACTTATGGATGTCGCGGACGATGGACTTATCGAGCTTCAGGAAGTGCGGCATGACGGCCACGAGCATCACGAGGCTCGACGCCCCGGTCCCGAAGTCGTCCAGCGAGATCTTGAAGCCCTCGGCCGCGTAGTGACGGATGCGATTCTGAAACTGGGTGTAGTCGATCTGGCCGGCCTCTTCGGTGATCTCGATGACCACGCGTTTGAGGTCCAGCCCGAACTCATCGAGTACCTGCGAGCCGAAGCTCTCGAGAAAACGGGCGTCATTGAAGACGACGGGGCTGACGTTGACGAAGAATTTGCTCGCCGGGTCCCGGTCGCAGAGTTCGCGGATTTTGTAGAAGGTGTTGGTTCTCGCGACGCGTTCGAGGTACCAGCACAGGCCCATCTGACGGGCCTGCTCGAACATGTGTTGGGCACTTTCCAGCGGCGCGACGCCTCGGGAAAGCATCTCGTAGCCCAGCACGTTGTCGTGGTACATGTCCACGATGGGCTGGAAGTACGGCGTGATGAGACTCTGCTGGATGATTTCCAGGAGGACTTCGTTGGTGCTTAGTTCGCGTGGCTGGGCGTCGGTGGGGGTGGCGACGTCGGTCATGGCAGGCTCCCGGCGCGGTGCGCACGGCGTCCGACCGGGCTGGCCGGCCCGAACGGACGGGCATTGAAACAACGATTCCGTTGACTATCTCGGAACAGAGCGGCGCTGGAATGAAACAAAATCGCATCCGCGGCTCGGACCCTGCGCGGCGTCGGCACCGTCATCGCGGGCATCTCCGGGGGCGGGTGGCCCAGCCGAGCCGGCTGAGAGCCTGGCATTGCCCCGGAGAACGAAACCGGCACAATCGGGGGTACGTTCCGTGACGGTCTCGCGCAGCGAGCTACGCCTTGCAGCGTTGCCATTCCGGCGCGAGGTCGGGGCGGATGCGGTAGAGCATTTCCCCGGCCTTGGGGACGTAGAGTCTGCCCTGGTCTTCTTTGCCGGTCCAGTCGTCAGGGTCGATGCTCGCCGGATGCCGGTAGCCGAGGCTGATCTGCCGGCAGACGTCCTCCGGGATGCCGGTCGCAAGGGTGACTTGGACGCGACACTGCTCCCCGGAGGCCGCGTCGTACTTCCCGATGCCGCGGACGTGCGTGCTGTGGGCAAGGACGCCCCAGGGGTAGTCCTTGTATTTCTCCCACTGCTGGACGAAGAAGGGCAGGCAGTGGTAGCCGACCTGCTTGATGATCTCCCCGTGCGCGACGGCCAGCTCGTCGATGTGCGGGGCGTAGATGATCAGCTCGCCGCCGTCGGCGACGGCGCATTCCATCTTGTACATGCACTTCCCGCCGGTCCACAGCTCGTCGTACATCGGCGGGGCCTGGCTGAGCACGCTGTCGTAGGCCCGGTCGGTGAAGGTGATGTGCGTCTGCTCGGAGAGTTCGGCCGCGGCCTGCCAGCTCCCGCGGACCTCGCCGAAGTACAGCCCCGCCAGATCGGACCCCTTGACGACCATGCTCAGCGCGACCTTCTTCCGGTCGATCATCGCCATCGCCTCGTGCAGCAGCTTGCGCACGGGCGTGTCCTGCACGCCGATCATCTTCGGAATCGTAATCAGCGCACCGAGCCAGTGGAAGAAGTTCAGCAGTTCCGCCCCGCAGATGCCCGGGAAGAAGTATTTCGCCCCGCCGGAGAAACCCACCACCTCGTGCGGAAACACGGGCCCGGCGATGAGGAGCACGTCGTAGTCCAGCACGCGTTTGTTGATCGTCACGTCGATGTCGCGAGCGAACCTCTGGTTGCCTTCGCTGAGGTATCCTGCGATCTGGTTTTTTGTGAACCGCCCGATGGTCGTCAGGGCGTCGGGGTTTTTCCAGTCGTGGTTGAAGACCTCGCTGCCGGGCAGGACGTCGGACCGCCGGCCCGGCTCGATGCCGAAGAGCTTGTCGATCGCCTCCTCCGGCAGGGCGGGGTGCGTGCCCAGCGCGATGAGGAAGTCGAGCTTCTTGACCCGCCCGGCCATCGCGGCGTGCAACTCGCGGACGACCAGCGGCAGCGGGCAGGTGCGAGTGTGGTCCGGGGTGATGACCAGCACACGCTGCCCGTCGGGCGCGAGGTCCTCCACGGCCCGGCGGATGATTTGTTTCGTCTTCTCGGGCGGGAGAATCCCGTCCGGCGTGCCCTGTCCGATCACAGTCATGCGCTCTTCCTTCCGATAAACACCTCTGTACCAGATTCCCCCCCGAGGAGCAATTTCCAATGACCATGAAATGTTCACTGTCCAAGGCTCAATGTGCGTTGAATGACCCATGGGCACCTTGAAACATTGGATTCACGACATTGCTTGATCTTGTTGCCCGCTG
>CAYMAP010000189.1:0-5397 GCA_964388425.1 uncultured Planctomycetaceae bacterium
CTCATAATAATCGACCGGAGAAAACGGAAAGCAAAGAAAAAAATATTCGCCTCTTGCAAACGCTCGTTTTCTCAGGATACCCTGCGACGGCCCTTCACGAAAGGTTTGTCATGAGCAGAACAAAACCGTGCCCTGCGAGGTTCGGATGGATCGTCGCCGGGCTGATTGCGATGGGAGTTCTCTACGGCGTCCTGCCTGCCCGGGCGACTTCCCCAGGCTCGAATTTCACGGGCGCGACGCAAAAGGAAAACGCGCAACCAGCGACGGACATTCTCATTCCGCCCGTATTTCAGCCTCTGCCCGCCGGGTCCAACCTGCCGGAGAGTTCCCCGGCGACCCTTCCGCCGCCCCATCCGCCTGCTCCGCCCATCCCCTCCGGGACGGTGCCCACACGATACTGTCGGGCCCGGCCCGGCATGCGGGTCGTGCTCCGCATCTACCCCGAGACCGGTCCCACCGCTACGCAGACCACCGAAGTCCTCGATATCGACGAAGAGGCCATCCGCGCCCGGCAGACGGTCCAGACCGGTTCGCGACCCTATGCGTACGACCTCACCTTCAGCCGCTACGCCGAGCCCGACCTGGCCCGGCGCCAGGCCGGCATGCTCGGCCGGGCCATCGGGACGACCCTCATCGAGGCGGCCGGCTCTCGTCTGGTCTGCATCGTCTATGAGCACCGCGGGCAGGGCGATATCCGCTACCGAACCCTCTACTGCCCCGACATCTTCGAGGGCACGGTCCGCCACGAGGACAACGCCAAAAAGGCCTGGAAAACGCGGATGGAACTCATCGAGTGGACGCCCTGAGGCACTCCGTGCTCCGGAGAAGGCGAAAACGAGGCACGAATTTTCCTCGCTTGGGCCTTGACAACCTCCCCACGCAAGGTCATAATACGCGACTCTTTGCGATGAATCGAGCCCCAACCCCAACGGGATTGCGAACATGATCACGAAAACCTACATGGCCAAAACCGGACAGGTCGAGCAGGCCTGGCACCTGGTGGACGCGACAGATCAGGTCGTTGGCCGACTGGCGACGCAACTGGCCCGGCTGCTGCAGGGCAAGCACAAGCCCGAGTACACCCCTCACGTCGATTGCGGCGACTTTATCGTCGTCATCAACGCCGAGAAGGTCAGACTCACCGGCGCGAGCAAGCCGACCCAGCGCGTCTTCAAACGCTACAGCGGATACCCCGGCGGATTGAAGGAAACCCCCGTCGCCGAAGTCATCAAACGCCACCCCGAACGCATCCTCAGCGAAGCCGTCCGACGCATGATGCCCAAAAGCAGGCTAGGGGACGCCATGTTCAAAAAACTCAAACTCTTCGTCGGCCCGGACCATACCCACCAGGCCCAGCAACCCGAGCCTCTGGAACTGAACTCCTGACGGACACCCGACCATGAGCGAAACCAACGACACTCCGGCCCCGAACGAAACGACCCCGGAAGCCCCGACGGCTCAGGCCGAACAGGCCACCACCAGCGACCAGCCCAGCCGAACACCCCCGCCCCTGCCGGCCGGCACGCAGTTCGTCTGGGGCACGGGACGACGCAAAAAATCCATCGCTCGCGTTCGCATTCGCCCCGGCTCGGGGAAAATCCTCATCAACAAACGCGAGCTGACCGACTATTTCCCCCGTATCGAAGAGCAGAACATGGTCCACAAGCCTCTTCAGGCCATCGGCATGACCGGCGGCGTGGACGTCTGGGCCAACGTCAGCGGCGGCGGACTCTCCGGACAGGCCGGCGCGGTCCTGCTCGGCCTTGCACGTGCATTGGCCAGGCACATGCCTGACGTCGAGCACAGCCTGCGCGACCGCGGACTCCTCACCCGAGACGCCCGCATGAAAGAACGGAAGAAGCCCGGCCAGCCCGGTGCCCGCAAGCACTTCCAGTTCTCCAAGCGGTAACCGCCACGCCAACCTACGAACCCCACAGGCCCCGGCGCGTCCGCGACGGGGCTTGTTTTTTCGAGGCAACCCATGACAAACCAAACGGAACGCACCATTCGCATCGTTCTTGTTGGCGGCAGCGGGTACGCCGGGTTCGAGGCCCTGCGCTGGCTCGCTCGCCATCCCTCCGCCGAGGTCGTCGGCGTCTTCGGGCCCGAGAATGAACTCGGGGCGATGGACGAATTCTACCCACTGCTGACCGGGCAGTGCGACCTGAAGCAGGAACGCTTCGATCCCGACCGCATCGCCGAACTCAGGCCGGACCTCGCCATGCTCTGCGTGCCCCACCAGGTCGCCATGAGCTACGTCCCGGCCCTGCTGGACCTCGGCCTGCGGGTCATCGACTGGTCGGCCGACTACCGACTCCGCGACCGAGCCGTCTACGAGCAGTGGTACTGCCCCCACACCGACCCCGATCGCCTCGCCGAGGCCGTCTACGGCCTGCCAGAATACTACGCTTCCGACCTCGGCAAGGCCCGGCTCGTCGCCAACCCCGGCTGCTACCCGACGTGTACCATCCTCCCGCTCGCGCCGCTCCTGCGGGCCGGGCTCATCGAGCCGACCGGCATCGCCGTCAACGCCATCTCCGGCGTCAGCGGGGCAGGGCGGAAACCCAACCTCAAACAACACTTCCCCGAACGGAACGAAAACTTCGAGCCCTACGGCATCGGAACCCACCGGCACATGCCCGAGATGCAGCAGGTTCTCGCCGACCTGCTCGGCCGGGAGGTCGACCTGCTCTTCCAGCCCCACCTGTGCCCCATGGACCGCGGCATGCTCTGCAGTATCTACGCCCGTCCGACCGCCGCCACCACCGAGGACGCCCTCCTCGACGCCCTCGACGCCGCCTATGCCTCGGCCCCCTTCGTCCGCGTCCGCCGGGACGTCATCCCCGCCACCAAGTACGTGGCCCACACGAATTACTGCGACGTCACGGCCCGGCTGGCCAAGGGACGCGTGCTGGTCTTCAGCGCCCTGGACAACCTCCTGAAAGGCGCCTCGACCCAGGCCCTCCAGAACATGAACCTCATGTTCGGCCTCGAGGAAACGACGGGACTGTACTGAATGGAGGCTCAGCGATGAAGAAACAGAACTTTCCGCGACAACTTGCCCAGGGGAATGCTCGTAATGTCGCGTTTGGGGACTTGTTCACGCGAGCCTTGGGATGGTTTTTCAGTCAGCCGAATCAAAGGAAGCCTTCATAGTCTGACACACCCAGGTGTTTCCGCAATCATCAACCTCCAGGGCACCTTGAAACATTGGATTCACGACATTGCTTGATCTTGTTGCCCGCTGCCTGCGTCACAAAAACCGGCGAATATTTCAGAATATGCACCGATTTTCGTTCCTTGGCAGCAAGCAAAGTCTCGGCGCGATCTCGCAAATCGAATGTTTCAAGGTACCCTCCAGAATGTACATGGCCAGGCCCAACCCTACCCAATACGACAATTCCTTCGGGTGATTGAACGGTATAATATACGTTTGGAGAATCAGGCATGACGGACTACCACATTCACATTTTCTCCAGTGAAGAGGACGGCGGGTCTGTCGCGGACATCCCCGTTCCGCAGTACCGCCCTGCAAGGTACGGTTGAGCATGACTCGTCACATCACCGTACCGCTGGGGTTCCGCGCCGCGGGGGTCGCGTGCGGCATCAAGCCGTCGGGTAACGAGGACCTGGCCCTGCTGGCCGGGCAAGGCCCGCTGGCCGCCGCGATGGTCGCCACGCGCAACCAGATCGTCGGAGCGCCCGTGCAATACTGCCGATCCATTTTGCCTCGCGGGACGGGCAGGGTCCGCGGGGTGGTCATCAACGCCGGCAACAGCAACGTCTGCACCGGCCGGGCAGGCCTGAAAGACGCCGAGCGGATGGCCCGCCTGGCGGGCGAACAGATCGGCTGCGGGCCGGGGGAGGTCCTCGTCGCCTCGACGGGCATCATCGGCCAGCGGTTGCCCATGGACCGCGTCCGCGTTGGCATCGCCGAGGCGGGCGAGCGACTCGCCCGGCGGGACGACAGAGCCTTCCTTCGCGCGATCATGACCACCGACACGCGCGAGAAATCCGCCGTCATCCAGACCCGCCTCAACGGCAAGCCCGTCACCGTCGCCGGGGTGGTCAAGGGCTCGGGCATGATCGCCCCGTCGCTGGCGACGATGATCGCCGTGCTGACCACCGACGCTGCCGTCAGTCCGACCCTGCTGGGCAAGGCCCTGCGCGAGGTCGCCGGGGAAACCTTCAACGCCGTCACCGTCGACAGCGACACCAGCACGTCGGACACCGTCTTTCTGCTGGCCAGCGGAGCCGCCCGCAACCGCCCGCTGAAAAAAGACCAGCCCGCCTGGCGGACCTTCCTCGCCGCTCTCGGCGAGGTCTGCGGCGAGCTGGCCCGAGCCATCGTCCTCGACGGGGAGGGCGCGACCCGGCTGATCGAGGTCCGCGTCCGCAACGCCGCCTCCGCCGTCGCCGCCCGCGCCGCGGCGATGTCCGTCGCCAACAGCCCGCTGGTCAAAACCGCCGTGCATGGCTGCGACCCCAACTGGGGACGGGTCGCGATGGCCCTGGGCAAGAGTTCGGCCCGCGTCGTCGCCGGGAAACTCCGCATTTGCATCGCCGGAAACACCGTCTTCGCACGCGGCATCCCGACGCGGTTTGATCCCGCCGCCGTCAGCCGGGCCATGCAGGATCAGACCGTCGTCATCGACTGTTCCCTCGGGCTGGGCAGCGGCGAGTTCACCGCCCTGACCTGCGACCTCTCCCGTGAGTACATCGCCATCAACGCCGACTACCATACCTGAGGCCGAACGCAGGGCACCCGAAGATCGCCGAACCCCTGCATTGGAGTCCGACCTTCCCGCGGCTACAATGAAGAGGGGCAGCGCCATGCTCCTCGACGTATCATGAGTCTGGACATCAACGACATCCTCCACGATTGGCCCTTCAAGCCCGGCGAGGTCAACGTCCGCCGAATCCTCGGCAGGGACGGACGGGAGAAAATCCAGCTTCGCCTGGACCTCGGCATGCTGCAGATGGAAACGAGCGGTCGGCCCGACGGGCAGGAACCCCACGGGCACGAGTCCCTGCTGGGCTACTACGAACATCTGCTCGAAGAGCACCGGCAAAGCCACGGCAGCGAGGAAGGGTTCACGCTGGACGGCAAGGCCAGCGAACTGCTCCGCGTCGAGGGCGTGATGTTCTACCACCGTTACCTCGCGGAGTTCGTCCTGGGTGACTACGCCGCCGTCCAACGCGACACGAAACGGAACCTCCAGCTTTTCGACTTCTGCCACCGCTACGCCGCCGACGAGAGCGATCGGCAGGTGCTGGAGCAGTATCGGCCGTATGTCATGATGATGCACGCCCGCGCCGGGGCACGGGCCGCAATCAACGCCACCCGCCCCAAACGTGCCCTGGCCATCGTCCGCGAGGCCATCCGCGCCATCCGCG
>CAYMAP010000190.1:0-5373 GCA_964388425.1 uncultured Planctomycetaceae bacterium
AGTCGGCGAGGAATTTTTTCTGCGGGGCCGACCACTGCCGACGGTCGAGCAGGTGGACGTCGTGTTCGTCGAGCCGGTCGGTGACGTCGGCAATGGCCTGGGACTGCTCGGCCACCATGGTGCGGACCCGGCGGGCGATCTGGCGAAGCTGGCCGGTCGGCGTCAGCCCGGCCGGGCCCTTCTTGCGGGACCCGGCGGCGCGAGCCTGCTTGAGACCGGCCACGCGGATCATGAAGAACTCATCGAGGTTCGAACTGACGATGGCCAGGAACATCAGACGCTCCATCAGCGGCACGTCGTCGCGCCGGCCCATCTGCAGGACGCGGTGGTTGAACTCCAGCCAACTCAACTCGCGGTTGATGAAGTATTTCGATGAATTCAGGGATTTCGATGTGGCCATGGCAACTCCAAAATAAACGCTCGGCTGTCAGCGATCAACAGTCGGCGAGAAAACATTACCACAAGGTCGGGCTGTTCCTGCATGGATTGTCAACAGTGGGTGCATCCACTTACTTAAGCCCCACCGTCGAGCGGTCGATATCCAAGGTATGTTCCCGTCACGAGGCGGAGCGACGGTCTACCCTGTCATGGAGAAATCCGTGCATACCTTATGTCATTTTCTGGATCGGTCCGAAGGCCGGTGCCCCATGGTGCTGGAGGCCTATCGGAAGTATCGCCCGGGGTTGCTGGAACACAGTCGGCAGGTCTCGCGTTACGTGGTGGCGTTGGGGCGTCGGGCGGGGATGCCGCAGGCGGAGTTGGACGAATCGCACACGGCGGCACTGCTGCACGACGTGGGGAAACTGGGCATCCACCCGAAGTTGCTCGACAAGGCGGGGCGGCTGACGTCCTCGGAATATACAGCCGTCCAGGGGCACTGCGCGCTGGGCGAGGAGATGCTGGCGTTCTGGCCGGAGTTGGCGGGGTTCGCCCGGGCCGTGCGACACCACCACGAGCGCTGGGACGGGCGGGGATATCCGGACGGCCTGGCGGGGGAGGACATTCCACTGGCCAGTCGGCTGATTCACCTCGCGGATGCCATCGACGTCATGCTCCGGCAGAGGCGGTACAAGGCGATGTATCCTGTCGGACGGGTGCAGGAGGAACTGCGTATCTGTGGCGGCGGGCAGTTCGATCCGAAGCTGGCTGGAGTCGCCTTGGCGTGGATCGCCCAAGGCGGGCTGGACGAGGGCGGGCTGCGGAAAGCGGCGTGAGAACGCCCGAGGATTTCCTGTCGGCTGTCACTGCGTCTACGGTTCGTCGAGAATCCGTTTGACCGTCCTGCCGGGGACGAGTTGTCCGTTTTCGACGAAGCCTTCCTCCCGCCCGTCGAGTTCCTCGATCAGACACGTACGCAGCCGATTCCGGGCGGGTGCTGGAACCGGACCTGCCCGGAAGCTATGCTGTGAGCATGCATTGGGACTCGACAGACGAAGTGCGGGAGAACCTTGCCTGGCTCCTTGCCCGCGCGCGGGACGAGGACCTCGGCGGGGGGGACGTCACCGGCGACCTGCTGTCGGCGGAGTTGCCCGCGCGTGGGGATTTCGTCGCCCGTCAGGAGCAGGTTCTCTGCGGCGGGGCGTTCCTGGAGGCCGTCGCGTCGGCGTACGATTCGCAGATCGTCACGGCCGTTGCCGTCGCCGACGGGACGCCCGCCGAACCCGGCCAGGCCGTTGCGCGATGGTCCGGCCCGGCCCGGTCGCTGCTGGCCGCGGAGCGGGTCGCGCTGAACGTACTGCAACGGCTGGGGGGCATCGCGACGCTGACGCGGCAGTACGTCCGGGCGGTCGAAGGGACCGGGGCCGCGATCTACGACACCCGCAAGACTGCGCCCGGCTGGCGGGCGCTGGAAAAATACGCCGTCCGCACGGGGGGCGGACACAACCATCGGCAAGGGCTCTTCGACGCGGTGCTGGTCAAGGACAACCACCTCGCCGCCCTCGCCGCTGCGGGGGAGGCCGACCCGCTGGGCTCGCTGGCCGGACGCCTCGCCGAGGCCCGAGCCCACCTGCCTCCCCATGGCTTCGTCGAAGTCGAGGTCGATACTCTCGATCAGCTCCAGCGGGCGTTGTCGCTGCCGGTCGACGTGATTCTGCTGGACAACATGGCGCCCGCTCAGCTCTGCGAAGCCGTCGCGGTCCGCGACGCAGCGAAATTCCGCAACCGGGTCGCCCTGGAAGCCTCGGGCGGCGTGACGCTCGAAACCGTTGCCGACGTTGCCCGTACCGGTGTCGATCGCATCGCCGTCGGTGCGATCACCCACTCCGCGCCGGCCGTCGACATCGGCCTGGATTTCCAGGTCGGCTGATCGGCGGCTCAGCGGGCGGCGAGCGACCGTCGAACCGAAGAGCGGCCGTGCCACGAGTGACCACCGGAGAACCCCTTGCTTCCTGAAGGGCCTCGATGTCCTTGAGGGCACCTTGAGTCTATCTCTGCTTCTTTCGCGCGAAGACGTTGCCGGGCCTCTGCTGGACCACGCCCTTGAGGACCAGCATGGTCATCGTCGAGGCGGCCTGCCCGGTCGGGAGGTTGCTGCGGGCGAGGAGGTCGTCGAGGCTGAGTTCCTCGTCACCGAGCAGTTCGACGAGTTTCGTTTCGGTCGCATCCAGTCCGGTCGGCGGCGGGGGCGCGTCGCTTTTCGTTTCGTGGGGGCTTAGGGCCCGACCCACGTCACCCAGCGGCCCGAGGATGTCGTCGAGGTCGGCCGCGAGGTGCGCCCCGTCGCGCAGGAGCTGGTGCGTCCCGGCCGAGAGGGGCGAATCGACCCGGCCGGGCACGGCGAAGACGTCGCGTCCCTGTTCGGTTGCGGTGCGGGCGGTAATCAGCGCGCCGGAGGGCAGGGCGGCCTCGACGACCAGCACCCCCAGCGACAGCCCGGAGATGATCCGGTTGCGGGAGGGGAAGTTCCGGCTTTCGACCCCGCGTCGCATGGGCAGTTCGCTGAGCAGCGCGCCGCGGTCGTCGGCGACGATCCGCTCGAAGAGTTCGCGGTTTTCCGGGGGGTAGGTTTCGGTTAGGCCGCAGCCCATGACGGCCAGGGTCCGTCCGCCGGCCGACAGCGTCCCGCGGTGGGCGGCGGTGTCGATGCCGCGGGCGCCTCCGGAGACGACCGTCAGCCCGGCCCGGCCGAGCAGGCCGCCGAACCGCTCGGCCTGTTCCGCGCCGTAGTGCGTGCAGCGGCGGCTGCCGACCACGCCGAGGGCGACGGCGTCGGCTTCGTCGAGCCGCCCGCGGACGTAGAGCAGCGGCGGGGCGTCGTCGATCGATTTCAATCCAGCCGGATAGGCCGGATCGTCACGCATCAGCAGCGTGGTGCCCATCCGGTCCGCTTCGGCGAGTTCCTCCTCGACCGCCTCGTTCGTGACCGCGTTCAGGGCGGTGAGCTTCTTCGGACCTACCCCCTCGATCCGCTTCCACGCCGTCGGGCCGGCCCCCGCCGCCGAGACCACGTCCCCGAACGCCTCGACCATCGCCCCGAACAGCCTCGGGCCGATCCCGTCTGCCAACGTAAAACGCAACGTCGCACGCACCTTGTCCTGCCGATTCGTCATCGGCGGGGATTATCCCACGACGCTACGCGACGGAAAAGTACAAAAATGCGAGAGACAAGATACAAAGCCGTCACCGCCCCACAGTGGTGGAGGGCTTTTTGTACCTTGTTGCTTGTCTCTTCAGGCCGTGTTGCGTAAGCTATGGCGATCGACACCGCATGACAAAGGAACCGACCATGCTGAAACTCTTCTGGAAAAATTCGACCGCGCGGGTGGTCGGATCCGACAACGGCCTGACGCCGACGGACCTGGCCGACATCGAGGGGCCCCTGTCCCGCGCTCACGAGAACGTGCTCCGACAGGCGGCGGAGGGCAAGCTCGGCTACACGGCCTTGCCGACGAACCCCGAGTACCGCCGAGAGGTCATGGAACTCGTCGACCGCTACCGCGACAACACCGCCGACATGGTCGTCCTGGGCATCGGAGGCAGCGCGCTGGGCAACATCGCCGTTCACTCCGCACTGAACCCTTCGACCTACAACCTCCTTTCCGAGCGGAAGCGCGGCGGGCCGAGACTGTTCGTGCTTGACAACGTCGACCCGTCCTACGTCAACGACGTGCTCAAACTCGTCGGTCGTCGCCCGAACAAACTGCTGGTTAACGTCATCAGCAAGTCCGGCGAGACGGCCGAGACCGCCAGTCAGTTCATGGCCTTCCGCGACGTGCTGAAGCGAAAGCTCGGTCCGCGGTTCGCCGAGCGCATCGTCGCCACCACCGACGCCGAGAAGGGAACGCTGCACGACATCGCCAGACAGGACGGGTACGCCATGCTGCCCGTCCCAGGCGACGTGGGGGGGCGGTTCAGCGTTCTGTCGCCCGTCGGACTCTTCTCCGCGGCGATGTGCGGAGTCGACATCGAGGAACTCCTCGCCGGCGCCGCCGCCATGAAGGACCTCGTCGAGGTCATGGACCTCATGCAGAACCCCGCGGCCGTCCTGGCCGGCATCAAATACCTCATGTTCACCGCCAAGGGCAAGACGATGCACGTCATGATGCCCTACTCGAATCGGCTGTACATGCTCGCCGACTGGTACCGCCAGCTCTGGGCCGAATCGCTCGGCAAGCGGACCGACCGCCAGGGCAAGGACATCTTCACCGGTCCCACGCCGATCAAGGCCCTCGGCACGACCGACCAGCACTCCCAGGTCCAACTCTACCGCGAGGGTCCCAACGACAAACTCGTCGTGTTCCTGGAGGTCAAAAAACACTCCAAAGAGGTCCGCCTGCCGGAGATGTTTACCGACGTGCCCGGGCTGGGCTACCTCAGCAAGAAGCGTATGGGCAAGCTGCTCCAGTCGGAGAAGCAGGCCACCGAATACGCCCTGGCCAGGTCCAGCCGACCGAGCGTGACCATCGAATTCCCCGAGATCGACGCGCGGCACGTCGGGGCGTTCTTCTACCTTTACGAGTTCACCACGTCCCTGCTGGGTGAGCTGCTGAACATCAACGCCTACGACCAGCCCGCCGTCGAACTCGGCAAACAGGCGACCTTCGCCCTCATGGGCCGGGAAGGCTACGAAGACCTCGCAAAAAAAATGAAACGCTACATCCGAAAAGACAAAAAGTACCAGGCGTGACAAAACGGAAAGGCAGGGGGGAAGAGGCCAGTGGGCAGCGTGAGAGTGAGACCGTGCTTTTTTGGGGCGGATTGAAATCGTCGGTCGGGCAACCCGAGCAGTCAGGATCGACGCGAGTGATACGCATCCAGAATGAAATTCGCGTGCCGGGCGCCTCGGCCGTTTCAGCCCATTAGGGCCAGGTACGCTCGGTACTCCTCGTCGCTGAAGAACGTCTGCTGACGCCGGTTGCCTCGCTGTCTCAC
>CAYMAP010000191.1:0-5324 GCA_964388425.1 uncultured Planctomycetaceae bacterium
GCGTTGACGAATCGCCCTGATGTTCCGTTCCGTCGACTTTTGAGGGGCGCATCACTGAACGCTTTTCTCCGAGACGACCGTAGAAGGCTTGACGATGACGCCGGGCGCCCTGGGGGCGGGCCTGGCGGGTCTGGGCGGATATCTCCGCCGACGCTGGCGGGCGTGAGTTACGACCCGTCAGAGCCCGGTGTGTCGGGGCCGAATTGTCCCGTCTGCGGATTGTAGTGCCACCCCGCCCGGTTCGCCCCCGCCTGATCCGTTCCGACCCGCACCCGCGTGCGAACGTCAGGCCGGGCGTAGCCGTTCGGCGGGATCGCATTCAGATACGGTCCGTAAGGATAGTCCTCGATGCGCCCGCCCAGCGGGATGATCTGTCCCCTCCGGTTGGTCCGCATGGTCATCTGGGCGACGAACCGGTTTGCGTCAGGCCATCGGCCGTGATCGTTTCGGTAGCGGTTCAGTTGCGACCTCACCAGCCGAAGTTCGGTGCTCAACTGCGCGTCCCGGACATCGGTCGAGGCGTCGGTCATCTCCGGGACGACCACCGAGGACAGAACGGCCAGGATCACCAACAGGACCAGCAGTTCCAGGAAGGTCATTGCGCGTCGGCGCATGGCGTACACTCCGCGGGTTGCGATTCCAGGGAGGACTCTTGGCAAGTCTCTCTGCCGTACTTATCGAGGGGGGAGGAAAAAACTTGAGACTTCCGCGCCGGACGCAGCGACCCGGGAGGTCCATCAGGCCTGGAGGATCTGGCGGATGGTCGCCAGCAGGGCCTCGACGCGGAAAGGTTTGTACAGCACACGGAGGCGGTGCCTTCCGGGGTTCTGCAGGAGTTGGTGATCCGGGTCCAGCCCGAAGCCGGTGATCAGGATCACCGGCGTGTCGGGTTGTCGCTGACGGATGTCGGCCAGCACGTCGTAGCCCGTTCGGCCGGGCATGCGCAGGTCGGTGATCACCATGTCGTAGGATTGCTTCTGGAGTTTTTCCAGGGCTTCGGCTCCGTCGGCGGCGAGGTCGACCGAACAGCCGGTGGTCTTCAGGGCCTGGCGGAGGACTTTGCGGATCATGTCCTCATCGTCGACGATAAGCAGGCGCCTGCCCGTCAGATCCAGGCGGGTCGGGTCGGCAGGTTCAGGCGTTTCGGGCCGATCGAGGCTGTCGAGAAAAGTCGGCTGGGGGCGGTCGAGCAGGTCCCGGACTTCCTGCCTGGCGTGGTGCGCCTGGTCGATGATCGCCTGCAGCCGATGCCGCAGTTCGTCGTGCCCGATGTAGTCTTCGATGAGTTCGCTGGCCTGGACGATGATGTCGCTCATGGGGCTTGCGAGCCGGGACTGCAAACTCCCCCCGAGGTCGCTGCGGGCGCTGTGATGGGAGGTCACCAGCAGATCCAGCACATGCAGGGCCAGCGCGAGGTAATGCGCGAAGACCTCGGCGAACTGCCTGTCGTCTTCCTCGAAGGCGTGCGGGTCGGTGGACTCGGCGTTGAACACGCCGATCACCCGGTCATGCAGCCGGAGCGGAACCGTCAGGCTGCTCCGCGCTGCCAGAAGCCCGTTGAGGTAATGCGGGTCGTCCCGGACGTCCCCGCAGATATAGCTGTGTCCGGTCGCCGCGACGTATCCGCAGATACCGCTGCCTTCGGTGCTGAGGAAGTATTCCCTCCTCCGCGCCGAGGGGTCGAGCCCCTCGCTGCACAGCCATCGCAGCCGATTGGTGGACTCGTCGACGAGCAGAACGGCGAAGTTCTGAAAATTCAGGACCTGCCGGCTGCAGTCGATGATGCGTTCTTCCAGCAGTCTCAGCCGACGTTCGAGGTCCGCTTCCCCGGGGGCGTCGGCGTTGAGGCGGACCAGTTCATACCCCGCCCGTTCGATGGCGTTAAGGGTCTGCTGCTGGCGTCGCTGCCGGGTCGCGTCCACCACCACGCCCGCGACCTGGCGGAGTGTGCCCTCCGGGTCGTAGATCGGCGAGCAGATGATCTCGAAATAGGACCCGTCCTCGGGCATGACGCTGAAGCGGCGGGTCTGACCGACCTCGGGAAACCTCGACGCCGCCAGCGACTCATACCCCTCCCGCAGCACCTCGGCGATGCGCTGGCGCAGCAGCGGATCGAGTTGCCGAAGCCGACGGTTCGCCCAGATCATCTGCCCCTGCCCGTCGACGACACAGACGCCTTCGCCGAGGGTATCCAGCACGACGGCCGACTGGTGCGTCGCCATCGCACGCTCCAGGGGCAGGAAGTCCGCGGTCTCGGCCAGCACGGCATCGAAATGAGTCTCCCGCATCGCCCCCACCGCCGCCTTGAGATCGTCCGCGACGTGTACGTCGAAAAATTCACGCAAACGCTCCCCCAGGGCCGGGTCGTCCAGCAGACGCCCGTGCAACGTCAGTAACCTGCGCAACTCAGTTTCAGGTGCCATGGCTGTCAATCTCCCAACCCGAACGAGGGCGTCGGGCAGGCCTCAGCCGCCCGGGCCGTCAATGTCGCCGCCGCGAGGAGCAACGAGCCTTGACCCGCGCCGGGCGGTATTCCGTTCGCCCCGGAGTATTCCGACCCAATCTACCACAAAACCCTGCGTTCGAGAACCCGAATCCTCGGTTTTCGCCAATCCAGACGCGTCCCTCAAAAGTCGACGAAACGGAAAATCAAAGCGATTCTTCAACGCAAAGAATCGAGTTACGCCCCCCAAAGGGTCCTACAACAGCGTCCTTGGCAGTTCTGAGGGAATCGCCAATCCAAAAGGCCGCGTTCCGCTCGGTTTCTTAACGGGTTTCTTAACGGAATGTTCACCGAGCAAGGGAAAAATTGTCGTTGTGTTGTTGCTGCCCGCCATTACAATGGACGTCTCACCGCCTGCGACGGATCGCCAATGGAAGAGTCCGCGTCACCCTGCCACCGGCAGAACGAGAGGGATTGTACCGCGGTAGGCAGCTTCAAAACGCACCATCATCGTGAGGTTTGAAATGCGTGAGATGAGCATCATGATACAGTTTCTGGTCGGTCTCCTCGCCGTCGCCCCGGCGACGGGGGATTCCGTCGAAGCCGTCACGCGCCCCAGCCAGGACGCCCCGGCTGCGTTCGTCAGACCCGGGCTGATCCGCACGGTCCACGTCGACGAAGGCGAACGCGTCACCGAGGGGCAGGTTCTGGCTGAACTCGACGACGCCGTCGAACGCATCCAGCTCGAGCAACTCCAGGCCCAGGCCAAGGACACCATTCGCATTGAGGCGGCCAAGGCGGAACTCGCCCAGAAGGAGGTCGAGTTGACCAGCGTCAAGGAGGCCCACGCGCGGAAGTCAGCGACCATCCTCGAAGTCCAACGGGCGGAACTCGACGTCCAGATTTCCGAGTTGACCGTTCGACTGCGGGAGTTCGAGCACCAGCAGGAGCAACTCAAGGTCAAGCAGGCCCGCGCGGACCTCGAGCGGATGAAGCTCCGCAGCCCGATCAGCGGCATCGTCGCCGAGCAGATGGTCGAGCAGGGCGAAGCCGTCGACGCTCTCAAACCCGTCCTGCGGATCACCAATATCGATCCGCTCTGGATCGACGCGGCCGTCCCCACCGACCAGGCCCGGATGCTGAGCACCGGCGACCCGGCGGAAGTCAACTTTCCGCACGGCTCGACCCGGCGGGGAAAGATTGTCTACATCGCCTCCGAAGCGGATTCCGCCAGCGAAACCCTCATCGTCCGCACCGAGTTGTCCAACCCCGAGAAGCGCATCGCCGGCGAGACCGTGCGGGTCGCGTTCCCCAAGACCGACCAGCCCTCCCCCGCTGGCGAGGCTCAGACCGCCCCTCCTCCCAACGCCCAGAATACCACTCACACACAGAACCCCTCGACCCACAGCGAGTCCTGATCGTGGAACGTGCCCAGGTCGAACAACCTCCCGCCGGGCCCCCGTCCAGCGCCCGCAGGCCCGGGCCTACCACGGCCGACCTTCTGGAACGTCTCAGCCAGTTCGACGGCACGCCGCAGGAATTCCTCTTCCACCTGCTGATCCTCCAGTGCCGCCTCGCCTCCGCCACCCGGGCCGCCATGCTCAAGCCCGAGCAGGACGGTCAGGTCCAGGTTCTATCGGCCTACCCTCCGCTGCAGAAAGACCAGCCCACGCCCGTCTGGCTTGCCCAGGCCGTCGAAGCCGCCAGACCCGTCCTCCAGACCGGAACCAGCACCGTCAAACCCCTGCCCAACGCCGACCAGATGTACGGCCAATCCGCCCGCAACCACCTCGTCCTGGTTCCCATCAAACGCAACCGGCAGATCATGGGACTCGGGGCGTTTCTGCTGGAAACTCTCCCCCCCCAGGACGTCGAGACCCAACGGCAGAAGCTTGAACTGACCACCAGCCTGCTGAGCCTCTACGAAATGAGGCTGCAACTTCAGAAACGCCAATCCGACCTGACCCGACTCCAGGACGGCATGGGCGTGCTGGCGTCGGTCAACACCCAGGACCGCTTCGCCGCCGCTGCGATGGCCCTGGTCAACGAAATCGCCTCCCGCTTCCAGGCCGACCGCGTCAGCCTTGGTGTCCTCAAAGGCCACGCCATCCACCTCAAGGCCATGAGCCATACCGAAAAAATCACCCGCAAGATGCAGATCGTCCAGGACATCGAGGCGGCCATGGAAGAATGCATCGACCAGGACATCGAGGTCCTCTACCCCGCCGCCGAGGCCACCTTCGTCTCCCGCGCCGCAGCAGACCTGTCCCGCAAGCACGGCCCGACCGCCGTCATCAGCCTGCCCCTGCGGCACGGTGGGGACACCGTCGGCGTGGTCACGATCGAATGGCCCCAGGATCGCGGCCTGACCGACGAGGAACTCGAAACCCTCCGGCTGACGTGCGACCTGGTGACCGCCCGGCTGATGACTCTCTTCGAACACGACCGGTGGTTCGGATCGAAACTCGCCGCCGGCATCCGAAAATCCGCCGGGTGGGTCTTCGGCGCCAAGCACACCTGGGTCAAACTCCTCGCGCTGGGAATCCTGGGCCTCGCGGCCGTGGTGGTCTTCGTCAAGAGCGACTACAACGCCGAGGCCTCCTTCATCCTTCAACCCCAGACGACCCGCAACGTCACCGCACCCTTCGACGGGTTCCTTACCGAAGTCCATGTCAAACCCGGCGACAACGTCATTGAAGACGAAACAGTCCTGGCAAAACTGGACGAAACCGACCTCCGCCTCCGCCTGCTGGAAGCCCGCAAGGAACTGCTGGACTACCAGACCCAGGCCCGCGCCGCGCGACGCGACGGCAAACAGGCCGAGCGTCGCATCGCCCAAGCCAAGGCCGAGCAGGTCCAGGCCCGCATCGATCTGCTCAAG
>CAYMAP010000192.1:0-5270 GCA_964388425.1 uncultured Planctomycetaceae bacterium
TTAATAACAAAAGGACGCGACATCGGGGCAGCAAAGGTATGCCGAGACGTCCGCACGAAGCCCCCTGCCCACGCCACTCGACCGCGCTCCGACGAGACAGGCCATGCAGCAACTGACCATCGCCCTGGCGGGCAATCCCAACTGCGGGAAGACCACGCTGTTCAACGAACTGACCGGCTCGCGCCAGCGTGTAGGCAACTGGCCCGGCGTGACAGTCGAACGCATCGAGGGCCTCTATCGCCACGAACCCCGGGACGGATCGGAAACGCAGGAGGTCAAGGTCGTCGACCTGCCCGGCATTTACTCCTTCAGCGCCTACTCCCTCGACGAATCCATCGCCCGGCAGTTCATCCTCCAGGGCAAACCCGCCGTCGTCGTCAACTGCATCGACGCCAGCAACCTCGAACGCAACCTCTACCTCACCACGCAACTGCTGGAGATGAAGGCCCCCGTCGTCGTCGCGCTGAACATGATGGACATCGCTCGGCAGCGTCGCATCCGCATCGAGGTCGAGCATCTCGCCCGTCACCTCGGCTGCCCGGTCGTGCCCGTCGTCGCCAGTCGGGGCCGGGGCATCGACGAACTCCAACACGCCGTCGCCTCCGTCGCCCGCGAACACCCTATTTCCCCCACCCGGGTCCAGTACGACCCGGAAGTCGAAAGGGCTCTCGACGATCTCACCGAAGCCGTCGCCGACTGTGCCGCGGAGTTCCGGGTCGACCCCCGCTGGCTGGCGGTCAAACTGCTCGAAGGCGACGACCTCGCCCGGGAGTACACCGGCGGGCAGTTCGACGGCCAGCTCGAGAGGCACGTCCGAAAGATCGAAAAACACGTCGGCGAGGACATCGACATCGTCGTCGTTGACGGGCGGTACGGGTTCATTCACGGCCTGGCGCGGGACGTAGTCCACCGCGCCGACCAGGTCCGACGCACCGTCACCGACGCCGTCGACAAGGTCCTGCTCAACCGGCTCATCGGCATCCCCGCCTTCCTGCTGGTCATGTTCGGCGTGTTCCAACTCACCCTCGACGTCGGCTCGCCCTTCATCGAGTTCTTCGACGCCCTCTGCGGGACGCTCTTCGTCGACGGCGTGCGACACGTCCTCGTCGGCTGGTCCAGCCCGCCCTGGCTGACCGCCCTGCTGGCCGACGGCGTCGGCGGGGGCATCCAGATGGTCAGCACCTTCATCCCCCCGATCTTCTTCATCTTCCTGTGCCTCTCCATCCTCGAAGACAGCGGGTACATGGCCCGGGCCGCGTTCGTCATGGATCGGCTCATGCGCGCGATCGGACTGCCCGGAAAGGCCTTCCTGCCCATGCTGGTCGGGTTCGGCTGCAACGTCCCGGCCATCCTCTCCACGCGAACCCTCGAACACCCCCGCGACCGCATCATGACCGTCCTGATGAACCCCTTCATGTCCTGCGGCGCCCGCCTGCCCGTCTACACCCTCTTCGCAGCCGCCTTCTTCCCCCGCCACGCCGGGCTGATGGTCTTTGGCATCTACATGACCGGCGTGGTGCTCGGCATCCTCACGGGGCTGATGCTCAAGACCACCGTCCTTCGCGGCGAGGCGACCACCTTCGTCATGGAACTGCCTCCCTACCACATCCCCACGTTGCGGGGGATCGCGTATCATACCTGGCACAAGCTCAAGGGCTTCATCCTCAGGGCGGGCAAGGTCATCATCCTCGCGATCCTGATCCTGAGCATGCTCAACCACATTCGGCTCGACGAATCGGGGCCGACCGTCGCCGACGAAGCCGGCGGGGAGGCTACCCTGCTGGCCCGCGCCGGTCGCGGGCTCCAGCCGGCCTTTTCGCCGATGGGCATCCGCGAGCGGAACTGGCCCGCCGCCGTCGGACTCCTGACCGGGCTGTTCGCCAAGGAAGTCGTCATCGCCACACTCGACACGCTCTACACCCAGCAGGCCGCCGCAGCCCCCGCGGCAACCCCCTCGACAGGCCCGGCCGAGAGGGCCGAACCCTCGGCCGACGTCCCAGCCGACGAGACAGACGGCTTCGAACTCTGGGCCGGCATTCGCGATGCATTCGCGGTCATTTCGCGCGGCTTTTCGTCCGGCGACAAAGGCGAGGACGCCGAACCCGCGCCCCGCGCCTTTCGCGGCGCGATGGCTGAGCAGTTCGACGGGCGCATCGGCGCGCTGGCCTACTGCCTCTTCGTGCTGATCTACGCCCCCTGTATCGCCGCCATCGCCGCCATCTACCGCGAGACCAACCTCCGCTGGACCCTCTTCGCGGTGACGTACCTGACCGCCCTGGCGTGGGTCGTCGCCACCGCCGTCTACCAGGCAGGCCGACTGCCCCAACAGCCCGGCGTTTCCGCAGCCTGGGTTGTCGGCTGCCTCGGAGGTCTCGGGGTCTTCTACGTTCTCATGCGGCTGGCAGGCCGAAAGCTTCGCCCCGTCCTCGACGGCCGACTCGGGGAGGACCCGCCGTGAAACTCCGCGACCTCGAAGTCGGCCAATCCGCTCGCATCATCGGGTTCGAACCGGGTTCCGACCCCGTCTACCGCCAGAAGCTGCTGCGGATGGGCCTGGTCAAGGGCTCGCGGTTCGAGCTGATCCGCAAGGCCCCACTGGGCGACCCGGTCGAGATCGAACTGGCGGGTTTCAAGCTCACCCTCCGCAAGTTCGAGGCCGACGTCGTCCGCATCGAAGTCGACTGATCCCTGTCCATTGCCCCGCCGATGTCCCCGGCGTACCATGACGCGCCATGACCGATACACGCAGTTGCTGTCTGTGCGGCTGGGCGGGGGCCGGATGCGACGTCCCGACCGCAGCGGTCCGTTCGAACGTCCGGCGGTTTGCAAACAAGCGGTTTGTTCTCTGGCGGTGCCCCCGCTGCCGAAGCCTCCACGCCGCCGAACCCGCCGACCTCAACGAGATCTACCGCGACTACCCGTTTGCTAACCAGCGGGCGGACTGGGCCCTGTGGTGCGCCCACCACACCCTGCTCCGCAGACTCCGCCGGGCCGGCATCCGCCCCGGCGACCGCGTGCTGGACTTCGGCTGCGGAAGCGGGCTGCTGGTCGACTTCCTCCGCGCCCACGGGTACCGGGCTGAAGGCTACGACCCCTACGCAACCCGCCACGCCGACCGGCGCGTCCTGGCAAGGTCCTTTCGCGCCGTCCTCGCCCAGGACGTCGTCGAACACGACGAAGACCCCCGCGAGGTGTTTCGACAACTCGACGACGTCCTCCAGCCCGGGGGAGTCGCCCTGGTCGGAACCCCCTGCGCCGACGGGATCGATCTCGACGACCCGGAGCGATTTGTCCACCCGCTCCATCAGCCGTTTCATCGGCACATCTTCTCCCGCACCGCTCTGGAAGCCTCCGCCCGGGAGGTCGGCTGGTCGCTGGAGAACGTCTTGACCACACCCTACACCAACATGCCCCTGCTGTCCCTGCCGTTGATGCACCACGTCATGGGCCGGGCCGACGGGACACTGGAGAGTCTTTTCGACCGCAGGCCGGACCCGGGATTCTGGCTGAGTCCGAAAACGTGGTATCTGCTGGCAGCGGGCTATTTCCTCTGCAACGACGCGGACGTCCAGGCGGTCTTTCGAAAGCGGGAAGCGAAAAGGTCAATGGACGGGAAGCCTGATCGAACGCGGCAGAAACTCGGCTGAAACAAACGGAGTCCACGGACCGCCACTGCCGGCTTCGCGATCGTTACAATCCGTTCTGTTCCCCGCCCCCTGTCGCTCTGCCTTACCCCAGCAGATCGCCGAGGAGGCGGACGATTTCCGGCACCTGGTGGACCAGGAGGGTCAGGGGCGCAACGAGCATGACGGTCGCCACCAGCAGCAGAGCCACGGCCATGGGGTGGGGGTCGGTGTGGATCCTTTGCAGGCGGTCGGCGAGGCCCTGCTCGAATTGCCGGGCCTGGTCGCCTGTTCCGCCGATCAGACGGATGGAGACGTTTCGAAGGAGCCAGAACCCGCCGATTTCCACGCGCAGTCCCAGCCCGGGCGCTTCCAGGCCGGCCGGTACGGCGAGGACGTCTCCGGCGAGGTCTTCCAGGGCCTGCCGGACCAGTCGTTCGCCTTGTTCCGTCGAGAGATTGTAGACGACCCACGCGCTGCCGACCGGCGCGAGAAAGGCGACCCCCCCCGCCGCCAGGGCCAGGCAGCCGGCCAGGACCCACAGGGACCCACCGACCATCGCCGAAAGCGGCACGAACGTCACCGGCAGCAGGGCCACGATCAGCAGGGCTGCGTCCTGACGGGCCGATAGAAGCTGCGGGCGACGGCGGGAATTCAGCAGCCCCAGCAGCAGAAAATACAGCGTGACCGGCAGCACGATCGTGCCAATGCGCAGGGCCTCCTGAAGTTGTTCGCTGCCGAGAATAGGCATGGTCGTTGCGGTCTCGCTGTCAGTTGCCTTCGGTTTCCCGGATATCGCTGGGATCGGCCACTTTACGATACCCCAATGCGTGGACGACATCCAGGATTTCCGTCCACGTCGGAAAGGGCCTGTGGTTGACGGTCTTGTACTCCTCGATCGCCTGGAGGAACGCGAACTGCTCGTCGGTCATCTCGCCTTCCTCAGCCATCCGCCGGGCGTCGCTGCGTCGCCGGCCCGGTCCTCGCCGGCGGTCCAGCCCGCTTCGACGGTCTGCGCGGCTCTGTCTACGGTCCTGACCTTCCCGGCGATGTTCACACGAATAGTTCTCACTGCTCATGAATTGTGTTCCATCCGACCACCGCACTGGGCGGGGAAATCTGGACATCACGGTACGTCGTCTTCGTCCTCGAATGGGTCTTTGTCCTTCTCCTCGAGGAACACCTCGGGGTCGGGTTCTTCGTCCAGTTCCGTGAATTCTTCATCTTCCTCGTCCTCCTCGTCGAGGAGTTCGTCGTCCTCTTCGAATTCGTCCGTATCGTCGTGGTCGGCAATGATTTCGCTCGCCTCGTCCAGCAGGGCGTCGGGCACGAGCACCGGCACGCCCCGGCCCATCCGTCCGGAAGCGTCCGAAGGCTCGTCCTCCGTCCCGACCACCGCCTCGATGCCGTGGTCCTCCAGCAACTGCTGGAATTCTTCCGCTTCGTCCAGCGAACGGGCATACAACGCCGGGACCATCTCGTCGCCCCGACCCTCGAACAGGTCTTCCGTGTCGTCGTCCAGCGGTGACATGGACAGCCTTTCCTGACCGGCCGATTCTCATTCCCAGAAAATGAGTTCTTCGGATCTCTGTCTCATAATAATCGACCGGAGAAAACGGAAAGCAAAGAAAAAAATATTCGCCTCTT
>CAYMAP010000193.1:0-5263 GCA_964388425.1 uncultured Planctomycetaceae bacterium
CCCTTTGGGGGGCGTAACTCGATTGTTTTCGTTGACGAACCGCTCTGATGTTTCGTACACGAGAACTTTTGAGGGGTGCGTCATTGTTTCAAGGTGCCCATAATTCTGCTTGACAAAACACCCCCCTCCTGCTAGTATCTCCTGTGGAGTGGGAGTATTTTGTATCGCCCTTTGCCGACGGCCCCGCGCGGGCCTCAGAGAGACAAAGAGGAACGGTAACCTTACTGAGGGACAGGAACAAGGCCGGTTCGCCGGACCGGGCGGAAACGCCCGGGGCAGCGAGCGGGCCTTTTTTCTTCGCGGAGGCGTCAGGCCGGGGGGCCAGTGGGTTGGTTCGGATTCGTTCAGTCGGTACGTTGACAAGTCCTATCCTGATGCCGCAGAATGCCACCCCGGACGATACATTCCTCGTCCAGTCGGGAGTCTGACCCGCCCGGAGGGTCGGTCTGCGGGCATCCCGGCCGCCACCGTCCCCGAGGGCCAGCAAGCCGCCCTGCTGCACATCATCGCCGCCGTCGCCATCGCACGACCCCTGGAAACCAAACACCGAACGCCTTGCCGCTGCGGTTTCCCGTTGTGTCCCAACGGCGCACTTCGCTACAATCCCCCCCATGATCGCACGCGCCCCATCACGATCGTCCGTTCCTCAAAGCGGCCCGCCACTCTGTTCTCCTTCTATCCACAACCCCTCCCCGCGGACGCCCGCAGGGGCGCAGTCCATACTCCACAACGTTGTGGCTCCGCTCATTCATCACTCCGAACTCATCACTCATAACTCGCCCACGATTCGCCGCAACGCTCTCCGTGCTGTTTCAATCCGAAATTCGCAACCCTGCTCTGCGAAGCACGCTACGCGGGGCAAAGCAGAGTCCACAATCCGAAATGGTTTCAGCCTCATCGAACTGCTGGTCGTCATCGCGATCATCGCCCTGCTGGTCGGCATCCTCCTGCCCAGCCTCGCCCGCGCCAAGGACCTCGCCGAGCGGACTACCTGCATGACCCGCGTCGGCGGGCAAATCCGAGCCGTCCAACTCTACGCCGCCGAGTACAACGACCGACTTCCCATCGGGCCGACCGACCCCATGCCCGGGCTGGGCCTGCCCTTCGGCAGCATCGCCAGCAACCAGATCTGGATCAGCACAAAACAGTTCAACGCCCACGGAGCCCTGCTGGAAAAACACCTCCAGGCCCCCGAAGCCTTCTTCTGCCCCTCCGACGATTCGACAGGCCCGAAGACGGAAATCCCCAAAATCACCGAACGACGACCCGAGGACGCCTTCTGCTCCTACTACTACCGCCAACTCGACGCCCGCCAGGACGCCGACCCCTCCGTTCGCCTCAGCGATCTCGGACTCAATCCCGAAGGCCGACCCGCCGCCGCTCTGGTCCTGGACGCCAACAGCCTGATGACCTGGGCTCCGGTGCGCACGAACCACGACGGGAAGGTCGTCACCATCGGCTACGCAGCCGGGCACGCCCGGCAGGTCCGGACTCCCCATCACGAACTCTCGATCCGTCAGTCCGACGCCGCCGACTTCCTCGGCCGACTCGACGAAATCTTCACCACCGCCGACAACGGAGGCGAGTAAACCCCGCCGGCCCTTGACCGGTGCGAGGCGGGGAGCGTATACTCCACGACGTTCCCACGCAACGCATTGCCACGACATGCTTTTCCGGAGACCGGCGTGTTTCGACAACCCTGGCCGATCTGCTGCCTGCTGATCCTGCTGTCGGCTCCCGGCTGCGTCGACCTCGACGCCGTCAGCAAGGGCTACGACCCCGACCCCTTCGAAACCGTCCCCGCCCCCATCGACCTCCTCCTGCCGAGGTCCATCGACATCCACCCCTTCACCCAGACCGGGCGGTTCGACACCGGCGACGCAGGCATCCACGCACGCGTCCAGGCCAAGGACGCCTACGGCGACGCGACCAAGGCCTTCGGACAGTTCCGCTTCGCCCTGCACCGCTTCAGACCCCACCACCCCACGCGACGCGGCTCGCTGGTCGCCCAGTGGGAAATCGACGTCTCCGAGCCCGAGCAGAACGTCCTCCACTGGGACCGGCACACACGGAGCTACGAATTCAAACTCGGCGGCAATCCCTCCATGCCCCCCGGCCGACGCTTTCTCCTCGTGGCCACCTTCGCCTCACGATTCACCCCCCGACTCAACGCCGAACGCGAACTCATCGTCGGCGAGTGACGCCACGGCACTTTTTCCCTCACCTTCGCACTTGCCGCTTGTCTCTCTCACCACGAACGGCGTACAATCCCATCCTAGAACCCTCCGGGGAAAGGAGAAAGACACATGAAACGCGCGACCCTTCTGTTCCTGGGCCTGATGGTCCTCGTCGGCATGACCGTCGGCTGCGAGAAAAAGAAATTCACCTACAAACGCTTCACCATGATCCAGAACGGCATGTACAAAATGGAGGTCGAGAAAATCCTCGGCGAGCCCGAAGCACGCTGGGACGACCTCTGGCGGTTCGTCGATTGGGACGAACACTACTCCGCGGCGATCAAATTCGACGGCGGGGGGCAGGTCATCGACAAGGCCTGGTCCGACTCGGTCCGGCAGGACCCGCATCCGGACAGCAAGTGGCGCGAGGGCGACTGGCCCGAAAGCGACGAACCCGGCGCGGCCGTTCCGCCTCCGTCCGACGAACCCGCCCCACGACGCGAGGTCATCATCGAGCAGGACACCGTCGTCGTTCCCTGACCCCGCCCTCTGGCGCTGGGGCCGAAGCGGCTACCGGTGCTCGAACCACGCCCGCCAGTCGGCCGGCAGGTTGTGCTCCGCGACGTGGTGACGCTGACTGGAACAACAGGGACACAGGGAGAGGTCGGTCCTGTCGATGGCCTCGGCGAGCTGGGTTGCGATGCGCCCCAGCGTGCCGACGACGGCATCGAGGCGGTCGGCTTCGGTCTCCTGGTTGACCGGGCCGAACAACCCCCCCGGAGCGAACGGGCGGTGTCGGCTGCCGGTCTCGGCGTAGTGCGTGACGTAACAGACCGCGACGTAGCCCATCTCCAGTTCACGGGCGAGGAACAGTTCCGGCACGAACGTCCGCGTTACCACTTCGGCCCCGAGCGTCGAGAGCATGCGGATTTCCGCCGGCGTGTCCATGCGGGGGCCCTCCCGCACGGCCGCGACACCCGTGGCGTGGTGCACCAGCCTCATCTCCTGGAGGATGTCCACCACCAGGTTTCGCAGCGTCGAGCAGAAGACCGGGAACTGCCTGAGCATGCCCAGCGGATTGTCCTTAAAAAAAGTCGGCTCGCGGCGCGTCGTCTGGTCCATCAGATCGCCCAGGACCACCAGGTCTCCGACGGCGATGTTGTGCGTGATCGCCCCGCCCGGTCCCCAGCCCAGGATGTGGTCAACCCCGGCGTCCTTGAGGGCGTAGACGTTCGCGCGGTCGTTGACGAGGCACGGCGCGGGACGATCCATTCCCCCGCCGTGACGGGGCAGCAGCAGGATCGGCGACCCGGACGTCTCGATCCGGAACAGATCCCCGCTGGGGCCGAACGGCGTGTCCCGCGGGCCCAGGGCCTCGCCGGGCAACCGTCCCGCATCCCACTGCCAATAGATTTCCTCGCCGGCGATGCAGCCCAGCGTCCCAGCCATGGGCCACCTCCCTGTCGTTGGAGCCGATGCATTATCCCGCCAATCGTCCTGCGATGCAACCCGGTGGAACATGTCCGGGAGCCGTTGCGGCTGCGCGACGGGGGGCCTACAATCCGACTATGCATCGCGTGTACGTCATCCTGGGCTGTACCGGCTGCGGAAAGGGTTCGGTCGGGCGGTCGTTGGCGCGGGCGGTCGGGGGGCGGATTCTGAGCGTCGATTCGATGAAGGTCTACCGGCGGATGGACATCGGGACGGCCAAGCCGTCCGCTGCGGTCCGTGCGGAGATTCCCCACCACGCCGTCGACGTCGTCGAACCGTCCGAGAGCTTCAGCGTCGCGCGGTACGTCGAACTGGCCGATCGGGCCGTCGAAGAAACCCGCGCCGCCGGGGCGGTCCCCCTGGCGGTCGGGGGGACGAGCCTGTACCTCAAAGCACTCGCCGAGGGACTCTTCGAAGGCCCCGGCAAGGACGAGGCGCTCCGCGCCGATCTCCAGCAGAAGGTCCACCGCGACGGGTCGGCCGAGTTGCACGCGGAGTTGACGCGCCTCGATCCCGCAGCGGCCGGGCGAATCCACCCCAACGACGCCCGCCGGATCGTCCGCGCCCTGGAGGTCTACCACGCCACCGGCCGACCCATCAGCGACCTCCAGCAGCAATGGGACTCCCCGAGGGGCCGACACGACCTCGTCCTGATCGGGCTTCGGCGGGAGCGGGACGACCAGAGCCGCCGGATCAACGCCCGCGTCAAAGGGATGGTCGAAGCCGGCCTGGTCGAGGAAGTCCGCGACCTGCTGGACGAGCCGGCCGGCCTGAGCGATCAGGCCGCCCAGGCGGTCGGCTACGCCGAACTGATCGAACACTTCCACGGCCAGGTCCCGCTGGAGGAGGCCATCGAGGAAATCAAGATCCATACGCGCCGACTGGCCAAAAAGCAGCGGACCTGGCAGCGGAGGTTCGCGGGCGTGCGGTGGTTTGACCTCGAACCCAAGGAACCGCCCGAACGGACCGCCGAACGCATCCGCGCGGAGATCGACATCGCATGACGCACGGGGAACTCATGGACATCGCGCTGCAGCGGGCGCGGGCAGCCCGGGCCCTCGAGGAAATCCCCATCGGCGCCGCCCTGGCCGGGCCGGACGGAGAACTACTGGCCGCCGACCACAACCGGAGGCACGTCGACGGGGACCCGACCGCCCACGCGGAAATGCTCGTCCTCCGCAACGCTGCCCGCCGACGGGGCGACTGGCGACTGGCGGGCTGTACGCTGGCCGTCACGCTCGAACCCTGCTGCATGTGCGCCGGCGCGATCGTGCTGGCAAGGATCGAGACGCTGGTCTACGGCGCCGAGGACCCCAAGGCCGGCGCAGTCCGTTCCCTCTACCGCCTTTGCGACGACGACCGCCTCAACCACCGCGTCCGCATCGTCCCCGGCATCCGGGCCGAGGACTGCGGGCAACTGCTCAGGAGCTTCTTCGCAGAGCAGCGGGCGCGGGGAAAAAAGTAACGGCCTCACGGAACTCAGAGCCTGAATGACGCCTCCCTCAGAACTGCCAAGAACGAGGTTGTAGGACCATTTCGAGGACGTAACTCTAGGGTACTTTGAAAAATTCAAATTCGGGTATCGCGTAGGATTT
>CAYMAP010000194.1:0-5220 GCA_964388425.1 uncultured Planctomycetaceae bacterium
ATCCCCAAAACGGTCCTCCCAGCGTGTTCTTGGCAGTTCTGAGGGAGGCGTCAAGCAAAAAGAGTAGCCTGTCCTCCCCTTTATGGCCCTCGGAAGGTCTCGGCCACGTCAAGCCGACGGGTACCTGTGAGGCGTTCGGCCTGGAGCTGGTCGGCGATTTTCCCGACGGCCGAACGGATAGCCCGCTGAAAAATCATTGCCAGGACTACGACATCGGCAACGGCGATGAGTACGCCAAACAAGCCAAACACCAGCACGTTCGGCGTGCCTGGCCAGATCGGCTGAGGCAGAAGGTAGCCCACCAGTGGCAGGACGATCAGGCTCAGGACCGCAGCGGCCACAAGAACCCATCGAGCCACCCGGCCGAAAACCATCTCGACGCGCAGCAGGCATCCGGTCCGCCCGGGCCGGATCGTGACGGTCATCTTCGCCCGGCCGGTAAGATCGGCGGCGAGCAGCAGATCGCTGCCCTCGGCGTGCTGGCGGTACTCCAGGCCGGGCGTTTTCTCCGCGGCGTCGGCCAGGGCGGCGCCGAGACGCTGGGCACAGGTCTCGGCGGGCAGGGGCGTTTCGAGATATTCCACGGGCATGGCGTCACTCCCACTCGATGGTGGCGGGGGGTTTGGAGGAGATGTCGTAGACCACGCGGTTGACGCCACGAACTTCGTTGATGATTCGGCTGGAGAGGGTGGCGAGGACGTCGTGGGGGATACGGGACCAGTCGGCGGTCATGAAGTCGGAGGTGTCGACGCTGCGAACGGCGATGACGTGTTCGTACGTCCGCCCGTCGCCCATGACGCCGACGGACTGGACGGGCAGGAGGGCGGCGAAGGTCTGGGCGGTCTTGCGGTAGAGACCGGCGGCGGTGATTTCCTCGATGACGATATTGTCGGCCCGGCGGAGGATGTCGAGTCGGTCGCGCGTGACCTCGCCGATGCACCGCACGGCCAGGCCCGGGCCGGGGAACGGGTGCCGCCAGACGATCGACTCGGGCAAGCCCAGCAGTTCGCCGACGCGGCGGACCTCGTCTTTCAGCAGGTCGCGGAGCGGCTCGATCAGCTCGAAGCCCAGTTCCTCGGGCAGCCCGCCGACGTTGTGGTGGAGTTTGATGTTGGCGGCCTCTCCGGCGAGCGATTGGCCGGACTCCACCACGTCGGGGTACAGCGTGCCCTGGGCGAGGAAGCGTGCGTTGGGGACGGCTTCGGCGGCCTGTTTGAAGGCGTCGATGAAGGTGTGTCCGATGAGGCGGCGTTTTTCCTGCGGGTCGGTCACGCCGGCGAGCCGGTCGAGAAAGTCGTCCGCGGCGGGGACGGTCGTGAGGTCGATTTTGAAATGGTCGCGGAAGGTCGATTCGACGAGTTCGACTTCGTTGAGCCTCAATAGCCCGTTGTCGACGAAGATGCAGGCCAGCCGGTCGCCGATTGCTTTGTGCAGCAGGGCGGCGACGACGGAGGAGTCGACCCCTCCGGACAATCCGCAGAGGACCCGCTCGTCCGGGCCCACGCGGTCGCGGACATCGGTGATAACGGACTCAATGAAGGAGGACATTTTCCAGAGGCCCGAGCAGCCGCAGATGTCGTAGAGGAAGTTCTCGAACAGTTCGCTGCCGTGCGGGGTGTGGGTGACTTCCGGGTGGAACTGCACGCCGTAGAACGGGCGGGTCGTGTGGCGGACGGCGGCGACGGGGCAGGTGGGCGTCGCCGCGAGGGCCTGGAAGTCCTCGGGCAGGTCGCGGACCTGGTCGCCGTGGCTCATCCAGACGGTCGTCTCGTCCGGAATGCGCCGGAGGAGGGGATCGGGTTCGCTGACGGTGAGTTTCGCCCGGCCGAACTCGCGGGAGGTCGCCGGGTGGATGTCCGCGCCGAGGAGCCGGCAGGCGATCTGCATGCCGTAGCAGATGCCCAGGACCGGTACGCCTAGGTCGAAGATGTCCTCTCGGCAGCGGGGGGCGCTGTCCTGGTAGACGCTGGCCGGTCCGCCTGTGAAGATTAGCCCCTTGGGGTTGACCGCGCGGAGTTCATCGAGCGTCACGTCCGGCCGGGCCAGCAGGCTGTAGACGTTCTTCTCGCGTACGCGGCGGGCGATGAGCTGGGCGTACTGCGAGCCGAAGTCCAGGATGACGACGGTTTCCGCCTGGGCGGGCGGTGTCGGTGCGGTCTGGCCCGGGTCGGTCATGCGGTCTCCTTGCGTTTCGTTGAAACGCGCATCGTATCCACCCGGGAGGGCAGACGCAAGGCGGAGGGCAGTTGCGAGCATGGCTCCTGCGCTCCTATCACGCCCAAGCCGCATTTGAAGCAGAGGCTAGCCCGGCTGCATCCAGGGGGGAAGATGTCTGCGGAGTTCTTCGGGCGACGGTTGGGTGGCCGGTTGTGAAGCCGGCCGCGTGGAGGGTTGCCTGTAGGCCGGCTGGACGGTGACGGTTTCGATCTCGGCAAGGTGGCCGTCGTCCGATTTCGCGTCGCTGGGTTCGGTGACGGCGGGTTCAAGATCGGCCGGCCGTGGCTGGGTGGAAGGCGGATCGACGGGGTCGATGGTGGTGATTTCGTCAGGGGCTGGCGGAGCGTCGTCGGGGGGGTCTGACGTGCCGGTCTCGGCGGGAGGTTTGTCGGGACGGCGCCATCCGGCGATCGTGACGATCTGTTCGACGAGCAGGCCCCGGTGCGTGGCCAAAAGGTCGTGTCCGGCGTACTTGACGGGCAGGAGCTGTTTGGGTTCGTGGGCGGCGTGGTGGAGGGTGACGGCCTGTTCGTAGGGGACTACCTTGTCCAGCAGGCCGTGGACGATGACGACGGGGCAGCGGAGGTTTCCGACGGCGGCGAGGGCGGAGGTTTGTCGCGGATCGAAGTGGGCGAGTTCTCCGGCGCGTTGCCAGGCCTGTTCGTACTGCTCGTCGTCGATCAGGGGCGTCAGCCAGCGGGCGACGGAGGGCGCGTCGGTGTAGCTTGCCACGGCGAGGACGCCTCGGACGCGGGGGTCGGAGGCGGCGTAGCGGAGGGCGGTGGCGGCGCCCATGGAGAACCCGACGGCGAGGATCGGCGGGCGGAGGGTGTTCTCGGCGAGCAGGGCGTCGGCGAGGGCTTTGAGGTCGGCCGATTCCTTCGCGCCCCAGGTGAGGTATTCTCCGCCGCTGTAGCCGTGCGCGCGGAGGTCGGGCAGGACGACGTCGAATCCGGCGGCGGCGAGTGTTTCGGCCAAGCCCAGCAGGTCGACCTTCGATTCCGACAGGCCGTGGGCGAGCAGGACGGTCCCGAGCGGTTCGTCGGAGTCAGCCTTCAGAAGCCAGACGTCCAGTTCGACGTCGTCGGCGACGGGGACGCGGCGATGACCTGCGAGGGTGCCTTTTTCCAGCAGGGCCTCGGTCCCGCCGGTTTTGACCTGTTCCTTGAAACGGTCGTTGAGGTCGTTGTGAGTGATGAGCCGGCGGGCGTGATAGTCCGTCCCGCAGCCGGCCAGGGCGGGCAGGAGCAGCAGTACAAGAAGATGTCGACAGGTACGCATGACGGCGGTGGTCCTTTCTGAGGTCGGTTGGGTAATCTCTGGCTAGGCTTTGTCCGAAACGTGTGGCTCAGCCGTTCAGCGGTGGGCTAGTCGAACCGCCCCGGCTGAGATTCTTTCCTGTTTTGGGACTGTCTCCCAAGCAAGACGCCTCCCTCAGAACTGCCAAGAACACACTGGGAGGACCGTTTTGGGGATGTCACTCTATTCGTTGCGTTGACGAATCGCCCTGATGTTCCGTTCCGTCGACGTTTGAGGGGCGCATCAAGCAAATTCACCGCCGAGGGCGGCTGTGCTACACACACACACAATGGACTTTTCAGAAAAAGCCAAATCCTTTGCGGCCCGGGCGTCTTGGTTGTGTCTTGCCGGGGCATGGTTGGCCTGCTTTCGGCAAAGAGTACCTCATGGCCGAGACGGCCATGCTACTCACATGGGCAAGATGCCCATGCCACTGGGTTGCTACGCGTGGGCAAGACGGCCATGCTACGGTGTACGGGCAGGTTTCAGGAACCGGTCGGCTCGGCGGTTTCGCCGGAACCATCGGAATGGTCGGCATCGGTCGCGGGTTGTTCTTCGGTTGTGCTCTGGGCGGTATCGAAGTCGAGCTTACCTGTGGCGACAAGGTCGATCTGCTCGGGGACCCAGGACTCCCAGCCGATGCCGACGGCCATCTGTTCCGGGCCGGGTGAGATGATTTTGAGTTTTTTCGGCCCGGGCAGGGCGTTGTAGAGGTCCCGGCTGTCGGCGATGGGGACGACGAGGTCCAGCATGCCGTGGATCAGATAGACGGGGCATTGGACTTTGGCGGCTGCGAGGACAGCGGAGGTTTTGTAGGGGTCGAAGTCTGCGATTCTGCCGGCCTCGTCGAGTTGGGTTTCAAGTTCGTCCTGGCTGGCGAGCTGTCCCATGTCCCGCCGGGCCTTGCTGACGGTGTCCTTCCAGGGGGCGATGGCGACGACGCCGGCGACGGCGGGTTCGATGGCTGCGAACTGGATGGCCGTCGCGCCGCCGAAGGTCACGCCGAAGACGTAAATCGGTTTGGGCGCGACCACGCCGTCCTTGACGAAGGCTTTGAGCACCTGCCGGACGTCCTGTTTTTCTTTCGCTCCGCAGGTGATGTAGTTTCCGCCGGACCGCCCGTGCATGCGGAGATCGACGAGGACAACGTCGTAGCCCATTTGGGCGAGGTTCGTTCCGACACCGATGTAATTGGCCTTGGACTGGTCCTCGCCGTGGAGGACGACGACCGTGCCGCGCGAGGCCTCGCCGGTGCGGTGGGTGATGGCCCAGGCGTCGATGGCCACGCCGTCGGAGGCTTTGCTGACGCGGTGGGCGTCGATCTTCCGGCGCTCGAGGAGTTCCTCGCCGGTCCCGACGAGTTCCATGGTGATCCGGTTCCGCGGGGCCGTCCCGGACTGGACGATCTTCGAGGATTCGCAGCCGGTCAGCAGGACCGCAGCCGTCGACAGCAGCAGAAAGGTTCGCTTCATGGTTCCTTCTCCCTAAGGTTCCGACAACGAGGGCTATACTATACCCATCGGTCGACGGAGGGAAAGAGGAATTTCGGATTTCGGATTGAAGACGCGCCCCTCAAAAGTCGACGGAACGGAACATCAGGGCGATTCGTCAACGCAACGAATAGAGTGACATCCCCAAAACGGTCCTCTCAGCGTGTTCTTGGCAGTTCTGAGGGAAGCGTCAATAGACGGTGGTGTCGACGGG
>CAYMAP010000195.1:0-5162 GCA_964388425.1 uncultured Planctomycetaceae bacterium
CGCTTGGGAGCAGGCAGGGAATGGGCGAGAAAAACCCCGCTGTCGGTTCGGGCGGCGAGCGGGAGGGAACGGCAGAATTCCTCGACCGCGGAGAGGATGGCTTCGGTGTGGTCGGGGAAGCAGTGGGCGACGCCGGCGGTGAAGTCCGCGAGAATACCCCGCCCGGACTTGGCGATTTCATTGCCGGTGATCTGGGCGACGTTGTGGTTGCCCATGAGGTGGACGAGGGTGTCGGGGGCGTTGACCGTGGCACGGGCGGCTCGGAGCATGACTTCGACGCTGCGGTCGGTGTTGGAGGCTGGGTCGACCGGGCCGTGGATGATCTCCTGGAGGATGAGGATGCCCCCGTTGGCGGACTGTTCGCCCAGCAGCCGGGCGAGGTTCCGCCGATGGCCATGCAGGTCTCCGGCGACGAGGAGCCGCTTTTCCGGCGGAAGGTGGACGACGTTGCCCTCGCGACGGGGATCGGTCCGATGCAACTCGGCGGCGTGTCGAAAGATGTCCTCCGCGGGGTGAACCATGCCTTCGAAGCATACCGCCGTCGGGGTCGGTCGTCACGTTCAAAACGCCCCGGGCAGGTCGAAACCGCACCACTGAGCTGGGGCCTGCGGTGGCCGTATCCTCCTTGACGCCCGGGCGCTTGATCGTCTACCATCACCCCGCGCGCGAAACGCGACACGACCCGTAACGAGGACCACGGATGGCCAGGCGAAACACGAAATCCAGCTCCCGCAAAAAGGCGCCCCGCGAGAAGGCATCGACGGGTTCGGGGGTACCGAAGTCGAAGTCCGCCAAGGCGAAGACGTCCCGCAAGTCCGGCGGTTCGACGAAGGCGAAATCCTCCGCAAAGACGGCGAAGAAGAAGTCGACCTTCGGAAAAAAGCGATCCGCACCCTCGAAGTCTACCAAGCGTGCGAAAAAGGCCTCGTCGCGCAAGGCCGACACACCAGACGAGCCGACCCTGTTCGATGCCGTCAACGATCAGCCCTCCGCCGAGACTCCGCCCGAGCTGGAGCCGACCAAGCGGCCCGTCCCGGCGGGCAAGGGCAAACGGCCCCGCACGCCGCCCCGCTACGCCAGCGCCGAGGCGATGGCGAAAACCCAGCGGAACATCTCCGTCAGCGAGTTTTTCGCCAAGAACCGCCATCTGCTGGGCTTCGACAACCCGCGTAAGGCGCTGCTGACGACCGTCAAAGAGGCCGTCGACAACGCTCTCGACGCCTGCGAGGAGGCGGGCATCCTCCCGAAAATCACCGTCCGGATCGAACAGCTCGACGAGACGCACTTCCGCGTCACCGTCGGCGACAACGGGCCGGGCATCGTCAAGCAGCAGATTCCCAACATTTTCGGCAAGCTGCTGTACGGCAGCAAATTCCACCGTCTCCGCATGAGCCGGGGCCAGCAGGGCATCGGCATCAGTGCCGCGGGGATGTACGGCCTGCTGACGACCGGCCGACCCGTCGTCGTCACCTCGCGCACCTCCAAACGCTCCAGCGCCCACCACTACGAACTGAAGATCGACACGCAAAAAAATCGCCCGGACATCATCCGCGACGAGGTCGTCGAGTGGGAAGCCGAGCACGGCACGGAAGTCGCCATCGAACTCGAAGCCCGCTACCAGAAGGGCAAGCAGAGCGTCGACGGCTACCTCGAACAGACCGCCATCGCCAATCCCCACGTCGCGTTCACCTACCACAGCCCCGACGGGCGGACCGAGGAATACCCCGCCGCCATCCAGGAACTGCCCGCCATCCCGAAGGAAATCAAACCCCACCCCCACGGCGTCGAGCTCGGCGTGCTCATCAAAATGATCCAGGACACCAAGGCCCGCTCGCTGCAGCAGTTCTTCACCAGCGAGTTCTCACGCATCTCGGCGAAGGTCGCCCAGGACATTATCACGCACGCCGCGAAGAAGGACGCTCTGGCCGGTGAGACCCTCACGCCGAAGACCTATCCCTCTCGCGTGACCGCGGAGATGGTCAAGGCCCTGTATCAGGCCATCCAGGAAGTCAAAATCCTCACGCCCAGCACGAACTGCATCGTCCCGATCGGCGAGGAGCAGCTCATCAAGGGACTCCAGCACGTCGTCGGTGCGGACTTCTACACGGCTGTGACACGCCGCCCGGCGGTGTACCGCGGCAACCCGTTCGTCATCGAGGCCTCCCTGGCCTACGGCAAGCCGGAGACGCGCGAGGAAAAGGCCGAACGCATCGAGGAAGAAGTCGAGGCCGAACTCGCCGGGGACGACAACGGCGAGGACCAGTCGCTGGCCAGGCTCATGCGGTTCGCCAACCGCGTCCCGCTGCAATACCAGCAGGGCGCCTGCGCGATCACCAAGGCCGTCGTCGGCATGAACTGGCGGTCCTACGGGCTGCAGCAGGGACGCGGCGCGCTGCCCGGCGGGGACCTGGTCATCGTTGTCCACATGGGCAGTGTCTGGGTGCCGTTTACCTCCGAGAGCAAGGAGGCCGTCGCAGGCTACCCGGAAATCCTCAAGGAACTCCGCCTGGCCCTGCAGGAGTGCGGGCGCCGGCTGGGCAGCCACATCCGAAAGGCCCATCGCATCCGGCAGGAACTGAAGAAACGCAGCTACATCGAGCGATACATCCCCGCCATCGGCGAGGCCCTGCGGGACATCCTCGACCTGAAGGAAAAGCAGGTCGAGGGCGTCTGCGACAACCTCAAGGACGTCCTCGAACGCAGCCGGAAGATGTAGGCGGGGAGTCCTCGGCACTTGGTTTCTGCAATCACCCCGCGGAATCGGACATCCAGCCGTACCTAAAACCTGTATGAACACGTGGTATGCCCGCCTCGGCCGATGCGGCCTGAAGAGACGCTAAGCTGCTGGGGGGATGCTTGCAGCCATGCGGTTGAAGGGAGTCGGTCGGGATTTTCTCGCTGTCGGCTCTGGCATCCTGCGCGGCGTGATGTATACTGCTGCCGTATGACCGTTCATCATTTCTGCTAGCCAAGGAGCCCTGCACCATGAGTGACACGAAAGCCATCGGCCTGATCGGGCTGGACACCTCCCACGTCATCGCCTTCGCGAAAATCCTCAATGACCCATCCAACGAGCACCACGTCCCTGGCGGAAAGATCGTCGCGGGCTTTCCGGGCGGTTCGGAGGACATGGAAATCAGCATCTCCCGCGTCGAAGGGTTCACGAACGACCTGAAACATGACTTCGGCGTGGAGATCAAGGACTCGCCCCTGGCGGTGGCCGAGGCGGTCGATATGGTCTTCATCACCGCCTGCGACGGGCGGGTCCACCGGGAGCTGTTCGAGGCGACGGCCCCGACCGGCAAACCGCACTTCATCGACAAGCCCTTCAGCGTTACCCTCGCCGACGCCCGTGCGATGGCGGACCTTGCGGACAAGAACGGCGTGGCACTGATGAGCTGTTCGTCGCTCCGCTACGCCGATCCCTTCGCCGAGGCCCTCAAGGAGGTCTCGCAGCAGGGGCTGGCGGGCATTGACCTGGCCGGGCCCATGCAGTTCCAGCCCCCCATGCCTCCGCTGCACTGGTACGGCATCCACACGGTCGAGATGCTCGTTGCGGCCATGGGCACGGGCTGCAAGACCGTCCGGGACGTGGCTACCGACGACGCCGATCTCCTGACGGCCGAGTACGACGACGGGCGCATCGCGACGGTCCGCGGCAACCGCAACAGCCACGGCGCGTTCACGGCCCTGCTGCACGGCAAGGAGGGGCCGAGGTACGTCGAACCCTATGCCGGGCCCCGCCCGGGCTACGTCCCTCTGCTGGAGGCGATCATGCGTACCCTGCCAGCCGGCAAGAGCGACATTCCCGTCGAAGAAACCATCGAGGTCATCCGCATCCTCGAGGCCGGCAACGCCAGTCGGGCCGACGGCGGCAAGCCGGTCGCGCCGTAACGCGAGAGAAGGCCGTGCCGTCCATCGCGGACCGATTGCTTGCCCTGTATCGTGCGATGCGGGGGCACTTCGGGCCTCAACACTGGTGGCCCAGTCGGGCTGGCGCGAAAACGTCTGAGGGCAAGCTGGAAATCTGCGTCGGGGCGATCCTCACACAGAACACCAACTGGGGCAACGTCGAGCGGGCGATGGAGACTTTGCGTCAGGCCGATGCGCTGAGCCTGAAGATCCTGGGGACGCTGGACCTCGACGAACTGGCCCGGCTGATTCGTCCGGCGGGGTATTTCAACGTCAAGGCGCGTCGACTGCGGAGCTTCGTCGATCACGTCCGTGCAGCCTGGGGCGAGGACATCGCGGGATTCCTCGATCGGCCGATCAGAAAACTCCGCCCGGAGTTGCTGGGCGTCCACGGCATCGGGCGCGAGACGGCCGATAGCATGATCCTCTACGCCGCCGGCAAGCCCTCCTTCGTCGTCGACGCCTACACGATGCGGATTTTCCTCAGACACGGCCTCATCGACGGCCGCGCCGACTACGAAACCGTCCGCGACCTCTGCCAGTCCCGCCTGCCCGGCCGGGTCAGTCTGTACAACGACTACCACGCCCAACTCGTCATGGTCGGCAAGCATTTCTGCAAACCTACCGCCCGCTGCCGGGGCTGTCCCCTTCGACACTTCGCCCACGACCAATCCGCTTGAGGAACACAGACTGGAGTTTTCAGGTCAATCTCAAGGCAGAATAGCGTATTGGCCGTAGTCGGTAGTTTCGCCTTCGGTCTGTCGATTGCTCAGACCAAGACGTTCACCGGTGACGTGGGCAACGTCAACCCAGTGTTCGTGTACGATCAGTTCGATACACAGGGAGGATACCTTCGTCGACGGACCCAGCCGGGATATCTCACGCAGCGGTCTTGCGTGTTGTACGAATAGGAACGGCGTAGAAAGGGCGGCGATATTGGCGAAATCTGCTTTTCGGCGCGAACGGCCCCTTGCCCCGCTGCGAGAATCGTGCTGTCGGGGGGCTCCGGCGAAGGCAGCGCAAGAGAGTCCGCTAGGTTTGCAATTGGCCGAGAATGATCCCAAACGTTCGTTGCAGCGGATACCCGCTGGACTGGGTAGACGAATCACAACCCGGCGAGCCGACCGCAAGATTCCTCCGCCCATCTTCAACAGCTTCAATCGAATAGTCGTGGTTCGGCCGACAGCGATCTTACTTGATGCGCCCCTCAAAAGTCGACGGAACGGAACATCAGGGCGATTCATCAACGC
>CAYMAP010000196.1:0-5149 GCA_964388425.1 uncultured Planctomycetaceae bacterium
AGGCGTCCTGCGTGGTCTACGGCATGCCGAAGGAAGCCGTCCAGCGCGGAGCCGCCGAGCAGGTCGTCTCCCTCGACAACATGCCCCGGAAAATCTGCGACGCCTTGGCCCGACAGGACGCGGTGGCGACCGGGGCGTAAATGCGACGGAGTGGGCTTACCGTCTACGCTTCGGCGGGACCGCGTCGGTATACTCAGCCAGGACCTCCACCAGCGGGTCGACCCGCTCGCCGTAGCCCTCGGGGAGGGTCGAGCGAATGATCTGACCGATGACCTGTTTGTACGTATTGTCCCCGCGGGGGGGCGGGGCGATCTGGCCCGTGATCGGCGGAGGATTGCCCAGGAACTGCCCCAGCACGCTCTGGCCGTTGCCCCAGACGGCGATCTGGTCGAATTCCTGGAAGAGTTTCTTCATTGCCGGGCTCCAGGGGACGCGCTGGAGCTGGTCCTCGCTGAGGTACTCGCCCAGGAGAGCGACCTTCAGGACGTTGATCCGCAGGCCGGCCTCGGTCGCTTTTGCGAGGAGTTCCTGGATATGCCGCAGGGTGCCGTCGGTCGGCGGGGCGTCGCCGACCAGGACGATGATCTTCCGCGAGAGCGAACTTTTCGTCCAGGGCTGTTTCTGGATGGCCGTCAGCAATCCGCCGTGAACCGCTCCCGGGGAGGGAACCGTCGAGCCGGGCGGGTTGTCGTGCCCGCCAATGGCCTGCTCGGCCGCCATCGCCTTGGCCAGCAGGCGGATCTTGCCCGTCAGGCGATACGCTTTGACGCGGTAGTTGTCGGCTTCGTAGACTTTTTCGCCCGGCTTGGCCTGGACCGTGATCATTTCCGGTCCGCCGGTCCGCGTGCCTTTTCGCTTGACGTAACGAATCTTCTTGCCCGGCCCGGCGGCTTCACAGCAGGGACGCATCAGGGGCTTGTGGATTTCGTGCCGGTAGTACACCACGCCGATCCGCGGCTCGCGGGCGTAGCGCTTCATCGCCGAGAGAATCTTTCCGAGATCCCGAGCCAGCCATTGCATCACCGGCAGCATCGAACTGGTGCTGTCGACCACGAAGACCAGGTCGAACTGGTTGACCTTCAACTTGTCCAGCTCGAGTTCCTTTCGCCAGGTCAGGTCGTCCGGGTCGGTAATCGCCCGAGCGGCGGGCAGGTAGGGCGACCGATCCGTGTAGGCCGGCAGCGAACCCGCCTCGGGGGACTTCAGGTCAGTCTCCTTCAGCCAGTCCATCCATTCGGCGCGCTTTTGCCGCCACTGCATCGTGCTGACCTCGTGATCCGCATCGGCCCGCCCGATGGATTGGATTTGCCCGTTCAGCCCGCCCAGAATGTATTCAACGCGGTTGCCGATCCCCGCCGTGGCCATCTTCCGGGCGATCTTCTCCGTCAGGTCCGGGTCCCGCCAAGCGGCCAGGAGCTTCCGCAACGCCTTGAGCGTTCGGTGGTCCTTGGGATTGCGATGATCGGTTTCGTTGAGATATTTCATGACGACCTTGGGGGCCCGTCCGCCGAAGGCGTCGGGGCCGTAGGGGGTCATCGCCCGCAGCAGCCCGACCCGCAGGTCCCCGCGGAATCCGTCGGGCATCAGCGCGGTGCGGACGCCCTGGCTGACCCACGCCTCGCGCTGCTTGTCCGTCAGCTCGGGGTTCCGCGCGTGCAGGGCCTCCCAGGCATAGACTCGCACCAGCCCGTCGCGGTCCTCGGCGAGGATGTCGATCAGCAGTTCCGTCGTTTCGTCGGTCAGGAGCTTGCCCAGCCCGACGATCGCCACCGCGCGGATGAACCAGTCGCGACTCTTGAGGTACTGGGAGAACAGGTCAGTGTAGAACCGCTCGATTTTCTTGATCCGCTGCTTGTCGCGGTGGGAGAGTTCCTTTCGGGGTTTCGCCCGGGGCGCGGGGTCGGCAGAATCGGCCGGCCTGTCGACGTCCAGCGTTTCCAGTTCACCCACGTCCTTTTCCTGCTCGGCCGAGGGAGCCGGTGACGAGCCCGCCGAGGCAGGCGATGTCGCGCCGCATCGCTGGCAGGTCGCCTGACCGGCCGGGTTGCGGTGTCCGCAGCGGTCGCAGGTCCAGGCGGCGTTGGTGGTCCCCCCGCCGGACGATCCGCCCGGGCCCTCTTTCGCCTGTGCCGCCGACGGAGGCTGGGGCAGCGCCCCGCCGCAGTGCGGACAGGTCGCCGGACCGATCGAAACCTGCTTCTGGCAGTGCGGGCAGGCGATCTGGAGGTTGACCTTGAAACCGCACGTCTTGCACTCGTTGTTTGTCGTCAGCGGGTTGACCGTTCCGCAGCGCGGACATGTCCAGTTCTTCGGCAGGACGAGTTTCTTCCCGGCCGGCTGCTGGGCATCGGCGGGCTGGTGCAGGCAGACCGGCGCGAGCAGCAGCACCGCCAGCAGGACTCCCCACCCCACAGCCGATTTCCTCCCCCGGTCCGTTCGGTACAATGTCTTCATGGCATCTCCAGGGCTTCTAATCCTGAAGCCTATTGTAATTCTCCGCCCGGCCTGCGACAAGGAATCTGAGGGGCCGATGCAGGGGAAGCGTTTTTGCTTTGACCCGACTCGACCCAGCAGGTAGGATACCTTCGTCGGCCCGGTCGAAACCGATCGGCTGACAAGGTTCCATGGCGAACCGTAACAACAGACGGCCCCTGGGTGATGTCATTCGAGGCAGGGCCGTCGGACGAGCGACGTTCCCCCGGCAGGCAGCGACCCGCCGGGCCAGGCAGCAGGCATGACCCCCACGGGGTACCCTGAGTTTTCCAACAATGCCGTTGCCGCGAGCGTCGATGATCGTTCCGACCGCGGACCGACGAGGCCCCCGGTTGGGCGAGACCCGCGGGTCATAGATTCACAGACGCCAACTTGCACGACGACGTGTCATGAAGGCCCGGACGTACGAGGATTTCGTGTATACCTCAACCATCATGAGGACAGAAGCGCTGCAGACCCGACCCCGGAACGGTTCAGCCTGTCGGCTGTGACGTTCTCCAGCGTGAACATCCCCACGGGCTTTGCCTTCTGTGAATCTCCCCGGCGGGGGCTCCGCCCCCGGACCGCCCTCTGAAGCCTGCCTCTACGCACCCGGCAGGGGCCTTTCACAACCAACCGATGAAAGGAACTGCTCATGTGCATCAGCCTCCTCGCTGAGGTCAGTTCGGATCTTGCCCTCCTTGTCGGTGCAGCCGGGGCGGTCGTGGGTGCGGGGATCGTTTGGATCGCCAAGGCCTCGACGGAAAAATCCCGTCGAGCCGCCTTCGAGTCCGAAATGAACACCCTCAAGACCACCGCCCAGGCCGAAGCCGACAAAATCCGAGCCCAGGCCGAAGCCGAAGCCAAAAACGAATTCCTCCGACAACGAGAACGCTTCGACCGCGAGACCGAAGAGACCCGCCGCGAACTGAAATCCGAAGAAAAACGCATTGCCAAACGCGAGGATACCCTCGATCAGAAACTCGAAACCCTCGCCAGCAAGGAACGCGGCATCGAGACGGCCGAACGCGCCCTGGCTGAAAAGGAAAAATCCCTCGTCGCCAAGGACCGGCACCTGACCGACCTCATCGCCCAGCAGAAATCCCAACTGATGAAGGTCGCCAACATGAACCAGGAAGAGGCCCAGAAGCACCTCCTCGCCCAGGTCGAGCGGGACATCGAAGGCGAGGCCGCCAAGGTCACCGAACGCACACTCGAAGAAGCCCGCGAAAACGCCGAAACCGAAGCCCGCGAAATCATCCTCCAGTCCATTCAGCGCTACGCCTCGGAGCACACCGCCGACTCGACGGTCTCCGCCGTCGACATCCCCTCCGACGACATGAAGGGGCGCGTCATCGGCCGCGAAGGCCGGAATATCCGCGCCTTCGAGAAGGCCACCGGCGTCGACGTCATCGTCGACGACACCCCGGGCGTGGTCGTCTGCAGCGCCTTTGACCCCGTCCGGCGGGAAATCGCCCGACGCGCCCTGGAAAAACTCATCCAGGACGGACGCATCCACCCCACCCGCATCGAGGAAGTCGTCGCCTCCTGCCAAAAGGACGTCACCAAGGAAATCCAGCAGGCAGGCAAGGACGCCCTCGTCGAGTCCAACATCCGCGGACTGCACCCGAAACTCGTCGAACTGCTCGGTCGGCTGCACTTCCGCACCAGCTACGGCCAGAACGTCCTCAAACACGCGATCGAGGTCGGCTACCTCGCCCAAGTCATCGCCGACCAGCTCGGTCTGAACGGGCAACTCGCCCGGCGATGCGGCATCCTGCACGACATCGGCAAAGCCGTCGACCACGAAGTCGAGGGCGGACACCCCCAGATCGGCGCGGACCTGCTGAAGCGATACAACGAAAAAGCCGAGGTCATCGACGCCGCCGCCGCACACCACGGCGATGTCGAGGCCGGGTCCGTCTACACCCCCATCGTCCTCGCCGCCGACGCCATCAGCGCCTCCCGCCCCGGCGCCCGACGGGAAAGCCTCGAACGCTACGTCCAACGGCTGGAAAAACTCGAAGGCATCGCCACCGCCTTCGAGGGCGTCAAGCAGGCCTACGCCGTCCAGGCCGGCCGGGAAGTCCGCGTCATCGTCGACCCGGAAAACGTCGACGATCGGCTGACGCAGAAAATCGCACACGACATCGCCAAACGCATCGAGGAAGAAATGGAATACCCCGGCGAGGTCCGCGTGACGCTCATCCGCGAGGTCCGCTGCGTCGATTACGCAAAATAACCCACGGGATATCTCCAGGACGCACGCATCACCTCGGGAACACCGTCGGACACAACCGGACAGATCTCAGGAGAACACGCCATGACCGATCCCCCTGACCGCAACGTCGCCCTGACGATGCTCGCCCACCCGGACGATATGGAAATCCTCTGCGGCGGGACGATGCTCAAACTCGCCGACCTCGGCTGGGAACTACACGTCGCCACCGCCACCGGCGGCGACTGCGGGACCCTGACCGAGACCCCCTGGGCGATCGCCGCCCGACGGACGGGCGAGGCGGCGGCGGCGGCGGAAAAACTCATCGCGACCTACCACTGCCTCGACGAGCGCGACGGGCTGGTCTGCTACGACAAGACCACCCTCCGCAAGGCCTTCGACCTCTTCCGCGATGTCGCGCCGACCCTGGTCATCACGCACCATCCGGACGACTACATG
>CAYMAP010000197.1:0-5139 GCA_964388425.1 uncultured Planctomycetaceae bacterium
GTGACATCCCCAAAATGGTCCTCCCAGCGTGTTCTTGGCAGTTCTGAGGGAGGCACCTTCCATGAACCTTCACGGAAGGACGACGTAAAAAAATCAGGGCAGGTGGGCCCCGCGGCGTGGAGCGCCTACAATTCAAGTGAGAGCGGGTCCCAAGTGGAACCGTCGGCAGCGAAGCGGGTGTTCTGGGAACGGCAGCACGCCGGCTCGACGGACCGATGTGATTCCCGGGAGCATGACCCGTTCTTACGGCCTTCGGGCAAAGACGCCCGAAATGCTACCGGCCGGCCACCGGCATCGATCAACGGCGGCTGCGTTTTGCAGTCGCCGTTGCTTTTACGACCCCCAGAACTTGACGTGGCATGGCCGTCTCGGCCATGCGTTTGACGGACATCCTGCCCGCCCAGCGGGCCGGCGGCGCAGGGCCGGGATGGTCCTGCCACTGCCCGGTACGATGCCGGTGCCACGAAAAAGAACGGTTTTCATACAGATTCTCAGAGTTCCCGGCCTGCGAAGCCGAGGTATTCTTCCAGCCAATCGTCGCTTTTGAGGACGCCCTTTCGCTGGTTGAGTGCCTGTTTCTGGGCTTTTTCCTGCGCGATGTCGAATAGTTCGCGTGCGGTGGGGGAGTAGATGGGTTTTTCCCTGCGTTTGTATCGGGACCGCAGGAGGGCGGAGAGGTGGGGGGCGTGGCGTAGGACGAGTTCGTCTTCGAGGCTGACGAAGGCCTGCGCGCTGCCGGGGTCGCCCTGTCGTGCGCATCGTCCGATGAGCTGCCGGTCGACACGTTTGGCTTCGTGTCGTTCGGACATGATGACGTGAAGTCCGCCCTTCTCGGTGATGCCGCGTGCGAGTTTGATGTCCGTGCCCCGCCCGGCCATGTTGGTCGCGACGGTGATGTTGCCTTCCTGGCCGGCGCGTGCGACGATTTCGGCCTCCTCCCTGTGACGGACGGCGTTGAGAACCTGGCAGTCCATGCCGGCTTTGGCGAGGAGCTGGCCGAGGTGTTCGCTGGCCCCGACGCTTCGTGTGCCGACGAGGACGGGTTGGCCCCGCTGGTGGCGGGCGCGGATGTCGGAGACGATGGCGGACCACTTGGCGTCCTCGGTGGCGAAGACCTTCTCCGGCCGGATCTTGCGGATGCAGGGCCGGTTGGTGGGGACCACGACGACAGGCAGGTGGTAGATCTGCCAGAATTCCGCGCGGGCCTCGGCGGCCGTGCCGGTCATGCCCGCGAGGTTGCGGTACATGCGGAAGAACCGTTGAAAACTCAGCCGGGCGAAGGTGTCCTTGGGGGCCTCGACGTCGAGCCCTTCCTTGGCGGAGACGGCCTGGTGGAGCCCGTCGCGCCACTCCCGGTCGGGCATGAGCCGGCCGGTGAATTCGTCCACGATGACGACCTTGTCTTCCTGGATGACGTACTGCTTGTCGAGCCGGTAGAATTCCCGCGCGGTCAGGGCCTGGACGAGGAGTTCCTCACTTCGGCGTCGGCCGGCCCAGATCCCGCCGTGCTCGACGGTGAGTTCGTCAAGTTTCTGTCGACCCGCGGAGGTGAGTGTGACTTCTCGGTAGCGTGCGTTGACTCGGTAGTCCCGTCCGGGATGGAATTCTGCGGCGAGATCGGCGGCCTGCTGGAAGGTTTCAGCCTGCTGGCTGTTGGGCGCCTGGCCGGAGATGATCAGGGGTGTGACGGCCTCGTCGATCAGGATGGAGTCGACTTCGTCGACGAGGGCATGGCAGAGTCCCCGCTGGACGAGCCGGTCCGTGCCCGAGCCGCGCCCGCGGGCGATTTTGGCCAGCAGCGCCTCGGGCAGGGACTTCATGCGCCCGAGGCTGAGCCGGTCGCGGAGGAAGTCGGCGGCGGCTTCCTTGTTGGTGGTGTAGGTGATGTCGGCCTGGTAGGCGTCGCGCCGGTCGGCGGGTTGCATATCACCGGTGACGGCTGCGGCGCGGAGCCCGCAGAAGGTGTACATGGGGCTCATGCTTTCGGCGTCGCGGGCGGCGAGGTAGTCGTTGGCGGTAACGAGGTGCAGCCCCTGGCCCCGCCAGCCGGCCACGGTGGCCGGCAGGGTGGCGGTGAGGGTCTTGCCCTCGCCGGTGGCCATTTCGGCGATGCACCCGTCGGCCAGCGCGAGGGCACCGGCGACCTGGACGCCGAAGGGTTTGAGCCCGGTGGTGCGGAAGGCGGCTTCGCGAAGCAGAGCGTAGGCCTCGATGAGGTCCTCGGGCGTGTCGCGACCCCGGCGATAGCGTTGGCGGAAGTCTTCGAGGCGTTCACGGAGGCGGACGTCGGCGAGGTCTTTGCAGTGTTCTTCGCGGGCGAGGACGCGGTCGGCCCGTCGGAGGTATCGACCGGTGCGGCGGGAGAAGCGTTTGCACATTCCCCCCGCGCGATCCCACAGGCCGTCCAGTCCCTTCGGCAGGGGCTTGTTGACGGGTTCGCGGGAGAGCATCTGCCAGGTTGTACTCGCTGCGTGGGACATTCCGTCTGTTGTGTTCACGGGGTCGGATCAGAGGCGGAATCGTTTCATCACGACCTGTCGGATTCGCCGGTACCACTGTAGAGCCAGGGGCTCGGAGGGCAGGACGAAGCGGATGACGACCCGCTGGCCACTGCGTAGCGGGAACGGTGTGTCGCCGCGGGGGCGGACGCGGACTTCGAAATAGTTTTCCGCGGCCTGTGGCTGCTGGGGGTTGGAGGTGTCGGTCTCGACCGAGCCGCCGGACTGGAATGCCAGTGCTTGGGAGAACAATTCCTTTTTTCCGGCCGGCAGGATGTTGACGATCGACCCGACGGTTTCCAGGTCGGGCCTGCCCTTGACGCGAATCTGGACGTGGTCGCGGTCGGCTTCTTCGAGGGCGGCGACGATTGGCTGACCGACCACGGCGCGGATATGCAGGTTCTCCAAGCGGGCGACGGTACCGAGGGAACGTCCAGGCTGGAGATAGGTTCCGGTGATGTTCTCTTTGTTGGGCGTGATCCAGACGCCATCGAGCGTCGATCGGACTTCGAGGTCGTCGAGGCGGTCTTCGACGCGCCTGATCTGCTGGTCGATGGCCTGGATTTTCTGGGCGTATATCTGTGCCGCGGCTTCTTCCTCGAAACGGGCCGCTCGGCGGGTGATTTCCAGTTCTTCCCGTCGGGCTTGCAACTGGCGGAGTTGGGCGAGCAATTCGGGGTTGGAGCATCGCAGGAGTACGTCTTCGCCCCGCGTGACGGACGTGCCGGAAGGCAGGAGAGTTTCGACGAAGCCGGGTTCCTTGCTGAAGACGATCTGCATGTCGCGCGGTTCGATGACGCCTTCGGAGCGTAGGTTGTTGGAGACTTCGATCGAACCGATCAGGTACCCCACCACGCCGAAGAACAGCAGAGTGGTGGTGATCGCCCAGGGCCTGACGCGGGTGAGTTCCTGACTGGTCAGGAGGTATTTGAGGAATTTCCAGAGAGGCGCGAGGACCCAGGTCACGAAGGCCAGAGCGGCCAGGACCAGCCCGAGCTTGAAAAAGCTTTCAGCGACGAACATGAGGATGGCCGAGCAGATGAACACGCGGTAGGCCATCGAGGCCACTCCGTAGACCGGAAACCAGAACCGCTCACCGAAGGTGTGTGCGGGGCTGATGGAGTGACGGACGCGCCAGATGTACTTTTTGACGAGATGGTAAATCTGCCGTTTCGAACGGTCGGAGAGGTTGGGGATTTCCAGCAGGTCGGAGAGGATGTAGTAGCCGTCGTAGCGGAGGAGGGGGTTGGCGTTGAACAGGAGGGTGGTAACGGAGGCGATGAACATGACATTGTAGCAGATGGCGTGGACGGTGGTGCCCTGTCCCGTGTTGGCCCAGACGATGGCGCTGATGGCGGCGATGGCCAGTTCGATATACATACCGGAGGCGGCGACGGCGGCACGTTGCCATTTGCTGGGCAGGGTCCAACTGCTGGAGGCGTCGACATAGGGCATGGGGGTGAAGACCAGCAGCATGATGCCGATGGTGTGGACTTCCCCGCCGGATCCGTTGGCCTTTCCGAACGTTTTGCAGGCGAAGGCATGGCCGAATTCGTGGAAGAGTTTGATGAAGGCGAAGCTGAGGTAGAGAAACAGCAGATTGTCCGGCGCGAGGATCCCCGAGGCGCGGTCGGTGAGTTCGTCGATATTGCCGATGACGAAGTAGCCTCCGACGGCCAGCAGGGTCAGCCAGGGAATAAGCATCCATTTGCTGAAGATCCACCCGGTCAGGTGAACCCAGCGGTCGAGGAAGCGGTCGGGGTCCAGCAGGGGGAAGCGGACGAACAGGAGATTGGAGAGGTATCCCTTGACCTCGCGGTGAACGCGTTTGCGGTATCGCTGGAAGAGTCCCACGGCGTCGGGTGGCAGATCGGCGGCGAGGAGGTTGCTGGCGTAGAGTTGGCCCATGAGCTGAATGACCTCGCCCTGGGTGGGCGCCTCGTCGCCGAGGACGTCCATGCAGGCGTGCCAGACTTCCGCGACGGTGCGTCGGCCGTCCAGCATGCCCACGAACTGCCACGCCGGTTCGTTGAGTCGATAGTGCTGGTTGGAGGCGGGGTCCTGCAGGACGTGCCAGAGCATTCCGCGGTAGTGCTGGCGGTGGACCTGGACGGTGGAACGCAGCACGGGGCGGAGGTTGGCTACGCGGTACCAGCTTTCAGAGAAGGTGGGTCGGTCGACGGACACGGGAACCTCCGGGTCAGATCCAGAGTTTCATGCGAATCCAGTTGATGATGTCACGCGTCCAGATCCAACCGATCGGCTTGCGTCCGAGGTAAATTTTCGCGAGTCCTTCCGTGCCGGGTTTCAGCCAGGCCGGTCGCTGCTGGAGGGTAACGTAGACTTTGAAGATGTTTTTGCCCTCGACGACCTCGGCCATGGGGTAGATGTCCTCGACGACGAAGGGGATTTTCCAGTCGGGTCGCCCGACGGCGGCGAGCTGTCCGGTGCTGCCGAGGCGGACTTCGCTGATCATGTCTTCGGGGACTTTCAGTTCGGCCCGGAGATTGTCGAGGGGGGCGATTTCGAAGAGGGGTTCGCCGGGCTTGACGGGGCTGTTGATCTTGCGGTGCATTTCGCCCTGGATGACCTGCCCGGTGAGGGGCGCGACGATGGTAGCGCGGGCGAGGCGATGCTTGAG
>CAYMAP010000198.1:0-5132 GCA_964388425.1 uncultured Planctomycetaceae bacterium
TCGAATTGGACGAATTTTTTTTACCTCTATCCCCCGCCACCCTCAGGTGCAGACGGTCAGGGGCCTGCAGGTCAGCCCCCGCAGCGCACAGCCGGTGTTGTGGAAGCGAAAGCCCTCGTGCTGGAAATCCTGGAACGCGCGATGAATGTGGCCGAAGTACACGTCGTGGACCTGCTCGGCGAGGTCCGGATGGTCCCGGCGGAGAGCGCGGACGATTCGGCGGGCGGAGTTTCTCGGCCCCATCCAGAGGGTGATGATCCGCTGGATGCGTACCGCGAAGGCCAGGCGGTAGGCCGTCCGGAGGGTTCGGCCCTTGGCGGGTCTGCTGGGCAGGAGGGGGCGGTCCAGCGGGTCGCCGTGGCGGGCGTGGATGGGCAGGTCGCCGTGGAGGAACAGATTCCGCCCGATGCGGACGTGCGAGGGGTGCCAGTGGAAATTCCGCCGGTCCAGGGCGAGGTCCTCCAGGCGAGCGGCGAAGTCGGCCAGTCCGTCGTGATTGCCCAGGACGTAGTAGAACTCGCAGCCCGGATGGGCGGTGCAGAGTTCGTCCAGCCAGGCAATGGCGGCCTCGGTGGTCGGCTCGACGCCGGGCAGTTCCGACCAGCGGAAGTCTACGGTGTCGCCGTTGAGTACGAAAAAGTCGGCCTTGCCCGCCGCTGCGTGCATCCGCTCCTGCCAGCGGTGCGCGTTCGTTCGCGAGGTGAACAGGTGCAGATCGGAAATCACGAAGCCCTGCTGTCGGGGTTGTCGGGGGTCGTCGGGCATGAAGTCTTTCTGGAGAACGCCGTTGCCACAGCCGATGCAGTGAAGTATACGTCAAATCGCCAGGCATTGTCTGAAAAGTCCATTGAGTGTGTGGCACAGCCGCCCTCGGCTGTGAATTTGCTTGGGAAACAGGCCCACAACATAAAAGAATCTCAGCCGGGGGCGGCTGTGCTACACGTTTCAGACAGAGCCTAGCTCGCCGCTGAACGGCTGAGCTACACGTTTCAAACGAAGCCCAGCCCGTCGCACATTTCTTGCCACGGGAGCAGCCATGAAAGACCAGACCCTCACCAGCGAACAGATCGAGAAGGCGTCCGCCGAGGAGTTGTTCTCCGCCCTGGGCAGTTCTTCCGAAGGCCTCTCGGGAGGGGAAATCAAGCAGCGTCTGGCAGACTTCGGCCCCAACGCGCTGCCGGAAAGGCATGTCAGCCCGCTGATGCAGTTCGCGAAGTTCCTCTGGGGCCCGATCCCGTGGATGATCGAAATCGCGGCCGTGCTGAGCCTCGTCGTGGGCGACTTCCAGGACTTCACGATCATCATGGTCATGCTGGTCTTCAACGCCGGGATCGGCTTCTGGGAAGAGCACAAGGCGTCCAACGCGCTGGACGCACTCAAGGCCGGGCTGGCCCTGCAGGCCCGCGCGAAGCGCGACGGGCAGTGGCAGGACATCCAGGCCGTCGACCTCGTGCCGGGCGACGTGATCCGGCTGAGGCTGGGCGACGTCGTGCCCGCCGACTGCAAGCTGCTGGAGGGCGACTACGTCTCGATCGACCAGGCGGCCCTGACGGGCGAGAGCCTGCCGGTGAACAAAAAAACCGGGGACGTGGCTTACAGCGGCTCGGTCGTCAAACAGGGCGAGATGGTCGCCCTGGTGACGAACACCGGTTCGGCGACGTTTTTCGGGCGGACGGCGAAGCTCGTCGGCCAGGCCGGCGCGACCAGCCATTTCCAGAAGGCCGTCATGCGCGTGGGCGACTTCCTCATCGTTCTGGCCATCGCGCTGAGCCTGCTGCTGATCAGCGTCGTGCTCTGGCGGGACCTGGCGGCGGCGGGACATCTCGACGCCGACAACGTCATGCAACTGGTCAAGTTCGTGCTGATCCTCGTAATCGCTTCGATCCCCGTGGCCATGCCGGCCGTGCTGAGCGTGACGATGGCGCTGGGGGCGCTTGCGCTGTCGAAGCGCAAGGCGATCGTCTCGCGATTGCAGGCGATCGAGGAGATGGCCGGCGTGGACGTACTCTGCTCGGACAAGACCGGCACGCTGACGAAAAACGAGTTGAAGCTCGGCGAGCCGGTGCTCTTCGAGGCCTCTGACCCGAAGCAGTGCATCCTCGCCGGGGCCCTGGCCAGCAAGGCGGAGAACCGCGACGCCATCGACCTGGCCGTCATCGGCGGGCTCGGCGACGACGCGACCCTCCAGCAGTACGACCAGAAGAGTTTCACCCCGTTCGACCCGGTCTCGAAGCGCACCGCCGCCACCGCGACCGGCCCGGACGGCAAGACGCGATACTACACCAAGGGCGCTCCGCAGGTCGTCGTGGATCGTTCGAAGCTCCCGGCCGAGCAGGAGAAAAGGGCCCAGACCACGGTTCATGAATTCGCCTCCAAGGGCTACCGCGCGTTGGGCGTGGCCGACAGCGACGACGGGCAGACCTGGCGGTTCCTGGGGATTCTCCCGCTGTTCGACCCGCCGCGCGACGATAGCAGGGAGACCATCGACCAGGCCCACGAGCACGGCCTGGATGTCAAGATGGTCACCGGCGACGACACGGCGATCGGCGCGGAGATTTCCGGACAGCTCGGCATGGGGACGCACATCCAGCCGGCCTCGGAGATGTTCGGCGACTCCGCCGACCCCGACCACATCCCCCCGAACCTTGCCGAGCGGATCGAAAAGGCCGACGGCTTTGCGCGGGTCTTCCCCGAGCACAAGTACGGGATCGTCAAGGCCCTGCAGGAGCGGGGGCACATCGTGGCGATGACGGGCGACGGGGTCAACGACGCCCCGGCCCTGAAGCAGGCCGACTGCGGCGTCGCCGTCAGCGGAGCCACCGACGCCGCCCGGGCCGCGGCCGCCCTGATCCTCACCGCGCCCGGCCTGAGCGTCATCATCCGCGCCATCGACGCCGCCCGACAGATCTTCGAGCGCATGATGTCCTACACCATCTACCGAATCGCGATGACCATCGACGTGATGTTCTTCGTCGTGCTCGCGATGCTGGTTTACCCCACCGTCGTGGGGGCGGATGGCTTTACCGAAGCCTTCAAGCCCCTCACCGCCGTGATGATTATCATTCTCGCCCTGCTCGACGACATTCCGATCATGACCATCGCCTACGACAATACCCGCATCGACCCCAAGCCGGTCCGCTGGCAGCTCCCCCGCGTCCTCGGTATCGCCAGCGTCCTGGGCATCCTCAGCGTGGTCGAGACCTTCAGCCTGCTGGCCTACGGCATGCACCACGTCAACGAGACGCTCTGGGGCGTGCGGATCGACCCGGCCCACCTGCAGACGATGGTCTTCCTGCAACTCGTCGCCGGCGGGCACCTGATGCTCTTCGTCACGCGGACCAAACGGTTCTGCCTCGCCCCGCCGTTCCCGGCCCTGCCGCTGTTCCTGGCGATCATCGGCACGCAGGTCTTCGCCGTGCTCATGTGCGGATTCGGCTGGCTCGTACCGGCCCTGCCCTGGCCGCTCATCGGGCTGGTTTGGGTCTACAACCTCGTCTGGATGTTCGTCCAGGACCTCGCCAAGCTGCTGACCTATCACGGCATGGCCAACCGGACGCACCGCAGGCGAAGTTTTCTGCGCATCGCCAACGCTGCGTTGCACCCGCTTGGAACCCTCCACGGTCGATGCTGAACGATTGCCGAATTGCATTGCCGTCCAGTTTGTCTATACTGGCGTGCTGCCCTTGTCCTTTTGATGAAAGCGGAACGAACCCATGAACAGCGACAAACCCGGAATCGGCATCATCGGCAGCGGGAAGATGGGGCGGGTCAACCTCCGGCTCCTCCTGGAAGCCCACGGCGACCGCTTGGCCCTGCGGGGCATCTGCGACCCCCTGGACAGTTCCCGCCAGGCCGCCGCGGAGCTGGTCGACTACGACGTCCCCGTCTACGACGACCCCGATGCCCTCTGCCGGGCCGACGACATCGACTGGGTCCTCATCGCCTCCTGGAACTGCTACCACCGCCACCAGGCCGAGGCCGCCTTTCGCGCCGGCAAACACGTCTTCCTGCAAAAACCCATCGCGACGAATCTCGAAGACGCCCTCGCCATCAAGGACGCCTGGGAGGAAAGCTCCAGCACCTGCATCGTGGGCTTCACGTTGCGGTTCAGCCCGTTCTACCGCAAGATCAAGGAAGTCCTGACCTCCGGACGGATCGGGTACATCGTCTCGATGGAATTCAACGAGACGCTCGATTTCAACCACGGCGGGTTCATCCACGGCGACTGGCGTAGGCTGACGAAATACGCCGGTACGCACCTGCTGGAAAAGTGCTGTCACGACATCGACCTGGTCAACTGGATGACCGAATCCCTCCCCCGGCGGGTCGCGAGCTTCGGCGGGCTGGACTTCTTCCTCGCCTCGAACCGCCACATCCAGGACGACTTGGGCCTCTCGCCCGACAATCACCCCCGCGGTGGGGGAGTCCGAGCGTTCGAGTCCTGGGCGATCCCCGGTACGACGCGCGCGGAAGCTCAGAACCCCTTCCTGACCGAAAAGGACATTGTCGACAACCAGGTCGCCATCCTCGAATACGCCAACGGCATCCGGGCGACGTTCCACACGAATTGCTGCTCGGCCTTTGCCGAACGGCGGATGGTCATCCTCGGTTCGCGCGGCGCGATCCGGGCCGACCTCTGCGCCGGCAAGGTCGAGGTCCGCCAGGTCGGGTGGGAGACCGAAGCCGAAACCGTCCTGGACGTGCAGGCCGGCGGGCACGGCGGGGGGGATGAAGTCATCGCCAAAGAAATGGGCGAGTGCATCTTCGACGGCGCCCGACCCGCAGCCGACCTCAACGACGGCATCCTCAGCGCCATCGCCAGCTTCGCCATCGACGAAGCCATGGAAACCGGACAGGTCGTCGACGTCCTGCCCTACTGGCAGGCCGCGAACATCAGCCCCAACCGCAACCGCCCCACGTGGGAGCAGGCCCCGGCGTGAGAGTCCCCGGGACGGACAGCGCGGGGCGCGTTTCCGACCGATCCGCAAAAAACCGTTGAATTTCCGCCGTCATTCCGATTGAATGAAGAGCATACGCAGCGGCATTGCTGCATCCCCACAGGGGATTGGTGTAACGGTAGCACGAATGGTTCTGGTCCATTTAGTCGGGGTTCGAATCCCTGATCCCCTGTT
>CAYMAP010000199.1:0-5126 GCA_964388425.1 uncultured Planctomycetaceae bacterium
GCTACCGGGGGGCAAAGCGATGTGTCAAATCCCTTTGAGCCGGCCGGGATCTGTCAAGCCGGCTCATCGCTCTTCGGCGTCCGCGGCCGTGCCGTAACGGTGCAGGTACCGGTCACGTTCTTCAGCCAGGGCGTCGGCGGGCAGGGGATGCGCCCCGCCGATCGCGTGGGCGTGGAGGTGGATGAGGGCGGCCTTTTCCAGGATGCGTGCGGCGACGAGGACTTCGGCCAGGTCGCGCCCGGCGACGACCACGCCGTGGTTGGCCAGGAAGCAGGCGGAGGTCTCTTCGCCGAGGGCGTCGACCGCGGCGCGGGCGAGGTCGAGGTGGTGCGACCCGGGCACGTAACGGGAGCAGCGGACCGTCCCGCCGATGATCTGGGCCAGGTCGTCGGCGAGGACCGGCAGGTCTGCCCGCGCGCAGGCCAGCACCGAGCAGTACGGCGCGTGGGAGTGGATCACCGCCCCGAGGTCCGCGCGGTGTTCGAGCACGAGCCGATGCAACTGCATCTCCGAGGTCGCCAGCCGATGCCCCCCGACCCGCTCGCCCCGGCGGTCGACGACGACCAGGTCGGCCGGTTCCATCGTGTCGTAGTCCACGCGGGTCGGCGTCAGCAGCAGCCCCTCCCGCACGCGGACCGAGACGTTCCCCCACGTGCCGATGAAGTGCCCCCGCCCGGCCAGTTCCCGGCAGGTCTCGATCAGCCGCTCGCGCAGATCGGGGGTATCCGGCAGGGCGTCGACGTGCGGGTTCGGCATGGCGGAGGTCTCCGAAAAAGGGTGAACCGGTCATTGTACCGCATCGCCCGTCCCCCCGCCAGCCACCGAGAACGCATCGGATCGGGGATGGGCGGTTGAGGCCGCGGCGCGGGCGCGGTATCATCCCGCCGTGAGCTGCGAACCTGAAAACCCGCTCGCCTCCCCGCCGCAGGCCCTCTGGGCGCCGTGGCGGATGACTTACCTCCGCCGACTCGACAAGGACGGCGACCGGACGGGCTGTTTCTTCTGCCGATACCGCGACGAACCGGCCCGCGACGCCGACAACAACGTCCTGGCCCGCGGGCAGCATGCCTTCGCCATGCTCAACGAATATCCCTACAACGGCGGGCACTGCCTCGTCGCACCTTACGACCACATCGGCGAGATGACCGATCTGCCCACCGAAACCCTCACCGAAATGATGGTCCTGCTGACCGACCTCCAGAGAGCGATCCGCCAGAGCATGAGGCCGGACGGATTCAACGTCGGGGCGAACCTCGGACGATCCGCCGGGGCTGGCCTGCCCGGGCACCTGCACATGCACCTCGTGCCCCGCTGGTCGGGCGACACGAACTTCATGCCCGTCCTCGGCAACGTCCACGTCCTTCCGGACTTCCTCGGCAGCATGCGGCGGACCATCCTCCAGGCCGGCCGGGAGCTGTCGCTGCCGGCCCTCCTGCCGCCGGAGGACTGAGCCATGCCCGCGCCCTTCGCGACGCCCGCCGACTCAGCCCGTCGGCTGCACGACGAACCGCTCCAGCCCGACGGCCATCCGTTTCGCATCGACCGCGACCGCATCCTCCGCTGCACCGCCTTCCGTCGGCTGGACTTCAAGACCCAGGTCTTCGTCCCCCACGAACACGACCACGTCCGAACCCGGCTGACGCACACGCTCGAAGTTGCCCAGGTCGCGCGGAATCTCGCGCGGGACCTCGACCTCAACGAAGACCTCGCCGAAGCCGTCGCGCTGGCCCACGACCTCGGCCATCCGCCGTTCGGACACGTCGGCGAGGCCGTCCTCGACGACCTCATGCGCAACGCCGGGCAGGAAGGCTTCGAACACAACCGCCAGTCCCTGCGGATCGTCGACTACCTCGAACACCCCTTCCCGACGTTCCGCGGGCTCAACCTCGCCCAGCCCACCCGCTGCTGCCTGGCCAAGCACGAAACGCGCTACGACGCGCCGACCGACGCCGAATTCGCCCACCTGGCCCTCGCGCCCCTCGAAGGCCAGGTCGTCGACCTCGCCGACGAAATCGCCTACACCACCGCCGACCTCGAAGACGCCCTCGTGGCCGGCTGGCTGATCGAAAGCGACCTGCGCGATCAACCCCTCTGGCAACGCGCCTGGGCCTTCGCCGAGCAGCACTGGCCCGGCGCCCGGCCGATCCACAAACGCATCCGCGCCAACGCCGCCGTCCTCGAGCTGCTCTGCTCCGACGCCCTCGACCAGACGCGCGAGAACCTGCAAACCGTCCACATCGACAACCCGGAGTCCGCCCCCTCCAACCGTACCGTCGCTCTGCCCGAGGAGTCCGCAGAACAGCTCGACGCTCTCCAGCAACTCTTGCTGCAGCGCGTCTACAAGCACCCCGTCCTCGTCAGCCAGGAGACCCTCGCCGAGGGTATCCTGCGAGACCTCTTCGCCCACTACGCCGGCAAACCGGCCGAACTGCCCGCCCGCTACGCCCGCCGGATCGACCCGCCCCCGCCCGACGACCCGACCGGCGGGGGACTCTACCGCGTCCTCTGCGATTACATCGCCGGTATGACCGACCGCTTCTGCCGGGCCGAACACGCTCGGCTGTTCAACCCGGCCTGAGCCCGGCCGGCGAGGGCTTGAAGACAGGAATGACGTTTCTGGAAGGTGGGTGCTTGCACCCAGGCGGTTTCTCCGGGCATGCCCGCGATCTGAAAAAGACTGGCCGGGGGCCTACGCGCCCCGCCGAGTCGTCCGTCGCAGGACCCACGCCGCTGCGACCAGCAGGGCGGAGAAGATCACGATCGACGCCCCGGCCGACGTGCCGGCCAGCAGGGCCAGCAGGAACCCGCCCACCGCGCTGGCTGCCCCCAGCACAGCCGAGACCGCCACGCTCCGCCCGCACCCCCGCGCCAACAGAAACGCCCCCGCAGCCGGATTCGCCAGCAGGCTGTAGATCATCAACCCGCCGACCGTCCGGAAGTTCAGCGTCAGCACCAGGCTCACCAGCACGAGGAACGCCGTCCAGACCCCGCCGGCGCGAATCCCCGCCGAGGCGGCCTGCTCCCGCGAGAACATCACCGCCCGCAGTTCCTTGCCGAACAGTCCCACGAAGCCCAGCAGCGCCCCGGCCCCGGCTGCCATCCAGGCGACCTCCGTCCACGTACACAGCAGCAGGCTTCCCCACAACAGCCCGAAGACTTCGTTCGTCGACCGCCCGAACCGGTCGAACAGCCCGATGCCCAGAAACGCCACGCCCATCGAGAGGCTAAAGAGCATGCCCATCAGCACGTTCGACCCGCCGAGCTTCCGTCCGCCCCCCAGCCCCAGCAACAGGGCCGTCGCCGTCGCCAGCAGACCGGCCGGGACCAGCAGCATCGGACCGGTCAGCCCCAGCAGGATCCCCAGCACCGCCCCGGCCAGGGCCGCGTGCGAGACGCACACGCCCAAAAACGGCAAGCCCATGCCCACCACGTACGCCCCCAGCAGCCCGGTCGACCCCCCGGCCACCAGTCCGCCTACCAGCACCGGCGCCCAGAACAGCAGCATCTGCCCGAGATTCATCGCCCGTCCTCCACCGCGGCCGGCAGCACGGCCCATCGCCCCCCGCCCCGCCGGACCCGCACGGCCGTGCCGAGCAGCCCGCCCATCCGCGCGTCGGTCAGGACCTCGCCCGGCTGGCCGTCCGCCTCGATCCGCCCGCCGGAAAGCACCACCACCCGCCCCGTCGCCGGCGGGAGCACCTCGGGCTGATGGCAGACCAGCAGCACCGTCAGGTCCGCCTCGGACAGGACACGCTGCAGCGAATCGACCACCGCCTCCCGACCGGCCAGGTCCAGGTTCGCCGCCGGCTCGTCCAGCAGCAGCAGCTCGGGTTCCTGGCACATCGCCTTGGCGATCAACCCCCGCCGCTGCTCGCCCCCGGAGAGGTCCTCGTACCGTTGCCCGGCCAGTCGCGAAAGCCCCAGCCGACCGAGCCAGTCCTCTACCGCCCGCCAGTCTTCCCGCCCCAGCCGACGAAGCAACCCCGCCCGGCCCGAACGCCCGATCGCGACGACCTCGCGCAGCGTCAACGGCATCATCCCGGACTCGCCCGGCAGTTGCGGCACCACGCCGATCCGCCGACGCAGCCTCGCCAGGCCGCCCCAGCCCAGCCGACGCACGTCGCAGCCCAGCACCGCCAGCGACTCGGCCCGGCAGCGCTGAAGACCGGTCAGCACCCGCAGCAACGTCGTCTTGCCCGCCCCGTTGGGCCCCATGACCGCCACGACCTCGCCCGGCGAGACGGAAAGTGCATCGAGCGACAGAATCTCCCGCCCCCCAGCCGACAAACGAACCTCGCGCAGCGACACCCCCGCCGCGGTCATCGCCTCGCCGCCTCGATCAGCCGACCCACGTTCGAGCGGACCATCGCGTCGAACGCCGGTTCGCGCATGTCCCCATCCGAGAGGTCCGGGAAGTTCGCCAGCATCACCACCTCCGCGCCAATCCGCCCGGCCAGCTTGCCCGGCCAGGCTGCCCCCTGCGGCGCGTTGCCCACCACCAGCCGAACACCGCGAGACCGGCAGGCCTCGACCGTCCGCGCAAACGTCCGCGGGTTCTCGCTCCGCGTCAGGTCCATCACCACCTTCAGCCCGACGGATCGGCAGAACATCGCCTGATGCCGGTCCACGGCGACCGGAACGTCCGCCACCTCCGCCGCACGCACGTCACGACGCATCGCCTCGCCCAGCGTCCGAATCCGCTCCCGGATCGCCGCCAGCCGATGCTCCGCAGCCGCGGGCACCATCAGGCCGCGGGCGACCAACACGTCGGCCACCTGTCCGCAGACCGCCTCGTACGTCGTCGGCAAGCCCAGACCGGCCGGGGGTTCGACCGCCTCGATGCGCAATCCCGCCTCCACCGCCGAGTTCAACCCGCGGTCCAGACGATCCTGGAAATCAAAGCGAAACAGCACCCGCGCTTCCCGGAGGTCCTGCACCTGCTCCGGACGAAGGTCGAAGTGGCCGGGACACTGGCCCGGCGCAGCCAGCAGCAGCACCGGCTCCGCCGGACCTCGCAGGTCACCGACCGCCGCGGCGAGGTACGGACTCGACGCCGCCACAGCCGGCACCTCCGTCCGACGCTGCCTGTCAAACTGCTCGCATCCCGACAGGCTGAGCAGCATCGC
>CAYMAP010000200.1:0-5057 GCA_964388425.1 uncultured Planctomycetaceae bacterium
CGTTGACGAATCGCCCTGATGTTCCGTTCCGTCGACTTTTGAGGGGCGCATCAACACACAGCCCCCCCCCGCCCGCGACCAAAGAACGCCCCAGGGCCTGGATGGCCCTGCTACTGACCGGCGCGATGCCCGTGCCGCGAACAGGCTGGCTTTCAATCCCGCCGGAGGACAACGGCGGTGACGTCGTCGGCCTGGGGGAGGCCGACGGAATGGATGGTGACGGCCCGGCGGAGGTTGGCGAGCATCTGTCCGGCGGGCAGATCGCGGTCGCGAAGCAACTGGTTCATCATCCGCGGAATGCCGAACTGTTCGCCGGCGGGATTGGCAGCCTCGAAAATCCCGTCCGTGGTGATCACCGCCAGGTCCCCGGGCTTCAGCGCGAAACATCGCGTCTCGTCGTAGGAGGCATCGTCCAGGACGCCCAGGGGCAGGTCGGTGGCGTGGATTTCTTCGAAGCGGTCCTCGCTGTGGTGGTAGAACAGCATGGGCCCGTGCCCGGCCGACGCCCAACTCAGCGTGCCCGTCGCCGGTTCGAGAATCCCCAGAAAACAGGTCACGAACCGCCCCTCGGTCAGGTCGTGGGCAAGCAAGGCGTTGACCGTTCTGAGGATGTGGCCGACGTCGGGCTGCTCGTCGCCGGCCAGACGAGCGCTGGCGCGGAGCATGGCGCGGGTTTCGGCGATGACGATCGCCGCTCCGATTCCGTGCCCCGTCGCGTCGGCGACCAGCAACGCCCACCGCCCGTCGGGCAGGGAAATGAAATCGAACGTGTCCCCGCCGGTCTCGTCGGCCGGGTCCGAAAGCCCCGCCAGGTCGAAGCCCGGCAGGTCGGGGGAAGACTCCGGCAGGAGGCTGCGCTGGATGTCGCGGGCGATCTGCATGGCGCGTTCCATTTCCTGCTTCTGGAGGTAGTGCTCGATCAGGCTCGCCCGCTGCAGCGCCACCCCCGCCTGGGCACCGAGGGTCTCGGCCAGGTCGATGTCGCTGTCGCTGAACGCCACGCCCCGCTTGTTGAGCACCTGCACGACCCCCACCAGCGCCCCCTCGTAATCCTTCAACGGCAGAGAGAGAATGTTCCGCGTGCGGAAGCCCGTCTTCCGATCGACATCCGGGTTGAAGCGCTCGTCGGCGTAGGCATCGGGGACCAGGAGGGTCTGGCCGGTCCGGACGACCTCCCCGCAGATGCCCTTGTCGGCCGGCACGCGGAGTTCATCAACACCCGTGGCCAGTTTCGCGACGAGTTCGTTGCTCGCCGCGTCGTAGAGAAACAGCGTCGCCCGCTCGGCGTCGAGCAGATCCAACGTCTCGCGGAGAATGAGATCGAGCAGTTCATCGAGATCGGTCGTCGCCGCCAGGGCGCGGGAAATCTCCAGAACCCGATTGAGGTCCTCGATCTGTTTGCCGGTCTCGTCGGTGGGGGACGGCATGAAGGGTCTCCGGAGGGGATCGTATCCGCTGGGATGGAGGGTGTAAAGCCCCCGCCGACCGTCGCCTCAAGTTTCGTCGGCCGATAGGTCGATAACAAGCAAGGACCGTATGTTTTTGGGAACGGAGCACCGGTCGGGAGGCCACGGACGACCATGACCAAACGCGAACTGATTGACGACATCATGAGCCTGAACCCCTCGGCGGAGCCGGGATTTCTGGCCGACTTCAGCGCCGAGGATCTGCAGCGCTACCTCGACAAGCTCATCTGGATCCAGGAGCCGCGCGGCGAATCGGCCCGGGGATTTTTCCGGGAGGAGGCCCCGGCCCTGCGGACCGAGGCTGTCGCCACCGCCCTGGCGGATCATCCTTACGAACCCGCCGAAACGGGCGATCGACTGGCCGAGCACATCGAACGCGTCACGGGCAAATGGCTGCCCCACGCCCAGTTCGACGCCGACGAGGAGGAACCGGGGATGGCCATGCTGGACATCCAGACGGCCGAGAAAGATCTTGAAACCGACTCCCGCCAGCCCCAGACCGCCTCTGCCGGGGCCGTAGACGCCTGGCTGTTCTGACAGCGCGAATACAAACGTAGCAGGGGCGTCTCGCCCATGAAACTCAAAGGCAGATGCCCGCGCTGCGTCATGCTACGGCCCCGATTTTTCGCTGTGCCCACGATCGGGCCTTGAGGTTCCGCAAACGATGATCTCACGACGCATGGATCGTGCGCACGGTGGCTTGCGGGGGATTCCGACGGCTCAGCCGCGGGGATGGAACTGTCGATGGATGGACTTGAGCCGCTCGGCATCCACATGAGTGTAGACCTGCGTGGTGGCGATGTCGGCGTGGCCGAGCATTTCCTGGACGCTTCGCAAATCCGCCCCACCTCGGAGCAGTTGCGTCGCGAAGGAGTGCCGCAGGGTGTGCGGTGAGACAGTTCGCGGGCCGATCTTGACCCGCTGAACGTACTTGACGACGATGCGGAAGATGTCCTCACGAAGGAGTCTTTTTCCCGTTCGCGACAGGAACAGATACCCGGGGTCTTCCCCGCGAATTAGCAGCGGCCGGAACTGGCGGATGTATTCGTCGATGACGACCAAAGCCTCGCGTGCGATGGGGACCATGCGTTCCTTCTGGCCCTTGCCCAGGACGCGGATCACACCGAGCCGTGTAAGCAGGTCGCTCATGGACAGGCCCACGGCTTCGCTGGCGCGGATGCCGGTCGCGTAGAGCGTGTGCAGGATCGCCCTGTCGCGGAGGGCGTGGACGTCACGCCCGGGGTCGGGTTCGTCGAGCAATGCCCGCACGGCCGGGTCGTCCAGGACGGTCGGCAGGCGGGACCATTTTTTCGGAGCGTCGATGCTGACGGCGGGGTCGCGGGGCAGCAAGCCCTGGAGGACGAGGTATCGACAGAACATTCGCACAGCCGCCAGGGCGCGGGAGATGCTGGCCGAGGCCAGCCCGCGGTCCCGGCAGAACCCGAGAAAACCTTCGATGTGCTTCGGGTCAAGCCTGGACAGGTCGTCGACCCCTGTCTCGCCGAGGTAGGTGAAGAACTGCAGCAGGTCGAAGCGGTAGGCGCTTCGCGTCAGCCGGGCCAGCCCGCACTCGACCTGCAGGTAATCCAGAAACCCCCGCAGGAGCCCGAGGGCCTCACGAGGCAGCGAGGAATGCGAAGGTGGCGGTGTGGTGGTGGGTGTGCTCATGGCGGTCAGTGGAAGCCCGGAGTTTCTGATACACCGGGCACGCCCTGTGCCGGCCCGCGCAATGCGAAAACGCCTGCATGATGTTCCGTAGATTCAGATGAGCGGCACAACGCGGATCGGATTTCTCCAGGTGCGGACACACGATTCCATTCTCCTGACTCCCAGGGCCACCGACCTCCATGCCGGTGTCAGAAAGGTTATCGGCCGGGCAGGGCGCAAAACTTGACCCATTGTGATCGAGCCGCGCCTTTGGTACCCCCTCCATGTTTTGCCGCGAACAAACGTGAACAAGGACACAAATCGGTTTCCATCCGCTGACGCGGGTTCACGGGGAAGCTTCCCGAACCGCATGGGTACAAGCACCCACCCTCCCCACATGTAGCTCAGCCGCCCTTGGCAGGCGCGGTCGAGACGCCCGCGACACGTTCTGAACAGGCTGCTATCCCCGCGCTGCGTCGGGGCCTCGTTTTTCCCACCGTTTGAGGTTCACGACCTGGGCAAGGGTCGACTCGTGATCCCGGATGTCGGCGCGAATGCGGTTCTCGGCTTCGAGGACGTCGGCGGCTCGGTTGGCCAGTTCCGCTGCCCGCGAGGCCGGGATCACCATCACCCCGTCATCGTCGGCGAGAATCCAGTCCCCCGGGCAGATCCTCTGCCCGCCGATCGTGATCGGGACGTTGATCTCGCCCAGTCCGTGCGGGTCTCCGGCATGGCTGGTCACGTGCGTCGACCAGACCACGAACCCCAGCTTGCGAATCTCCGCTGAGTCCCGCACGGCGCCGTGGCAGACGAGGCCGGCCACCCCCTTGGCTTTGCAGCTCTCGCAGGCCAGTTCGCCCCAGACGGCCGGGGGGGTGCCGGCGGCGTCGATGACGATGACCTGACCGGGCCGGGCGAGGTCGATGGCCTCGACGGGCTTGGCCCAGTCGCCGGGGAGCGTCCGTACGGTGACGGCCTGTCCTGCGGCGAACTGGCCCGGCGCGATCGGCCGAAGCCCCGGCAGGCAGGGTTGGCGGTGCGCCCCGTCGGAAAGGTTGCTCGTGCGGACCGTCCGCAGCAACTCGCCGACGGTCTCCGCGGACGCCCGGCGGAAATGGTCGCTCGCGACGGACTGCCCGCTGTCCAGCGCCCGTCGGATCGCCGCGGTGGCCTCGCGCGGGTCAGCCGCCTTGGTGATCGCGCCGCCGACGATGACCACGTCCGCGCCGGCAGCGGCAGCGTCGGGCGCGGTCTGGGAATTGATGCCCCCCGCGACAGCCAGCGTCAGATCTGTGACGTCCCGCACCTGCCGAAGCAACGCCAGCGGGTCGGCGCCTTGCATCTGCTGGTCAATCGCGCAGTGTACGTCGACCCACGCCACGCCGAACTCCCCGCAGCGCCGGGCGACGGCCAGCGGATCGCCGCAGCCCAGCAGGTCCACGGCGACCTCCAGGCCGTAGTGACGCCCAGCCTCGACGCACTCGCGGATCGTTGCCGCGTCGGCCGTGCCGAGTACGGTCATGAGGTTCGCGCCGGCCTTGGCGGCAGCCTCCGCCTCGATCTTGCCGGCGTCGGCGGTCTTGGTGTCGGCCAGGACCGTCGCATCGGGGAATCGGCTGCGGAGTTCCCGAACGGCGTCCAGGCCCTCGGACTTGATCAACGGCGTGCCGGCTTCGAGAATGTCCGCCCCCCCCGCCAGGGCTGACTCGGCCACCGGCAGCGCTCGCGAGAGGTCCACGAAATCCAACGCCACCTGCAATCGTACTTTGCTCATGCCGCCATGCTACGCCCGCCGACCGGCGGGGTCAATCAGCCTTGCGGAGTGTCAATTTCACTGGACGTTTTATGCCCTTACGCGGCCAGCAGGGGAAAAGGGGATAAACTCCTTGAAAGACGCCTCCCTCAGAACTGCCAAGAACACGTTGGGAGGACCGTTTTGGGGAT
>CAYMAP010000201.1:0-5012 GCA_964388425.1 uncultured Planctomycetaceae bacterium
TGAAGATCAAACGCATTATGAGGTATTGAGATGGCAGCTCTTGACAAACGGATCGAGCGATTTGTCCTTTGCGTTCGAAACGACGAATGTGCAGACCTCGATGTGCGTAAGGTGTATCCCATTCTGTCTGACCCGGAAGCAGCCAGGCAGGGATATCTTCGGGTTCTCGATGAGCCTGGAGAAGACTATCTGTATCCCGAATCCTACTTTGTGCCTGTTCGGTTATCGAGCAAGGCGAAAAAGGCTGTGACCATGGGCGGTTGAGTTTTTCTGAACTTCTTCCTTGCGAAGTGCTTTATGCGGATGGGGATTTTCCCTCAATTTTCCCGAAAAGCAGGGCGATATACAGGATGATGGAAACGAACGCCCAACACGAACGGCGGGCGCATCAGCGGTTCGATCTGGAGTACACCATCCAGCTCATCGGGCAGGACGGAGATCTCGTGGTCACGGCGATGACGTCGAACGTCTCCGACGGCGGGTGCAGGCTGCCCCTGCCGGACGAGACGCTTCCCGATCCGGGCGAGCAGGTGCAGGTGAACCTGACGGTTCGCCGCAACCGCTCGGGTGAGGTGGAGATGTACACCGGTTTCGGAGAGGTGCTCCGTCACCAGTCCAGCGGAGAGGAAGGCGAAGCCGAGGTCGTGGTCAAGTTCCGCGCCCCGATGGACCTGAAACTCTCCGACAACGCCGCCCCTCCGCCGGTCGCCCTGTAAGGGACGACAGCTTGCGCCTTCTCCGGCGAATCGTTCAGCCGGTTTCATTGCGCCAAGGTTCCCTGGCGATTCCCTTCGCCAGAGCGGTTTCTTCGCCTCGAACCCAGCTATGCACCCTGGGCATGACCGGGGCTAAAGTCTCAGCCGGGGCGGCTGAGCTACACGATTCTCAACTACACGCGAAGCGGAGGGCGTAGAGGTCGGCGTCTTTCATGACAAAACGCAGGCGGACGGGCTTGCCGGCAAGCGAACCGAGATCGGCGCCCTCCACCCAGCGAACGGGCAGTTCGATGGCGTCGCCGAAGCAGTCCCGGCAGTCCTCCAGCGCGAAGCCCGGAATCGCCGTGCCGTCCGGTTCCTGCAATTCGGCCCGGATGTTGCCCGCCCCGCTGGTGGCAGCGTTGAGCAACAGTTGTGAACCGGCGAAGGTAATCGGCGGCGTGAGCAGTTCGCCGCCCGCCCAGGGTGCGCGAACGCTGGCGAAACCGTCCAGCCGGAGCGTGTATCGCGCGAGGTAATGGCCCGGCTGGGTGTAGCGATGCTGGTAGTACAGCGACAGCTCTGTCGGGGACGTCTGGACGTGGCCCCAGGCGGACATGTTCGTCCGGCTGACCCAGTTGGCGCGGTCCAGCCCGGGCCTAAGGAACGCCTCCATGAACGTCCGGTCGTAGCGTTTGCCGTCGCGGCTGGTCAGGAACACGCCGTCGGACACGTCCCCGGCATACTTCGGAACGACGTCGAATCGCTGGACTTCCTCGTCCGTCAGAGCCTTCCTGCCCGGGTTGAACCGCTTGGGCAGGCCGATCAGCAGATGCGGCGCCCGGCTGTAGGGGTGCGTGGCATTGGTGTACAGTTCCTCGCGAGGCGCCTCGCCGAAGTCCATCTCGACCGGGTCGGACCAGTGGAGGAAGTCCTCGCTCTCGGCCCGGCTGACCGTGCGGATGCCCTTGTACTGCGTCGGGTCGGTCGCCTCCGACCAGGTGCGGTAGAAGCAAAGGTACTTGCCCTCCGTCGGCGACCAGAAGACCACATTGTGGCTATCAAACGCCCCCTTGGTCAGCACCGGCTCGTCGGTGAGCTTCCGCCAATGCATGCCATCGCCCGATGCGAAGGCCAGCAGCGTCCATCCTCCACCGCCGGGTTCTCGCGTGGTTCCCAGCGCTTTGTACCGTTCGTCGTCAGCTACGCTAGGCCGCGTGTCGATAAACGGCGAAAACGAGTGCGTGCCGTCCTCGCCCGTCAGCAGCACGTTGTTGTCCCTCGAGCCGTCGACCTCGTGCAGCCCGACGCTCGGGCGGGTGAAGGTGATTCCGCCGTCGTAGCTTTCGGCGTAGCAGGTCCAGGCTCGGGAGTCGGCGTCGTTTTCGGCGACGTTCATGCCGCGGTAGTACAACCGGACCACCTCCCCGTCGGCGATGACGGTCGGATAGCCGACGAATCGGCCTTCCCAGGGTTTCTCGAACCGCAGGGACTCGCCGGCGAAGACGGGGTGGTTCAGTTCGTGGGTGCAGTTTTCCAGCCGGTCGATGAGCAGGCGGTCGGCGAAAAGTTCCAGTCGGTCGGCGAGGTCGATGGGTGCGGGGGTCATTGCGGGCGGTCCTTTCGTAGAGATCCAAAGAAGCGTCTCAGAAGGTCTTCCTGTCGGGCGTGCATGGTTTGTGCGTCGGCGGGGGTCTGGTCGTCGTAGCCCAGTTCGTGCAGCAGGCCGTGGACGAGGTAGCGGAGCAGTTCGCGGTGCAGGCCCTGGTGTTGTCGGCGGGCCTGGCGGCGGGCGACCTCGCCGCTGAGGACGATCTGGACGGTGCGGCGGGGTTCGTCGGGGTCGGTCAGGTCGAAGCTCAGCACGTCGGTGGGTCCGGCGTGGCGGAGATATCGGCGGTTGAAGCGGGCGATCTGGCGGGCGTCGACGACGGCGACCTCGACGGTGGAGAGCTTCGCACGCTCGGCTCGTACGACGAAACGGACGAGGGCGTCGATCTTCCGTCGCGGCACGCGGAGGGTGGCGTCGCGCGAAGTCACTGCGATGTCCAGCCGACTGGCCATGGGCGGCAAGGATAGCGGTGGCGGGGACCGTTGGCAAGCGGTAGAGTGGGAGGGATGAAACGGAACCGGAACCATTGTGGACTGCGGATTGCGGAATGCGGAAAGGAAACAAAACACTGCCTGTCGAACCTCTGTTTTCCTTTCCATCCGAAATGGAAGATTTTGGAGTCGAGCCATGTCTGACGGCGGGCTGTTTCGTCGGCTGGAGGGGACCCTGCCGTTGGAGTTGAGTCGCCCGGCGGGGGTGCATGCGCGGCGGCTTGCGGCGGCGGGCCGGGTGGCGGTCGTGGTGGCGGTGGCGGCGATGCTGATCGTGCCGGTAGTACAGATTCAGCACCGCATGCTGCGGAACCAGGCTCGGGCTGAGGCGTATGAAGCCCGTCGCGAGTCGGGCACGTTGACGGACAAGGATCGGCTCAAGGGCCCGCCCAAGCCTCACGCCGGGGCGATCAATCGCTGGCGGCCGCACGTGCGCGCGTTCTGGGCCGGGCAGAACATCTACGTCACGGTCGAACGACTTTCCGAGCAGATGCGCCGGGGCGACCCGACCGTCGATCCGGACGAGCTGGGCGTGATCCACCCGAACATGCCCGCCGTCGTCATCGCCCTGACGCCGTTCGCCTACCTGCCCCCGGAGTGGGGTGGGCTGTTGTTCAGCGTGCTGAAGGTCCTGGCGGTGGCGTGGGCGATAGGGGCGGCGGTGCGCGTCTGCAACCACGCCGCCCTGCGCATGGCCGACTGGGTCGTCGCGCTGGGCGTGGGCTGGTGGGGCATGCTGATCGTCAGCGACATCCAGCACGCCAACACCAACGGATTCGTGCTGGCGGCGGTGGTGTTGCACCTCTGGCTGGCACGTCGCGGGCGGGACCTGGCGGCGGGGGCGGCACTGGCCGGGGCGATCTGCCTGAAACTCACGCCCGCGCTGTTCGTGCTGTACTGGCTCTGGCAACGGGAGTGGAAGCTGCTGCGGGGGACGGTCGCGACGCTGCTGCTGGCGATGCTGGTCCTGCCGGCGGTGCTGCTGGGTCCGGCCCGGGCGTGGGAGTTGACGGCGACGTGGGGGGAGAACCTCATCCTGCCCGGCCTTATCGAGGGTCGCTGGTATCCGATCAGCGTCAACCAGTCGCTGCCGGCGACGATCGGGCGGTATCTGCTGTCCGGCCAGCCGGGTGGGGACCTGCACTGGGGCAGCGACGACATGCCCTATGAGGCGTTGACGGATCATGCGTGGATCACGTCGGTGAACCTGGGCGAGTCTTCGGTGCGGTGGATCATCCGCGGGGTACAGGCGGCGATGGTGCTGGCGATGGCGTGGGCGGTGGGGTGGCGAAAACGTGCCCGCGACGACGGCCGACGGGGGCTGGACGCGGCGATGGTGCTGACGGCGATGATGCTGCTGAACCAGCGGACGTGGGACCACCACGCAGCCGTGCTGTTGCCGGCCATGCTGGCGTGCTGGTACGCGGTGGCGTTCGGGCGGTTCGCTTCGCGCCGACTGCGCGGGCTGACACTGGGGATGCTGTTGCTGGCCGGGGTCGTACTCTGGGCCAGCGCGGGCGAGGCGGTCGTCGCCCTCGGCGAGGCGACGGGCATGACCGAACCGCAGGCCGAACGCTTCCGCGGCGTTGTCGACGCCCATGGCCCGCGGTGTCTGAGCTTTCTGCTGGTCTGGACAACGGCGGTGGTCCTTGCCCGCGCGACCCGCCACAGCGACCCGCCCTACGCGACGCAGCGGCAGACGCTCTCAGCCGACGGATAGTGCAGTTCCACCGCCCGCGCGACAGGTGTTCATGTCACCTGTTGCCGCAGAGCGGACTGGAGAGTCTCGGGGATGGGGATGATCTGACCGTGGCGGTCGACGCAGGCGAGGGTGGTTTCGGCCGAGCAGAGAAGCAACCCGTCGGCCCGGCGAATCAGTCGGTAGGCGTGGTCGATCCGGGCGGCACCGGTGCGAGTGATTTCGGTGTGCAGGGTCACGACGTCGTCGTAGCGAGCGGGGGCCTTGAATCGCGCCGAGCACTTGGCGACGACGAACAGCACGCCGTCGCGTTCGAGGTCGGCATAGGCAAGTCCTTGAGTTCGGAGCAGTTCGGTCCGGCCCATCTCGAAGTAGACCCAGTATCGGCTGTGGTGGAGTACGCCCATGGGGTCGGTCTCGGCATACCGAACGCGGAGGTCGAGGTCGATAGCGGTGGGCATATCGGTCATGCGGCGTATTGTCCGCCAGACCCGCCCGCAGTGCAAGCCGGCTTG
>CAYMAP010000202.1:0-4969 GCA_964388425.1 uncultured Planctomycetaceae bacterium
ACATCCCCAAAATGGTCCTCCCAGCGTGTTCTTGGCGGTTCTGAGGGAGGCGTCTTTATTATTATAGCCAAGGCACCACCGCATCACAAGGAACGACAGAGACCGATGCGCACCGGATCGCCCGGCGCAGCCGCGCGCAGCGCTCGGCTTCCACCAAGCCCCGAGGACACCATGAACGAAGACGTCAAGACCGCCTTTGCCCGCCGGCTGGAGATGGGCCTGGAGATTCCCAGCGAAGGCTACTGCGACCAGCCCTACGTCGTCATCAACGCCGACGGCCGTTGGACGTGCACCATGACCACCGGCCAGGGCCACGAGGGCGCCACCGGCCAGCACGTGGTCTCCTTCATCACCGCCGACCGGGGCCGATCGTGGGAGGGTCCTTTCGACATCGAGCCGGCCGACGGGCCCGAAGCCAGTTGGGCCATGCCGCTGCGCGTGCCGGAGACGGGCCGCATCTACGTTTTCTACACCTACAACAAGGACAACCAGCGCGAGGTGAAGACCGTGGACGGCGGAGCCTTCACGCGGGTCGACTCCTTCGGCGTCTACGCTTACAAGTACTCCGACGACGGCGGGCGGACCTGGTCGGCCGAGCGGTACGAAATCCCCATGCGCATGTTCGAATGCGACCGGCAGAACGCCTACGGTGGAGAGGTGTTGTTCTTCTGGGGCGTGGGTAAACCCTTCGTCCATAAGGGCGCAGCCTATGTCGTGGCCAGCAAGGTCGGCGGCTTCGGCCCGGGCTTTTTCACCGCCAACGAGGGCGTGCTCTTCGCCAGCCCGAACCTGCTGACCGAACCCGACCCGGCGAAGCACGAGTGGGAGACACTCCCCGACGGCGAGATCGGCATCCGCACCCCCGAGGGCGGCGGGCCCATCGCCGGCGAGTTCAATGCCACGCCCATGAACGACGGGTCGCTCTACGGGACGTTCCGCACCATCGACGGCTGGGCCTGCGACGCCCGCAGCCGGGACGACGGACACACGTGGGACGTCGACTGGATGCGTTACACCCCCGGCGGCCGGCGGGTGAAGAATCCGCGTAGCGCCAATTTTGTGCGGCGCTTTTCCAATGGCAAGTACCTCTACTGGTTCTGCTTCCACGGCGGCGAGGTCCTGGGAACCACCCCGGCGGTGGCTTTGAACATCGGGTATGAAAATCGCAATCCCATCTGGATGTGCGGCGGCGTGGAGAAAAACGGGCGGATCCACTGGTCGCAACCGGAGGTGATTCTTTACGACGAGAACATCGGCAACCGCATAAGCTATCCCGATTTCATCGAGGACGGCGAACGCATCTTCTTCACCGAGACCCAGAAGACCGTCGCCCGCGTGCACGAACTCGATCCCCGCCTGCTCGAGGCCACGTGGAACCAGCACGAAAACCGCACCGTGGCCGCCGAGGGCCTTCTGCTGGACCTGGACGGGGAGGCCTGCTCTCCGCAGGCACAGATCGAGATGCCCCCCCTTGCCCGGCTGCACAACCGATCCGCCGCGCACGTGGACGCCGACACCGGCGCCACCCTGGGCACGAACGCGCCCCGGGCGGTCGAGAGCCGGCAGGGCTTCACCCTGGAGCTGCGCGTGCGCTTCGACGACCTCTCGCCGTGGCAAGTGCTCTTCGACAGCCGGGGCCCGGAAGGCCGGGGCCTGTTCGTGCAGCTCACCGACCGCGGCACGGTGAAACTGACCATCATCGGCCGCGCCTGGGGCGCGCCGGGGTCGCTGAACGGCAACGGCTTCGTCGAGTGCGCCTGCGCGTGCGACACCGGCCTGCTGCGGGCCAGCCAGGACCACCAGGTTCTCTTCAATATCGACGGCGGGCCGAAGCTGATGACGGTGATGGTCGATGGCGTGCTCTGCGACGGCGGCGCGGATCGCCAGTTCGGATGGAGCCGCTTCCACCCGTGCCTGATGGAGCCCAACGGCGCGGCGCATGCCACCCTCGCACCGAGCCTCCACGGCACGCTGCTGGGCCTGCGGCTGTATGGCCGCTCCCTGCTGAGCAGCGAGGGCGTGGGCAACTGGCGAGCCACCCGCGAGGAGGTGACCTCATGAACAGTTCCGAGCGTGTTGACGTTGCCCTTCGCGGCGGGACGCCGGATCGCGTGCCGGTCGTCGAGTTCGTGATCGACCCCGGCGTGATGGCCCAGGCGGTTCCGGAGGCCCACGACGTAGCCGATGGCATGGACCGACTCGATATGGACGCCGTCAGTTGCGGTGTGTCGTTCGCGAACGTCGCCGATCACCCCGACGGTACATGGGTCGATGAATGGGGCGTGACGTACAAGACCGGCCCGGAGGTCGTCGCCCATCCATTGCGCGGTCCCATCCGAACGATGGAAGATCTGGAAGCGTACCAGCCCCCGGACCCGCTGGCCGACGGTCGGCTCGGACAACTGCCCGAACTCGTCCGTCGCTACAAGGGCAAGCGGGCGATTCTCTTCCACCAGCGCGCGGCGTTCATGTGGTCGGCCTACCTGATGGGGATCGACAACCTTCTGATGGCGATGGCGACCGAACCGGACCTCGCCGAAGCCCTCATGGACCGCGTGCTGGAGGTCCACCTCGCCACCGCCCGCCGGGCCGTCCAGGCCGGGGCCGAGGTCATCATCCTCGGCGACGATTACGCCTACAACACCGGGCCCATGTTCAGCCCGGCGATGTTCCGCACGATGATCCTGCCCCGGCTGACCCGGATGGTCGAAACCATCCACCAGGCCGGCGGGCTGTGCGTAAAACACTCTGACGGAAACCTCTACCCGATTCTCGATGACCTGGTTTCCTGTGGTTGCGACGGGCTGAACCCCATCGAACCTGTCGCGGGCATGAGCCTGGCCGAGACCCGCCGACGCGTCGGACCGGAACTCTGCCTCGTGGGCAACATCGACTGCGCCCACCTGCTGCCGCACGGCTCGCCGGGGGAGGTCCGCCAGGCGGTTCGCCAGGCGATCGCCGAAGTCGGCGCCGGCGGAGGGCTGATCGTCTCATCCAGCAATTCCGTGCATTCCTCCTGCCGGGCCGATACCTTCGTCGCCATGATCGACGCCGTCCACGAACTCGGCACCTACCCGCTGAACCCCTGAGCGAGAACAACCATGAACCGCACGAAACAGCTTCTGGACAGCGGCCGACCCGCCCTGGGCGGGTGGGTCATGATCGGGCATCCGACCGTGGCGGAAATCTACGCCGGCGAGGGCCTGGACTGGATCGGCGTGGACATGGAACACACCGCGACCGACCTGCGATCGCTGCACGAGATCGCCCTGGCCATCGGCCGGACCGACTGCGACCTGCTGGTCCGCATGCCCTCCTGCGACGAGGCGCTGGCGAAGCGCTACCTCGACACCGGCGCCGGCGGACTGATCGTCCCGCTGGTCAACTCCGCCGAACAGGCCCGCCGCGCTGTCAAGATGACGCATTTCCCGCCGGTTGGCATCCGCGGGGCCGCCTTCAGCAGGGCCAGCGACTTCGGACGGAATTTCGCGAACTACTTCGCCTCTCACAACAACCGCGTCCTCGTGGTCGTCATGCTCGAACACATCGACGCGGTCGAACACGTCGACGACATCCTCGCCGTGCCGGGCCTCTCCGCGACGCTCATCGGGCCGTACGACCTGTCCGCCTCGATGGGCCTGGCCGGTCAGCTCGACCACCCCAGGGTCGCCGACGCCTGCCGGACCCTCCTCGATGCCTGCCGACGCCACAACGTCCCGGCCGGCATCCACGTGGTCCCGCCCCGCGGCGACCTCCTCCAGAAGCGAATCGAAGAAGGCTTCCGCTTCCTGGCCTGCAGCATCGATACCGAACTGCTCATCCACGGCACGCGATCCATGCTCGCGGAGGTCCGCCGTGACTGAAACCGTCCTCATCACCGAACCGGAATACCGCAAGGCCGAGCCGATCTTCGCCGGCTGCGATTTCGCCGACCTCCGCCCCGCGCCGTCGACCGAAGCCGACCTCGCACGCGAGGTCCGCCAGTCCCGCGCCCGGATCGTTATCCTCGGCATCGAACGCTATGCGTGCGAACTCTACGACGCCCTCCGCCCAACCGGTAACCAGGCCGGCGGACTCATCGCGCGCTTCGGCGTCGGGCACGACGGAGTCGACAAGAGCCTGGCCGCCAAGCGCGGGCTGTACGTGACCAACACACCCGGCGTGCTCGACGCCAGCGTTGCCGAACACGCACTCTGGCTGATGGGCGCCTGCGCGAGGAACCTCGCCGAACTCGACCGGACGGTTCGAGAAGGCCGCTTCACACCGCGAACCGGCACGGAACTGGCCGGAACAACGCTGGCGGTACTCGGGTTCGGACCGATCGGCCGACGCGTCGCAAAGCTGGCCCATCACGGACTGGGCATGGACGTCCAGGCCGTCGACCTCTTGCCGAAAGACGAACTCGAGCGCACCCTGGAGGCGCCCTTCGACGACATCGCCCGCGCGCACGGCCTGAAGGACTACACCGCGGATCTCGATGCCGCCCTGCCCGGCGCGGACGTCGTCAGCCTCCACCTGCCGGCCAACGAAGCGACACAACACCTCCTCAACGCCGATCGCCTTGCGAGCTGCAAGCCCGGTGCGATTCTCATCAATACCGCCCGGGGCGGCCTGGTCGACGAATCCGCCCTGTACGACGCACTCCAACAGGGCCCGCTCGCGACGGCGGGGCTGGACGTCTATGAAAACGAGCCCTATAGGCCTGTTGCAGCGGGCAAGGACCTTCGGGTATTGCCCAACGTAGTCCTGAGCCCTCACGTGGGATCAAACACCCTCCAAGCGAACCGCCGGATGGCGCTTCGGTGCCTGCGGAACGTTCGTCTTTTTGTTGCGGGGAAAATCCAGGAACTGGACCGGGTTCCGACGATGGGCCATGCCCGAACCACTGGCGATGATTCGTGACGGTCCCAATCAAGGCGATTCCCTCAGAACTGCCAAGGACGCTGTTGTAGGACCCTTTGGGGGGCGT
>CAYMAP010000203.1:0-4950 GCA_964388425.1 uncultured Planctomycetaceae bacterium
CGATCCAGCAGTCCTGCCCGATGGTCACGGGGGTGAATTCTCCGCCTTGCTGTCGAATGGGGATGTCGAGGCGGTCGATGCGGTGCTGCTTGCCGCCGCTGGGAATGCAGACGTGGTCGGCGAGCAGGGTGTCCGGGCCGATGCGGACGTCGCCCAGCGTGCAGTACTGGCCGAGATAGACGCCCCGCCCCAGGCGGGCGGTGGGTTTGGAGAAGACAGTCCCGAAGCCGATCACGACGTCCGGACCGAGTTCGCCCAGCAGACAACGGAGCAGGGCACGCCTGCAATACTCACCGAGAAGCCCGCCCCAGCGAGACGCCCGCTGCGAAGCGCTCGCCAGCGCCCGCGACCGGCCGAGGACCACCCCCGCCAAGAGGGTCCAGAGAAGCCAGGGCAGCACAGCCAGGAAGGCGAGTGCCTGGGCGAGTTGTTTGGCGAGACTTTTCACGCCCGATCTCCGTGATTCAGCAGAGAGTCATACAGTTCGATCATGCGTTCCATGCGTTTGGCGAAGTCGAAGTGTTCTTCGATGCGAGCCCGGCCTGCGTGGGCGAGTTCGGTTCGGCGGGCGGGGTTGGTGAGTAGTTCTGCGACGGGGGCGGTCCAGTCGGCGGGGTCCTCGCCGGGCAGGATCAGGCCGCACCGGCCGTGGTCGGTGACTTCCGCCGAGCCGCTGACGGCGGTGGTCAGGGCCGGGACTTCCATCGCCAGGGCTTCCAGGAGTGTGTTGGAGAGCCCCTCGCGGTAGGAGGTCATCGCCAGGAGGTCGAAAGTTTCGTACCAAACTTTCGGTTCGGTCTGCCAGCCGAGGAAGCGAACGGACTTCTCCAGGTCGAGTTCCTTTGCAAGGGCTTCCATATCCCCTCGGCAGGGGCCGTCACCGAGCAGCAGGACCTCGAAGGGCGGGACGTCGGGGGTCTGGCGAAGATTCGCAGCCAGTTGCAGCAGGCGATGGAGGGCCTTGGCCTTGCTGAGCCGACCGACCGCGCCGATGTGCAGCATTCCCGGGTCGAGGCCGAGTTGCGTCTTGGCTTGCTGGCGGGTTTGCTTTCGTGTCCAGTCGGACAGTTCAATGGCGTTGAAGACCGTGCAGAGCTTCTCCGGCCGGACACCGAAGGAGCGACACGCTTCTTCCAGGCTCCAGGAGACGGTGACGGTCTGATCGTAGCGGCGGATGGACCACTGGTCGAATTTGCGATACAGGTCCAATCGCCAATCACTTTCACCCCACTGGTGGACGGTATTGATGAGTTTCATGGGGTGGTAGCGTCGCAGCAGCACGCCGAAGAGGTTGGACTTGTAATCATGGCCGTGCCAGATGGCGACGTTGAGACGGCGGCAGAGTTGCCCGAGCCGGCGGAGGGTGCGGAAGTCCAGCGGGCCTCGTTCGGGTATTGTGAGGAGTTCGAAGCCGGCCTGGCGGTACTGGCGGACGATCTTCTCGATGCCGGGGTCGCCCTCGGGGTGGATGTAGACGGCGATGAGACGGTAGCGGCTGGGGTCGACGTACTTCGGCGAGCGTAGAATAGTCTTTTCCGGCCCGCCGCCGGTACCGGCCATCACGCGGACGTGCAGGACGACCGGGGGAGAGTTTTGGATTGTGTGTGGGTTGGGTTCAGTCATGCCCGCTTGCCTTCGAGCAGATCATGATACAGGCTGAGGTAGCGTTTGTGCATGTCGGATCGGAGGAACTTTTCCTCGACGCGGATTCGGGCTGCTTCCCCCATGCGGGTGCGAAGGTCGGGGTTCTGGAAGAGTCGCAGCAGATGTTCTGCGAGGGCTGGTGCCTCGTTGCGGGGTGCGAGGAGGCCGGTCTGTTCGTGGAGGACGGTCTCGGCGTTGCCGCCGACGTCGGTGGCGACGACGGGCAGGCGGGCAGCCATGGCTTCGAGAATGGCAACGCTGTGGGCTTCGCAGAGGCTGGTGAGGAGTTTGACGTCGGCAGCGGCGAGGAGGTCCGGGACGTCCCGGCGGATGCCGAGGAAGCGGACGCGATCGATAATGCCGAGTTCGGCGGCGAGGGCTTCGAGGTCGGCCCGGTCGGGTCCGTCGCCGGCGAGGAGCAGGACGGCGCGGTCGTCGGCTTTGCAGACGTGGGCGAAGGCCCGCAGGGCGGTGGGGTGTCCCTTGACGGAGCAGAACCGCCCGACGTAGATGGCTACGGGCGTCCCGGGGTCCAGGCCCAGTTCGCGGCGGGTTTCGTTGCGGGGGCGGGGGTTCTCGAAGCGCGACGGGTCCACGCCGTTGTAGATCACGTCGATGCGGTCAGGTGGCATGCGTTCGTTCTCGACGAGTGCCCGTTGGGTGAACTCGCAGACGGCGGTGATGCGGGCCGGCAGGCGGGCGAAGAAGAGGCGGTTGGCGAGGCGGCGTTTGAAGCCGACGACGTCCGGGAAATGTCGGCCGTGCTCGGTGAAGATCAGCCGGCCGAGTTTCGCTTTCCGCCAGCCCAGCGAGCCGTAGAAAAACGGCGTGTACTGGTGGGCCTGGAGGATGTCGGGGCGGAAGTCGGCGATGATCTGTGCGATTTTTCTCGGTTGGGTCATGTCCCGGCCGGGCGTTCGTCCGGTGCAGTAGACGTCCGATCCGAGGGCCTGGAGTTCGTCGGCGAGCGGGCCAAGCTCGTCGAGGCAGAGGGCGCCGACGTGGAGGGTATCGGGATTGGCCAGGGCCTGTTCGTAGACGAGCTGCTCGGCCCCGGCCCGGCGGAGCCCGTGGAGGACGTGGAGAATGCGGAGGGGTCTGGCAGGGGCAGGCTGCCCCTGATACTCATGGGCGAGACGCCCATGCCACGGGGAGGGTTGCTCAGCCATGGGCGAGGCTCCAGACCAGCAGGCCGAGCAGCAGGAGGAACAGGACGAAACCGACGCCGGCGATGCGTTTGGCTCCTCGGAGAGCGCGGGGTTTCTGCGGCTCGAAGCGCAAGGGATGGCCGAAGTCTGGCTGAACAGCAGGCGGCGGAGCGGTTGCGTCGGGATGTTTGCGGAGCCAGGGCAGCAGCAGGCCGTTGGTCAGCAGGAGGACGGCGGGGCGGGTGAGGTTTCGCGTGGGCATCTCCGCGAGCGTGGCGAGGGATTTGTCGTAGAAACAATGGGCGCGTTCGATGAACCGTTTGCGGTCGGCGGGTTTGGCGTGGAGTGCGGCGTAGACGAAGACATCGGACTTGCGGAGATCCTGTGCAGCCCAGGTTTCGGTGGGGTATTCGAGGATGTCGGGTTTGTCGAGGGTTGGGTATTCGTGGTCGGCCATCCAGCGTGCGTAGTGGAGGAGGGCGGCTTGGGCGTAGGCGTAGTGCTCGTCGAGTTGGCCGAGGTTGGCTTTGTGGTCGAGGAACCGCCCGAGGGCCTTGAGGAACATGGTGTAGAACCAGCGTTGTTCGACGTTTTCAAGGTGTCGGTCGGCGATGTTATCGCGGGGGTGAATGCATCGGCGGAGGAGTTGGTGGGCCTTGTCGAGGAAGCGTTGGTTGCCGGTGAGCCAGTGGGCGTCGATGCAGGTTCGCAGTGCGTTGCCGGATGACCGTCCGGGTCCGTGGTAGCCGTTGTGGGAGTCGGTGACGTGGCCGGTGGGGCCGCGGTCGAGGAAGCGGAAGACCGTTTTCGTGCCGTCGTCTGCGTCGAGGACGTACTGGCCGAGTTCGGCGACGGTGTCGCGGGATCGTTCGCAGCCGGTCAGGAGGTAGTGCAGGACCAGACCGGTGGCGTAGAGGTGTCCGCCGGACGGCCCGCCACCGGGGACGGGCTGGGTGGAGGGGTAGGCGCGGTGGGTGGCGCTGTCGGCGGGGACGTAATGGCAGGTATGCCAGAACAGGCCGTGGTTGTAGGCGGACTTGTCGCCGTCGGTGTGGTAGATGTCGATGTCGACGACATGTCTTGCGAGGCGATTCATGGCATGGAACCAGGCGGGTTTGCCGGTTCGCATCCATTGCAGAGCCATCCCCGCAAGGGGGTCGTACTGGTTGTTGTAGTGGGATGTGATGGGTGGCGGGGCGGTGGCATGGACGGCTTCGTGGTCGGCGTAGAGTTCCCCGAAGTGCCGCCAGCCGAATTCGTCGATGGCCTCGGCCTTGGCGGCGAAGGAGCCGGGCCCGTCCATCGCGTTGCGGAGGATGGATTCGTAGGCGTCGTCGGTGACGTCCGTGGCGGGCGTCAGGCGGATGCAGGTCTGTTGGGCGCAGTACCAGTCAAGGTCGGGACGGACGGGAGCCGGTTCGAGCAGGGGTTCGAGGACGTCGGCGGATCGGCCTGGGGTGCCGAACGAAAGGAGGATGGTGGATGTCGTCTGCTCTCCGCCTTGGAGTTCGTGGTCGCGGTCGGCTTGCCCGGGCAGCAGGGCGATGCACAGGCCCTGGGAGTCGGCCGCGAGGGCCTTGGGAAAGTTCTGCCAGAAGTCGCAGATGGAGGCGGAGAGTTCGACATCGTCGGTGCTGCAGGTCAGGACGGGCTGGGCGCGATGGCCGGTGAGTGTGCGATCGTCGGCGGTGAGGCGGTAGCCTCGAAAGCTCGGTGCGATGGTGCCCGACGCGTCGAGGTGATTGGGGCTGTTCCAGTGCGGACCTCCGCTGGAGTCCTGGTGGAGTTCGACCCGGCCGGCGGGGCCGAGGGGCGACTGGCCGGGTTCGGGCTGGAGGAGGGTACGCGTGTTCGAGCCGGCCAGTTGCAGGCGGAATGACACGTGGCGGAGGAACAGAGACGATGGCTGGCCGAGGTCCCAGCATCCGCCGGGGTGGTCGGCCGGTCTTGGGTTTCGGAGCGTCAGGTGCAGGAGGAGGGCGGGCAGGTCAGCGTAGAGATCGAGTCGGCAGAAGAGGTCGGCGAGATCTCGGCCGTCGCGGTGAAGGCGTCCTTTTCCGCGGACGCTCGCTCGGACGGGGCCGGCGGCGAGGGGTTCCCAGGCGTCGATGCTCAGCGTCATGGCCCCGTCGCGGTCCTCGGCGAGGAGTGCAGCGGC
>CAYMAP010000204.1:0-4947 GCA_964388425.1 uncultured Planctomycetaceae bacterium
TTTCGACCGTCCCGACGGATCACCGCGCGGGTGGTTTCCGGCCCGAGGAGTTTCGTTCGAGCGTGGCCTTTCGGCGGAGGATGTGGTGGTAGTGCTGGGCGAAGCGGTGGGCCTCGTCGCGGACGTTCTGGAGCAGTCGGAGCGCGGGGTTGTTGCGGGCGAGTTTGACCGGCTCGGATTGGCCGTGGACGTGGAGGAGTTCCTCTTTTTTGGCCAGGCTCAGCAGGGCCGGGGGGTCGGCGCCGAGGCTTTCCAGCGCCTCGTGGGCGGCGGCGAGTTGTCCCTTCCCGCCGTCGATGAGGATCACGTCCGGCCAGAGCGTCTCACCATCGGCGGCGTAGCGGTAGCGTCGGCGGACGATCTCGGCGATTGAGGCGAAGTCGTCGTTGCCCCCGACGGTTTTGATGCGGTATCGGCGGTAGCTGTTCTTGAACGGCTTGCCGTCGATGAAGCAGACCAGCGATCCGCAGCTTTCGGCGCCCTGGAGGTGAGCGATGTCGATGCCCTCGATCGTCCGTGGCACGGCCTGGGCGTCGAGCAATTTGCCGAGCTTTTCCAGCCCCTCGGCGGGGTCGACGTAGAAGACCTCCGGCTGGACCTGCTCGTCGGCGAGTCCGCGTGCCTGGAGGCGTTGCAGGGCCTTGAGTTCGTCTCGCAGTTCCGCCGCCCGTTCGTAGGCCTGCCCGCGTGAGGCGGCTTGCATCTGCTCGAAGAGTTCTTTGCGAAGCTGGCTGCCTTTGGATTCCAGAAACTGTCGCAGTCGACGGATCTGCTCGGCGTAGTCGTCCTTGCTCACCCGGGCGGCGCAGGGGGCTGTGCATTGCTTGATGTTGTGCAGGATGCATGGGCGAAAGCATCGGCGGTTTTCGTCCGCGGCGTCGATGTCCAGCTTGCAGGTGCGGAACTTGAACACCCGCTGCAGCAGGGGCAGAGCGAGCCGAAGGTCGTGGCTGTGGATGAACGGCCCGTACAGCTTCGCCCCGCGGGCCGGGTTGCGGGTGATGCTCACGCGGGGGAAGTCCTCGCGGGAGACGATCTGGAGATACGGAAAACTCTTGTCGTCTTTCTGGCGTTCGTTGAACCTCGGCTGGATGTCCTTGATGAGCCGATTCTCGCGGAGCAGAGCGTCGACCTCGCTGTCGCATTCGATGACGTCGACCTCGCAGGCCAGCGAGTTGACCATGCGGGCGATTTCCGGCCCGCGGGAGGCGTGGAGATTCGCGCCGTCCTGGAGGTAGCTCGACACGCGGGCACGGAGGTTCTTGGCCTTGCCTACGTACAGCACCACGCCCGCGGAGTCCTTGAACAGGTAGACCCCGGGCGACGCGGGCAGTAACGCCGCCTGGGAGCGGAGATCGTCGAGGATGGCCCTGCGTCCGGGCATGATGCGATTATACGCACTCCCGCGCTGCCGCCCAACAGGACCTGAACGCTCGCCGGTGAATCAGAGCAAACCCAAGCCGGGGATGACTCAGATGCACACATGGTTGACTTGCCCTTGCCGATGGTCTAGAGTGACGCGTTCCACCACGGCAGCCGACGACCGGTCGGCCGGCCGACGCCGGGGGCGGGCTTCGGGGCCTGCCTGGACACGTCGGCTGTTTGAGCAAAGGCGCAGACCATGGCAGAAGAGCCCCTCCCTCCCGCTGAGGATTCGACAACTCCGCAAGACGACGCCCCCGAGGACAACCGGCCCAAGGTTGACGTCGAAGTGTCCGAGGCCGGCACGCTGAAGAAGAAGGTCACCGTCACCGTCCCGCGCGAGCGGATCGACGCGCAATACGAGGAGATGTTCGGTGAACTGAGCCAGTCCGCCCAGGTCCCCGGTTTCCGCATCGGGCGGGCGCCCCGCCGGCTGATTGAAAAACGCTTCGGCAAGGACATCGAGCAGGACGTCCGTAACGCGGTCCTCGGCGAGGCGCTCGGGGAGGGCATCGAGCAGGCTGGCCTGAAGACCCTGGGCGAACCGGACCTCGACCTCGAGGAGATCACGATCCCCGAAGAAGGCGATCTGACGTTTGACTTCGAGGTCGAGGTCGCGCCGGAATTCGACCTGCCCGAGGTCAAGGGCATCCGGGTCGAGCGTGAACCGGCCGAGGTCGACGACGAGCGGATCGACGAGTACCTCGATAATCTCCGCGAGAGTCAGGCCCGTTACGAGAAGACCGACGAGCCGGCCGAGGCGGGCGACGGCATCCTGGCGAGCGTGAAGATCACCGGCGAGGACGTCGAACACGAAAATCCCCGCGTGCAGACCCGCGTGGCCCCGGGCGTCATCGAGGGCCTGCCCCTGATCGAGTTGGAAACGGACCTGGCGGGCAAGAAGACCGGCGAGACCGTCACGATCACCACCGCCGCCGCCGATAGCCATCCCAACGAGGACTGGCGGGGCAAGGAACTTTCGATCGAGCTGACGGTCCACGAAGTCAACCGACGCATCCTACCGGAACTCGACGAGGAATTCGCCCAGGCTCGCGGGTTCGATTCGATGAAGGAATTCCGCGAGGTTCTCGGCGAGCAGCTCCAGCAGCGCGTCGAGCAGGAAACCCAGAACTCCCTGCGGAGCCAGATCTGCGACTACCTGCTGGGGAACACTGACTTCGAGCTGCCCGAAGGCGTCATCAAGCGTTACACCGCCCGGATGCTGCAGCGGCAGTACATTCAGTTGCTCTCCGCCGGCGTGCCGCAGGAACGGATCGCCGAGAACCTCGCCCAGATGCAGGCCGCCGCGGAGCAACGCGCCCAGCGGGACCTGAAGCTTTCCTTCATCCTCGCCAAGGTCGCCGAGGAAGAACAGATCGAGGTCGACGACGATGAAGTCAACGCCCGCATTGCCCAGATCGCGACCATGAACAACCGTCGCCCCGAACGCCTGCACCAGGAACTCGCGGCGGAGGGCGCCCTCGAACAGATCACCGAGTCCATCCACGAGGAAAAGGCACTCGACAAGCTCCTGGAAGAAGCCGACGTCGTCGAGGTCCAGCCGGAGCAAAAGGACAAGGACGAGTAACCCCTACCCCGTTCCGCGGGAGCAAAGCTGATGAACCACGCACCGGACCCGTACAACCAAGCCACACGAGAATACACCTACCGCCGGGAGATGACCCTCGAAGAACGCCTCGGCGAAGAGCGGATCGTCTTTTTGTGGGGAGAGATCCAATCCGGCACGGCCGGGGGACTGATCATGCGGCTGCTGGAGATGCAGTCCAAGAGTCCCGGCCGGGAGATCCACCTGTACATCAACTCGCCCGGCGGGTCGGTGGACGACACGCTGGCGATTTACGACACGATGCAGTTTCTGACCTGCGACGTCTGCACCTACTGTGTCGGGCAGGCGGCCAGCGGGGCGGCGATGATCCTGGCCTCGGGCACGAAGGGCAAACGCTTCGCCCTGCCCCACAGCAAGATCATGATCCACCAGCCCTGGGGCGGCGTGACCGGCCAGGCCAGCGACATCAAAATCCAGGCCGAGGAAATCCTCAAGGCCAAGAAAATGCTCAACCAGATCCTCGCCGACCACACCGGGCGGGACGTCGAGCAGATTGCCGAGGAAACCGAACGCGACCGCTTCATGACGCCCGAGCAGTCGGTCGAGTACGGCATCGTGGATGAAATCGTCAAAGCCCCAGCCAAGAAAAGCTCCAAGAAAAGCTGACCGCAGCGAAGGACCCCACCATGACCAGCAATCAGCATCTCGTTCCCATCGTCGTGGAGCAGACCGGGCGAGGAGAACGCAGCTACGACATTTTCAGCCGGCTCCTCAAGGATCGCATCATCTTCATCGGCGGGCAGGTCAGCGACGAGATGGCCAATCTCGTCGTCGCCCAGTTGCTCTTCCTGAGCAACGAGGACCCGCACACCGACATCAACGTCTACGTCAACAGCCCCGGCGGGAGCGTCTCGGCGGGACTGGCGATATACGACACGATGCAGTTCATCCGCCCGGACGTGGCGACCTACTGCGTCGGACTCGCCGCGTCCATGGGCGCGGTCCTGCTGGCCGGCGGGACCCGGGGCAAGCGCTACGTCCTGCCCAATTCTCGCGTCCTCATCCACCAGCCGTTAATCTCCGGCGTGCTGACCGGACCGGCGACGGAACTGGACATCGAGGCCCAGGAGATCCTTCGGCTGCGGCAACGGCTGTACGAGATCCTCGCCGACGCCACCGGCAAGAGCGTCGAGGACATCGAACGCGACTGCGAACGCAACAAGTGGCTCGACGCCGACGAGGCCGTCACCTACGGCTGCGTGGACAAGGTCCTCCAGCAGATGCCCGAAACCAGCAGCGACGAGTCGAAGAACGAATGATCCTTTTCCGCGCCAAGGCGGTGCTGTGCCTGCTGGCCGCCGCGTCAGGCCTGACCGGCTGCACGCCCCAGGACGGCGCGCGGGAACTGGAACTCCGCAACCAGCGTGACGCCGCCGTCCGTCGCGCCGGGCAACTCACCGAACAGGTCGAAACCCTCTCGACCGAACTTCGCCACAAGGACCGCCAGATCGCGACCCTCCGCGGTCTCGAAGGCGTGGACGTCGAGAAGCTCTACACGACCCGCCGGATCGAACTGGGCCGATTCACCGGCGGGATCGACACCGACGGCAAGCCCGGACACGACGCCATCCGCGTCTTCCTGACCCCCATCGACCGCGAGGAAAGCCCTCTCAAACGAGCCGGCAGCGTCACCGTCCAGCTCTACGACCTCGCCGCCGACGAGGATGCCACGCTCCTGGCGGAATTCGACTACCCTCCCGACAAGGCCGGGAAGCACTTCGCCTCCGGCCTGATGGTCTACCACTACAGCTTCGACTGTCCCCTGCCAGGCGACCGCCCGCTCGACAACGACAAACTCACCGTCCGCGTGACCTTTACCGAACTGCTGACCGGCAGAACCGTCGACGCCCAGAAGGTCGTGACGCTTCAACTGCCCCCCACCAAGACCTCCCCGTAAG
>CAYMAP010000205.1:0-4907 GCA_964388425.1 uncultured Planctomycetaceae bacterium
CTGGACGGCCTCGGGGCAGTAGACGCCCATGACCTGTCGGCGGGCGCCGGCGGGGTTGGTCAGCGGGCCGAGCACGTTGAAGATCGTCCGGACGGGCAGTTGCTTGCGGACGGGTGCGGCGTGTTTCATGGCCGGGTGGCAGGCGCGGGCGTAGCAGAAGCCGACCCCGGCTTCGGTGATGCAGCGGGTGACCGTCTCCGGCGGGACGTCGAGCTTGACCCCGAGGGCGTCAAGGACGTTCGCCGCACCGGACGCCCGCGTGTTGGTGATGTTGCCGTGCTTGGCGACCTTCGCGCCGGCACCGGCGGCGACGAAGCAGCTCGTCGTCGAGATGTTGAACGTGCTGATCCCCGTCCCCCCTGTGCCCACGATGTCCACCACGTCGGCTCCGCCGGGGTCGATCCGCACGGCGTGGGCACGCATGGCGCGGGCGGCACCGGCGATTTCGCTGATGGCGGGCCCCTTCGTCGCCAGCGCCATCAGCAGCCCGGCCGTCTGGGCCTCGGTGAGTTGCCCGTCCATCAGTTCGGAAAAGACGGCCTCGGCCTGGTCCTCGCTGAGGTCCTGCCCGCCCACGACCGTTTCCAGAACGGTTCGGTATTCCATCGCGCCCATCGGGGCCTCCCTTCGTGGAAAAAAACCATCGATCTGACAAGGCGAATGATTATAGTGCTGCTTCCCCGACCGGACAACCGCGAGCCATCCATGCCGATCTATGACACCCATTGCCATACCGAACTGGCCTACTGCGGGCAGGACAGCCTGACCGCCGACGGCGTGGTCGCGCGCGCCCAACAGGTCGGGCTGGCCGGCGTCTGCCTGACCGAACACGCTCCGCAGCTCTACATCTCGGCCGACGATTTCTGGGAAGGCCGACACGTCCACGAGCCGGCGATCTGGCGATCGGCCGAACACAGCCGAATGGCGACGTACCGCCGGCTCGCCGAGACCGTCCGGCAGCGCGAGTGCGGGTACGTCCGCGTCGGGCTGGAGGTCGAACTCGACGCCGATGGCAACCTGACCCTCCACGACGACGACCGGGGCTGGGTCGATCTGCTGATCGGCGCACTGCACTTCCGCCCGAAGTCCATCGAAGACGCACCGCGAAAGCAGCGCGACGCCTGGTTCCTCGACGCCTGCTCGACACTGCTGGGCGAGGGGGTCGACATCCTCGCCCACCCCTTCCGGGTGCTGGCGCGGTTCGAGGAGCCGACTGACCACCTCGACGAGCCGCTGGCGGCGATGCTCGCAGAGACGCACACCGCCGCCGAGATCAACTTCCACCACACCTCCCGCCCGACGGTCGGATTCGTTGCCCGGTGTATCGAACGCGGCGTGAAAATTGCCCTTGGCTCGGACGCTCACACCCTGGAGGTGGTGGGGCAGTTCGACCGGCACCTGAGACTCCTGCGCGAAGCGGCCGGTCGCGACGACGTCGACGACCTGCTCTACGTCCCTCCGACGTAGTCCCGCCCATGCCCGCGGACATCGGTTCTGCCGAATGTTCCCCGGCAGAGAACCTCTCCGTGGGAGCAGCCTGAACCTGCGGTCTGCGGGAACCGCGTGGGTGCATCCAATCTGCTAATTCTTGGCGAGCCTCGCTGCGCAGGGAAGCTGCTGCGCAGCGCAGAAAGGCGATTCCCTCAGAACTACCAAGGACGCGGTTGTAGGACCCTTTGGGGGACGTAACTCGATTGTTTTCGTTGACGAAGCGCTCTCGATGTTTCGTTCCGTCAAATTCTGAGGGAGGCGTCAGAAAACATCCACCCGCGCTTGCCGAGGAAAGTGTGGCTTGCCGTCCTCGGCTGAGATATGCTTGCTCAAGCAAACACACCCACAGCCGGGGGCGGCTGTGCTACACATCCGATATGCCAGGGCTACACATCGTACATGGCTGGGCTACACGTCCCAATGCAACGGCCGCCGGAAGCGTAGAATGACTCCGGTATCCCCCGATCGAACCGAAAGGAGACAACCATGATGCTTGCCACACTCGCGCTGCTGATTCTGCTGGTCTTCCACCTCGTGCTGCTGTTCCGCTGGAGCGTCGTCCGCCGACCGGGCTGCTACGTCATCGGTGCCGGCGCGGTGCTGGCCGGCTTGCTGCTGGCGGGGATATTCGGCTCGATCCCGCGGTCGTGGGGCATGACCGTCGCTGGCATCCTGGCGACCGTCACGGCCGTCGTCGCCTTGGGCAGCGGTATCTGGGCCTGCTACGGCGGGCCGATCAGCCTGCGTGACGTCGAACGGGACATCGAACACACCGTCCACGAAACGACCGCATCGTCCGCAACGTCCGAAACACGCAAGGAAGCGTAATGGACTTCCACGAAACGATCCGCCAGCGTTGCAGCGTCCGCGGCTACGCGGACCAACCCGTCGGCGACGAGGTTCTCCGCCGCGTCCTCGAGGCCGCCCGTCTCGCCCCGACGGCCCGGAATCGGCAGGAGTGGAAGCTCGTCGTCGTCACCGACGCCGAAAAACGCAAACAACTCGCCGAATCGTCCGAGCAGGACTGGCTGGCGACCGCGCCGGTCATCCTCGCCATCGTCGGGCTGACCGACTACAGCATGTTCTGCGGAGTGCCGGCCGACGCGGTGGACTGCGCGATCGTGCTGGACCACCTCAGCCTCGCCGCGACCGCAGAGGGACTCGGCACCTGCTGGATCGGGCACTTCAAGCAGGACCCCTGCAAACAGATCCTCGGCGTGCCGAAGGACTTCACGATCATCGAGCTGATGACCCTCGGCCACCCCTCCGGGCAGCCCTCACCCGACAAACCCCGAAAAGCCCTCAAAGAACTCCTCTGCTGGGAAGCGTTTACGTGAACCCCTGTGTTCTATGATACAATACAAACGGGAGTGATCGGAATGCCCACGATTCTGGCAATCCTGGGTTGGCGATTCTTTTTCTAGGCCAAGGAAGGAAATAAAACCATCGGTATTCATTGCCGAAAAGGCGACGCCGAAGCCAAGTATTGGCTCGATGTTGATCCTTTCGAAGCGATTGAGGCTCATGGGTGTGACATGAAACCCGCTGGCCGGCGAACGGTTCGGTGTTCGCCATCAGGGGCCCCTGACCGAAATGAACCGCTGAGGTTCCCTTCATCATGAACGCCGGCCGTACATTCGAAGTGGTCATCGACACACCGGACGGGCAAGCGGCGCGAGGTCGGTACGTGTCGCTGAACGTCCCGGCCCTGGACGGATACGTGGGTGTCCTGGCCGGCCGAGCGCCGCTGACGGCGGTCGTGACGACCGGCAGCATCACGCTGACGCCCGAGGCTGGCGAGCCGGAGGAACTCTTCGTCAGCCGGGGGTTCCTTCAGGTCGCCGACAACCGGGCGGCGGTGCTGGCTGAGGAGTGCAAGCCCATCGGCGAACTCGACGCCGAGCGGGCCTGGGACCTGCTGCAGGACGCCTACAAACTCCCCCGCGAAACCCCCGAGCAGGAGGCGACGCGGCAGGAGGCGATCCACGCCGGGCGTGTCCGCTTCCGCCTCGCCCAGAAGGCCCGCAAGGGCATGATGAGTATGCAGGAGATGCTCGGGCGGGGAGCGGACTGACGATGCGGCTTCGGCGGGAGATTCGCGGGGGTATCGGCGGAGCGTCCCGGCGGGGTGCTCGATGAATCGCCTTCGGCTGGGGACGCGGCGCAGCGCGCTGGCGCTGGCGCAGTCGGACGCGGTGGCAGCGGCGTTGCGGGAGCAAGGCTGCGACGTCGACATCCTCGCCGTCACGACCCTCGGGGACCGCACGCCGGGCCCACTCGCCGAGGCCGGCGGCAAGGGACTGTTCACCTCCGCGCTGGAAGAACGGCTGGCCGACGGCGCGGTCGACCTGGCGGCGCATTCGGCCAAGGACATGCCGGCGGAGATGGACGAGCGGTTCGTCATCGCGGCCGTGCCTGCCCGCGCCGACGCCCGCGACGCGCTGGTCAGTCGATACGGTCCGGTCAGTGCGCTACCGACCGACGCGCGGATCGGAACGGGCAGCGTCCGGCGGACGGCGCAGTTGCGGTCGCTTCGTCCGGACTTGCGGATCGAGCCGATTCGCGGAAACGTGGACACCCGCCTGCGGAGGGCGCTGGGCGATCAAGCCGACCTCGAAGGCGTGGTGCTCGCGATGGCGGGGCTGGATCGGCTGGGGTTGATCGACGCACTGCGGGAGTGCGTTCACCCGCTGCCGGTCGCCGAATGCGTCCCGGCCGGGGGGCAGGCAGCGCTGGCCGTCCAGGTCCTGAACGGGCGGGACGACCTGCGGAGGTTGCTCGCTGCCATGAACGACCCCGACAGTCACGCCGCCCTGCTTGCCGAGCGGACCGTTCTCCGCGCGATGCAGGCCGACTGCCACAGTTGCATCGGCGTCCATGTCGCACGCAGCGATGCAGGCGACTGGCAGGCCCGCTCCATGACCGCCCGGCCCGACGGGACCGGCCTGCTGCAACTCAGCGCCTGCGGTTCCACCCCCGAAAGGGCCGGAGAAGCTCTGCAAAACGAACTGCTCGCCCACGGCGGGGCGGAATTGCTGCGATAGCACGCGGCGAGTACCGTTCCTTGCGGTTGATTTCCCGCCCACGAGGGGGTATCCTGCCCTGCTTCCCATGCAGAGAAAAACAACGTCTGACCGATAAAGGAAACCAATGGCCAAGGGTGATAACATCGAGGTCGAGGCAATCGTGAAAAAGGCGTTGCCGAACGCCATGTTCCAGCTCGAAATTGAGATGGGCGACCAGAAGCACGAAATCCTCGGCATGATCTCCGGGAAGATGCGTCGGCATTATATTCGCATCACGCCCGGGGACCGCGTTCTCGTCGAAATGAGCCCCTACGATCTGACCAAGGGCCGAATCGTCTACCGCCAGCGGTAAACCGCTTTTCTTGAGCGGCTCTCAGAACCTGTATAAAG
>CAYMAP010000206.1:0-4880 GCA_964388425.1 uncultured Planctomycetaceae bacterium
GCCGGCCTCCGTGAGGTGCTCGCGGATATACAGGGCGGTGGCGTCGCCGGCGACGGTGGGGTTGGTTGCGAGGATGATCTCGCCGATGCCGCCGGCGTCAATGCGGGCGAAGAGGGCGTCGAGCGTCAGGTCCTCCGGTTCCACGCCGTCCAGCGGGGCGATTGCTCCCATCAGTACATGGTAGACGCCACTGTAGACGCCGGTCGACTCGATGTTCAACAGGTCCTTGGGCTGTTCGACGACGCAGATCGTCGTGCCGTCTCGTCGGACGTCTGCGCAGATCGCACAGCGGTCGTTTTCGGTGGGGTTGAAGCAGAGGCTGCAGGGGTGAATGGCGGTCTTCAGCTCGCCGATCGCCTCGGCCAGGGCGAGAGCGTCGGCTTCGTCGGCCTTGAGCAGGTGGAAGGCCAGCCGCTCCGCCGTCCGCGCCCCGATGCCCGGGAGCTTGCCCAGCAGGGTCATGACGCGTTCGAGGGCTCCGCCGTAGTTGCTCATGCGGCCCCTCCGGAGAGGTCCGCGACGTACCGCCGCAGGTTCGCCAGCGCGATCGGCAGGGCGAGGAGGTTCTCTTCCATGCCTTCGAACTCCACGTCCGTCCAGTGTTCCGGTCCTTTTCCGCGCGTCGCGTCGTGACGCATCGAAGGCGCCCCCAGCTCGGCCGCGACGGCCAGCTCCCCGCGGAGGCGAGCGACCTCGGCCTGCCAGCCGTCCACGGCTTCGAGCTGGGCGCTCGGCCGGGTTGCGGGGGTCTCGGTCTCCGGCTGCGTGGCGGGCGCGGTGGTCGGCTGATCCTGCCCGACGGGTGCGGGGCCGGCGACGCGGAGGACGATGTCGCCCTCGAACGTGGCTTCCTCGGATTTCGTTCCGCCGTTGTCCTTGCCGTTGGGGCCAGGGCTGTAGAGGACGTAGCCCTCCCCCATGCGACGGTAGATCGGCGGGGCGTCTGCGAAGCGGTCGGCGGGTACTTCGCGAATGTAAACGCCGACGAGTTCGTCGAGCTTCACCGGGAACGTGCCGGTCTTCTGCCGGTGCAGTTCCAGCGCGATCGCCAGTTCCAGCAGGTCGCGTTTCTGGGCGGCATGATGGGCCAGTCCGTGCGCGCGGGTCAGGTCGCGGCCGAGGATCGCCAGCAGCACGCTGCCAGCCCAGCGGGTGACGGCTGAGGTGTTTTCGTCGGCTGCGGCGAGAGTTTCGGCGTCGCGTTGGGGGTCGAGTTTCGTTTCGCGGAGGGCTTCGTCCAGGGTCTTTCGAATCTCGGCTGTCTGCTTGCGGCGTTCGACAGGGGGGAGCTGTCCGAGTTCTGCCTGCCTTTCGTAGAAGGCGTTGATGCGGCGGAGAACGGTGTTGAAGTCGATCTGCTCGTGGTATCGCTGTGCTGTGGAGGCGAGTCTTTGGGCCTGTTTCTCGTCGAGGGAAGGGGTTCTGGGGGGGGCGTCGGGCTTTGCGGGTTCGGGGGGATCGGCGGTGTCCGGGCGCGCGACTGGCGGGGGGATGGTCGGTTCCCGGTCGCCGGGTTGCCTTGGCTTAGGGCCAGGCCGCGAAGGTCGTCGCGACGGTGCAACACCGGGCCGAGGCGGAGGCAGGGGACCGGGAGCGAGCTGTTCGATTTCGGGCTGGGGGCGGGGCTGTCGGGGTTGTCGCCGTTGCCGGTCCGGGCGTGAGGGAGGCTCGGGAGTCGGCGTGCCCGACCTTGCCTCGTCCATGCCTTTGGATGATTTCAGCATTGCCGACATGACGGGCGACTGGATGGCCTTGCTGAGGGCCTGGGGGTTTTTTGCGAAGGCAATGGTGATGTCCAGTGCGAAAACCCGTTCGTTGCTGAGTGCTTCGCCCATGGCCCGTTCGTCGAAGGGGGGCAGTTCGGCGTAGAGTCGCTGGAGTTGGCCCGGGGAGAGCTTGCCCGTCGCGAGGAGGTCTGTCGCGGCGTCCAGACCGAGAGACCAGACAGCGAGGGAACGCAGTTGATCAAGAACGGTAGGCCCCTGTTGGAGAAGTCGGCCGAGGTTGCACAGGGCCCGTGCGTCGCGCCAGGCGTCGTCGAAGCGACCCTCGAAGGTTGCGCGGCTGGCGCGGAGTTTCAGTTTCTTCGCTTCGCGGCGGACATCTCCCAGATCAGGCCATTGGGGATCCACAAACGGAACCGTCGTTTCGGAGGCCCGGGCCAGGAGAGGGAAGAAGTACCGCGTGCGTTTCGAGGCGGCGACGAGGCGGTGGATGGCTGCGCCGTTGCGGTACAGCCAGGTCGCCAGGCGTGAGTGTTCGTGTGCGCTCCATGGGCCTTGGAAGGCTTTTTGGAACGACGCGGCCACCGGCGGGTCTTCGGGGTAGCTCTCGGTCTGGGGCGTCTTGTCCGGCAGGGAGGTCTTGAGCAGTTCGAGCTGCTGCGGGAGGAGTTCTTCGTCGAGCAAGTCCGGGCCGAAGGTGCGGACGAAGACGACGGCGGCGTTGTTTTTCGGCGTCACGCCGCGGGAATAGCGGTTGTTCAGCCAGGTGAGGTAATCCGGTCGGCCGTCGGGCAGGAGGGGCTTTTGGATGATCGTGGTCTCTTTGCCGAGTTTCAGGGCCGGCGCGGTGGTGGGCTGATCCGGTTCGCCGGGGAACGGGCCCGTTGAGCCGGGTTGGGCTTCGGCGGAGCGGCGTTTCGGGGAGGTTTTTTTCGTGGACCGTTTTTTCTTCGGTTTCTGATCGGGTTCGTTCTCGCTGGAGCAGGCCGGCAGGGCGGCGGCGGCGATCAGCCCGGCCAGCAGGATCGCAAGCAGTCGTTTCATGGTTGGCTCCTCAGATGGGCATGTCCATGCCGGGGAGGTCCATCCCGCCGGCGAGTTCCTGCATGGCATCCTGGGCGGCCTGGACGGCCTGGGCCTGGGCGGCGGAGACGGCGGCTTTGATGAGGTCTTCGAGCATGTCCCAGTCGGGCGGGTTGGAGCGGATTTCCTCGCCGAAGGTCAGGTCCGCCAATTCCAGCCGACCGGTGACGGTGGCTTGGACGGCCCCGCCGCCGGCCTGGGCGGTGTAGGTCGTCTCGGCGAGCTGCTGCTTGAGCTCGGGCATTTTCTTTTTCATCTCGCCGGCCAGTTTCATGATTTTACCGAGGTCGCCGAACATCGTATCTCCTTCGCGTATCAGACAGGGTGCAGGTCAGCGCAGGATACCACAGCTTCGCAGCAGGGACAACGGAAGGGGCTCGCAAGAGAGACCGTTCGGGTTCCTTGCATATCTCCTAATCCGTCCATGTTCCGTCACGCGGAAAGGATTTTCGGCCACAACGTTTCCTCACGCTTCCGTGCGGTCGATGAGTTCGCGGACGGCGTGGGGGTCGCTGGGCAGGACCTCGCAGCGTTCGGGCAGGTCGGCCAGTTCGTCGATCGCCGGATGGCGGGCCAGGTCGTCGCGCCCCGTGGCCAGGCGGATCGCCTCGGGAAACTTCGCCGGATGGGCGGTGGCCAGGCAGATCGTCGGCAGATCGGCAGGGGGCTGCTCGCTCCACGCGCCGTCGCCGACGCACTCGGCTGCGAAGACCCCGCAGGCGGTGTGCGGGTCCAGCACGTAGTCGTGCCGCCCGGCGTAGCGTCCGATCGTCGCCAGCACGTCCTCCCGCCGGGCCGATCCGGCGAGAACGTCGGCGTCGACCCCGCCGGCTTCGCCTGCCGGCACGCTCAGCGAGCCGGTCTGGGCGAAGTGCTCCATCATCGTCCGGAGTTTCGCTCCGTCGCAGCCCAGGCGGTACCAGAGGTACCGTTCGAAGTTGCTGGCGACCTGGATGTCCATCGACGGGCTGAGGGTCTGGTAGACCTCGCCGAGGCTGTACTCGCCGGTGCGGAAGAAGCGTGCGAGGATGTCGTTTTCGTTCGTCGCGAGGATGAGCTGGTCGATGGGCGCGCCCATCTTGCGGGCGTACCATCCGGCGAGGATGTCGCCGAAGTTGCCCGTCGGGACGGCGTAGCGGACGGCCGCAGCGTCGGTGCGTCGGCGGACCTCCAGCGAGCCGTGGATGAAGTAGACCACCTGGGCCAGAACGCGGGCCCAGTTGACGCTGTTGACGGCTCCGATGTGGTGTCGGCGTTTGAAATCCAGGTCGGCTGCGAGGGTCTTCATGATCCGCTGGCAGTCGTCGAAGCTGCCCTCGATGGAGAGGTTGTGGACGTTGGGGTCGGGGACGGTGGTCATCTGCTTCCGCTGGATGTCGCTGACCCGCCCGTGGGGGTGCATGATGTAGACGCTCAGCCGGTCGCGTCCCCGGCAGCCGTAGATCGCAGCCGATCCGGTATCCCCGCTGGTCGCGCCGAGGATCGTCAGCCGACCGTCCCGCTGCCGAAGGATGAATTCGAAGAGGTTGCCCAGCAGTTGCAGGGCGATGTCCTTGAACGCCAGCGTCGGGCCGTGCCAGAGTTCCTGGACCCAGAGGTTTCCGACCGGGACGACCGGAGCGACGGCGCGATCGGGGGCGGGGTCGTGGACGAAATATCCCGACCCGTAGGTTCGGCGGATGAGTTCGGCGAGTTCTTCGTCCGGCAGGTCGGTTGCGAACAGCCCGATGACCTCCCTCGCCAGGTCGGGGTAGGGGAGCTTCGCCCAGGCGTCCATGCGGTCGGAGCAGTCGGGGACGGACCGCGGGACGATCAGCCCGCCGTCGTCGGCCAGGCCCATCAGCACCGCGTCGGCGAAGCCGACCGGCTCGATCTGTCCTCGGGTGGAAACGTAGTGCATGGAAGCCTCAACGGGATGCAGGCTGCGTGTCCGCTATGACCCGCAGCGGGAAGATACAAGATGCAAGATACAAGGCTTTTGTCTGAACCATGTGGCTCAGCCGTTCAGCGGTGAGCTGGTCGAACCGCCTCGGCTGAGATTCTTTGCTGTTTTGGGTCCGTTTCCCAAGCAAG
>CAYMAP010000207.1:0-4872 GCA_964388425.1 uncultured Planctomycetaceae bacterium
CAAGCAAGGCGAGCGCCAATGTACTTCAAAGTCGTCCGATCTTTCGGTCCTCGCGGCGTTGCCGTTCGGTGGCGTCCTTGAGGGTTTTTTTCTCCCGGCTGGTCAGGCTGTCGATGCCTTCTCGCCGGATTTTGGCAAGGATGCGGTCGATGTCCTCGTCCTGGCGGGCCTGCTGTTGTTGTTTGCGCTGCCAGGTACCTTCGTTGAGTTTCTGCCGGGTCTCGGCGGAGTGTTCGCGGAGTCTCGGCAGGACGACCAGCCAGACCAGCGCGATGACCATTCCGCCGAAATGGGCGGCATGACTGACGCCTCCGCCCTCACCGGACAGCAGCATCAATCCGGAGATGACGAAAAACAGCCCCGCCGCCACGCGGATGGGCATGGGGAAGAACATCACGATCAGCCGGATGCCGGGGAACAGGATCGCGCAGGCCATAATGACCGCGTAGACGCCCCCGGAGGCGCCCAGCAGCGGTATGCCGATGTACCCCCCGCCCAGGGCGTACATCAGAGCGACGTGACAGAGGCCTGAAAATGCACCGCAGACGAGATAGAACGTCAGGAACCGCCTCGTGCCCCAGGCCTTTTCGAGGTACATGCCCAGGAAGTACAGCCCGATCATGTTGAACAGGATGTGAAATACCCCTGCGTGGAGGAACTGGAACGTCAGGAATCGCCAGACCTGCATCCAGTCTGCTGGGATGAGCGTGAGGTGGGTGTAGAACCATTCGCGGTCGAAGGCCGTCAGGACGAAGAAGGCGAGGTTGGCCAGGAGCAGGCCGCCGACGCCCTTTTCGGGTTTGGGCAGTCCCATGCGCATACCGCCTCCCCCGCCGAAGCCGCTGCCTCGACCGCCCGTCGCTCCCTCCTGCCAGTATGTCCGGTTGTGCAAACCCACCTGGATGTCCTGATGTTGGGTGTTGGATTCTGTTTTCGGCTTTGGGTTCCGTCAGGTCGTGCATTATATGTTGTTGCCCCGTCCGGTCCAAGCGCCGGCCGTCGGAACGCAGGCGGTTGCGGGCGGGGGCGGGATGTGCGAGAATGGTGGCATGGAACCTTATCGGAACCGGGGCAGGGCAGGATGATGAGCGATTCGCGGCGCGTGACGATTCTGGGCTCGACGGGCAGCATCGGCCGGCAAACGCTGGAGGTGCTGGGTCGGCTGGAGGGTTTCCGTGTGGTGGGGCTGGGTGCGGGCAACAACTGGCGGGCGTTGGCGGATCAGGCATTGGCGGGTTCGTGCGAGGCCGTCGCCCTGGCCGACGCCGGGCCGGCCGACGATCTCCGGGCGGCCGTCGGGGGCGACTGCCGCGTCCTGACCGGGCCGGGAGCGATGACGGAACTCATCGGCGTGACCTCGCCGGACGTGGTGATCGCGGCGGTGGTGGGTTCGGCGGGGCTCGAGCCGACCCTTGCGGCGATCGAGGCCGGCTGCACGGTCGGGCTGGCGAACAAGGAAGCGCTGGTCTGCGCCGGGGCGATCGTCGTCCCCGTGGCGGCGGACCACGGCGCGACGCTCGTGCCGGTCGACAGCGAACACTCGGGCATCTTCCAGTGCCTTTCGGCCGGCCGATCTGAGGACGTTCGCCGGGTCGTCATCACCTCCTCCGGCGGGGCGCTGCGGGACTGGGACGAGGACGAGGCCCGGCACGCGACCGTCGCCGACGCCCTCTCGCACCCGACGTGGCAAATGGGGCGGAAGATCACCATCGACTCGGCGACGCTGATGAACAAGGCCCTGGAGGTCATCGAGGCCCATTGGCTGTTCGATCTGCCCGCCGACGCCATCGACGTGGTCATTCACCCGCAGTCGATCGTCCACGCGATGGTCGAGTTCCACGACGGGTCGGTCATCGCCCAGCTCGCCCGGCCGGACATGAAGGGACCCATCGCCTTCGCGCTGACATTCCCCGACCGCCCGCCGCCGTGCATGGAACGGCTGGACCTCGCGGAGGTCGGCAGCCTGGAGTTCCGCCCGCTCCGCGGGTCGGCCGCCCGTGCGGTTGCACTGGCCCGGGAGGTTATCGACCGCGGCGGGGGCGCCGGGGCGGTCCTCAACGCAGCCAACGAGGCCGCCGTCCAGGCCTTCCTCGACGGGCGAATCGCCTTCGGACAGATCGTCCCCCTCGTCGAGCAGGTCCTCCACCGCTACTGCAGCGACGGAACGGACGAAAAAAACCGTCCCGCCGACGGGGACAACGTGGTATCCTTGCGGGCCCTGCTCGCCGCCGACCGCTGGGCTCGCGGGGAGATGGCCCGGCTGATCTGAGAGGCGGGGAATCGGCTCTCACGTCCGCCCGGTCCCGAAACGATACCTGCACGGGGCTGCCGGGTTCCACAAGCAGCCCGCGACCCTGAGACTCTGAAAAACGGAATCCCGCCATGGACAGTCTGCTGTTGACGATCGAGTTGTTCCTCACCCGCCTGCTCTGGCCGCTGGTGCAGTTTCTCATCGGGCTGGGGATCGTGGTCTTCGTCCACGAGCTGGGCCACTACCTTGCCGCCCGGTGGGCGGGCATCCGCGTGGACCGCTTTGCGCTGGGGTTCGGCCCGCGGCTGGTGGGGATCAAACGCGGGGAGACCGACTACTGCCTCTGTGCCGTCCCGCTGGGCGGGTACGTCAAAATGCTCGGGCAGGACGACTTCAAACCTGCCGAGGACGAGCAGACCGTCGACCCGCGGAGCTACCAGGCATGTCCTCCGGGCAAGAGGCTGGTCGTCATCGCGGCCGGGGTTGTCATGAACGTGATCCTGGCGGCGGTGCTGTTCATCGTCGTCTCGATGGTCGGCATGGAATTCAACGCCCCGGTGGTCGGCGGAACCCTCCCGGGGTATCCAGCCGCCGAGACGGAGATCACCTGGCTGAAACCGGCCGACGCGGACGGACCGGCGCCCACGACCCGTCCGGCCCCGTCGGAGGGTCTGCAGGGCGGGGATACGCTGCTGAGCGTCAACGGCGAGCCGATCAGCCGACTGGCGGACCTGCAGATGGCCTCGGCCCTGGCGCGGACCGAACCGCCGGAAGTCTTTCGCGTCCGACTGAAGCGCGACATCGACGGGCAGGCGTGGATAGGCCAGACCGACCTGGCGGTGAAGTTCAACGAACGTCTCGGCGCTCCGCAGTTCGGCATTCAGCCGGCCCAGACCCTGACCGTCCGCTTCCCCGAGGACCAGCGCGTCGACTCGCCCCTGCAGAGCGGCGACCGGATCGTCTCCGTCGCCGGGGAGGTACTCCGTGGGTCCTGGCAGCTCAACGACGTCAACGAGCGACCGACCGACCAGCCCGTCGACGTGACGGTCGATCGCCAAGGCCAGCGCGTCACGTTTCGCCGAAGGCCCCGGCTGGACATGTCGCCCGAGGTCTCCTACCTTGCCGACGGGCGCCGGCTGGAAGGGCTCTTCCTGGCCGAACCCACCGCCGGGGAAGAGGACGTCGAGTTCACGGACGCCGAGGGCAACACCCTCCAGGTCCCGCCGGGCAAGACGGCGCTGCGGACCTCCGACGGCGGGATTCTCGTGGTGGACCGTGAGGAGTACGTCGGCGGGGCGGAGTTCAGCCAGCTTGACGTGCTGGGGCTGGCTCCGCGGTTGAAAATCCACGCCGTCAACGAGCTGATGGGGCGGTTCTGGCAGTCTCCGGCAGCGAAGGCCGGGCTGAGGCCTGGCGACATCGTTCTTTCCTTCGCCGACCGCCCCACGCCGACGAATCGGCAGTTCATCCGCATCGCCCAGGAGATCGGCGAGAACGAAACGACCCTCACCGTCCTGCGCGACGGCCAGCCGATCCGGCTGACCGTCCAGCCGGAAATGACCGACCGCGGCGCGAAGGTGGGCGTGATCAACACCGTTGATTCCGAGCACCTCGCGGTGGCCTACGTCCGCCCGAACTCCCCGGCCGACCGGGCGGGCATCCCCGCCGGAGCCGTCCTCACCGCCGTCAACGCCCAGCCGGTCGAGGACTGGTCGGAGCTGGTCTCGGCCCTGAACGGTCTGGTCGGCGAGGAGGTGACCCTCACGGCAACGGTCGGCAACGAGACGAAGACCTATCCCCTCGCCACGCTGACCGAAGATCTCTACGACCCGGACGATTTCAGCAGAGTTCTGTTCCGGTCGAGTCCCTTCGAGCCAATCATGGTGCTGATCCGGCATCGCAACCCTCTCCAGGCCGTTGCCTGGGGAGCCGAGGAAACCGTCCGCATCGTCGTCAGTACCTACCAGTCGCTGGTGGCGATGATCCGGGGCTCGGTCGACGCGGCCAAACAGGCCCGCGGGCCCCTGGGCATCGGCGAACTCGCGGTGGGTGCCGCCCGCACCGGGCTGCTGCACCTGGTCTATCTGATGGCGTTTCTGTCGACGGCCCTGGCGGTATTCAACTTCCTGCCCATCCCCGTACTGGACGGGGGGCACGCGGTGCTGATCATTATCGAGAAAGTCCGCGGCAAGCCCCTGCCGGTCAAGCTCGTCAACGTCGTCCAGATGGTCTTTCTCGTGCTGATCCTCGGGCTGTTCGTTGTGATTACCTTGAACGACATTGCCCGGTGGTTCTGACCGCCCGGAAGCCCTTGCGACGTCGCGAGACTGCGTACATAATCACCCACGAACGGAACCCCAAACGCAACGAAAGGACCTGACCATGAAGTACCAGTGCGATCTGTGTGGCTACGTGTATGACCCCGCCGTCGGTGATCCGGACAACGGCGTCGAGCCGGGCACGAGCTTCGAGGACCTGCCCGACGACTGGGTCTGCCCGGAGTGCGGCGCGACGAAGGACGACTTCAGCCCGGCGGAATAACCGCCTCGGGAGCATTGACGTCTCCCTCAAAAGTTGTCGGGACGAAATATCAGAGCGATTCGTCAACGCAAAGAATAGAG
>CAYMAP010000208.1:0-4773 GCA_964388425.1 uncultured Planctomycetaceae bacterium
AAACAGGGTATGTAGATATGCCGGCACCGGGTCAGCTGTCACGAACGGCTGTTCTGGGTACTCAAGGGGGCCTCAGGGCCATTGGGAGCCCGCCCGGGGCACCCAGTACCATGTCCGGATCCCCCCTGGTGGTCACCCTGTCTCAGCCCACACCTGGCCTGACCTTTGCGGCCAGGTCCCTCGGAGGCCCCTCTCCCCCGGCAGCTCCCCTGTTGGCACCTCTGATCCCCGCCCCCGGGTTTCCAGAGCCTCGCTCCAGGTCCGTCCGCCGTGCTGAATCCCCAAGATCATCGTTTCCCACAGACATCCACTTTGAAAGGAGCCATCCCATGCCACTGACCGTCAACGTCGGGCTGAGCCGCAAGGCCAGCGAGAACTACCAGTCCCACGGGAACCAGCATCAACCTCACCGCCGAGCTAGACCAGGGCCTCCTGGGCCGTCCGGAGGAACTCCAGGGGGCCGTCGCTGACCTCTACGCCCAGGCTGAGCATGCCCTGGAGAGCCGGGCGGAGGCCTCCTGCCAGCTCCCCGCTCTGCAGGCAGCCCCACGGGGCTACAGTGTCTCCCGGCAGCCGGGGGGCAACGGATCCTCCCATGGAGACTGCAGCCAGCCCAATCGGGTCTCCCCGGGCGGCAACGGCCGTGGACACCGCACCACCGCGGTCATGACCGCCAGCCAGCGGCGGGCCATCCTGGCCATTGCCGGCAAACTCCAGCTCGACCCGGACCAGCAGGCCCGGGAGCTGTTCTCCCGAGACCTCGCGGACCTCGATATCCGCCAGGCCAGCGGCCTCATCGACAGCCTCAAGACCCTCCAGACAGCCGGGGCCAACGGGGGTGGACGATGACCACCACCGCAACTCCCCCCAGGCCCTCAGCCCTCCGCGGCCCCGACCGGACAGCCGAGGCCATCACCGGCACCGGGCACCTCTCCTGGAGCCGCATCAGCACCTACCAGCGTTGCCCCCGCCAGTTCGCCGCCCGCTACGTCGAGCACCTCCAGCCCGACTTCCGCAGCAGCTCGATGCTCTTCGGCAGCGGCGTCCACGCCGGCGTCGAGCTCCACCACCTCGCCCGGCTGGCGGGTATGTCTGCCAGCCCTGAGGAGATGCTCCTGGCCTACGAGCAGGCCTGGGCGGACGACGTCGATGCCGACGTGCCTGTCCGCTACCCCAAAGGCGACTCCCAAGAGAAGCTCCAGGACCTCGCCGGACGCGTCTTCGACCGCTTCCTCGACAGCCCCCTGTCCCGGCCCGCAGGGGAGCTCATTGCCGTCGAGGAGACCCTCACCGGCCTCCTCGACGAGACCCTGCCTACCTTCGTCGCCCGCGTGGACCTCGTGACCGTCGAGGCCGAGGCCGTCCGCCTGATCGACCTGAAGACCTCCAAGGCCTCCTGGGACGCCCTCAAAGCCGCGGAGAACGCCCAGCAGCTGGCCCTGTACAAGGTGCTGGCCGCCGGCACGCTGGCCTCCGGCGGGCAGTCCATCCAGGCCGACTTCCACGTCCTGACCCGCCACGCCACCCCCCGGGCCGAGATCGTCCACGCCGAGCTCTCCGAGTCCGTCGTCGGGGCCACCCTCGCCGCCGCACGCTCCGCCTGGGCCGGCATCCAGGCCGGGGCCTTCGACCCCGCACCCAATTTCCTCTGCCGGGCCTGCGCCCATCGCAGCTCCTGCCCCGCCTTCGGCGGCTGAGCGCCCTCAGCCGTCGGGTTCTCTGCCCTGTTCCGTCATCCCCAAAACCCCCTGGTCTTCGCAACCCACCTGCGCCAGGGCGATTCTGTTTTCAAAAGCGGGGGCAATCTACGCCCCGCCCCGACAACCACCATAACCCCCATGCACTGGAGACCCCCATGACCCTGATTCCCCTGGACCGCCTGTGCGCCAAGGACCTCCGCAGCCTTGGCGTAAATGTCACCTCCGCGATTGCCGAGGAGCGTCGCGGTCGGGGCGCAGTCCGGCATCGATTCAATGCCGGCGAACCGCGCCCCGAGGCCATCCCGATGGCCCGTATCGTGCCCTTGTCGCAAAGCAGATCACGGCCTCGATTTCAGACCGCTTTCTGACCCTTCCACCCCGAATTCACCGCGTTTACCCAAACCCAAACCTGAAAGGACCTCTACCCATGGCCAAGATTCTCTACGTCAACAATTTGGGCGGCGGCTTTGCCGACCATATCGACATTCCCGACGGCACCACCGTCGAGACCTTCTTCCAGCAGCGGATGCCGGACGCCGAAGCCGGTGACTACCTGATCCGTGTCAACCGACTGCCCGCCTCCCGGGAGCAGGTGCTTCAGGACGGCGATCGCGTGACCATCACTCCGCTGAAGGTCGAGGGTGCCCGCCCCGGCGTCTGATTGCTCGTTTCTCATCGAGAGTCCTCCGCTACGTCCTCACAAGGAAGGAGTTCAGTACGTCATGAACCATTCACTTCGACTCCGCGATCGTGTCCGTTTTGCGGACGCGTTCCTGGACCAGTTGCACCACCTGGGGGATCGACGCCGGGCGGAACTGCGGAACCAGGGCGATCTGGTCGAGGCCCATCTGTTCCGTGTCCGGCATTTGACCGCCGCCTGCAGGCGTTCTCAGCATCGCGGCTGGACCGGGGCCTGGAGGCGCTCGGCGTCCCGGCTTCGTGATATCCTGCGGGACCTGCCGTTCGCCGCTTCACAGTGGACCGCACAGCTGGAGCGGAGCGTGATGCCCCCGCCCCCCAAGCCCCGGCAGCTGCTGGCGGAACTCGATCAACTGATCGACGAGTTCCCGGACGTGGCCCTGCGTTCGGCCGGTCCCGAGCTGATCGTGACCACCGAGCCGATCGTGCTGGAAGGCACTTACCTCGGAGCCTTCGCGATCCACCTGCACGTCGACCGGCTCAGGGAACTGGACCGTGATGCCCCGCTGAGGATCGAAGGCCTCGATCCCCGCCCTGCGGCGAGGAACAACTCGGTTCCACATCCCCACGTCAGCGACGCCCGCATCTGCCTCGGCGAGGCGACCGAGCCGGTCCGCCGGGCCCTGGAATCGGGGCGGGTCTGTGACGCCTTCCTCTTGGTCCGCAGCGTCCTGAATACCTACAACCCGCACAGCGCGTACGTCGAACTCGACAGCTGGGATGGCATCGCCTGCTACGACTGCGGGAGCGTCCAGGACCCCGAGGACCTTCACTACTGCGAGCACTGCGGGCACGATTACTGCCTTGACTGCACCGCCTCCTGCGAAGCCTGCAAGGACTCCGCCTGCCGGGGATGTCTTGAGGCCTGTGAAGTCTGCGGACGGGCACTGTGCCCGTCCTGCATCCAATCCTGTCCCCAATGTAAGGCCAGCCTGTGTTCGCGTTGCCACGAACAGCGGGCCTGCGCCTGCCGAGAGGAGAACGACGATGACCCCAGAGAAGACCACGCCGCGGCCCGGACGTCCGGCGGTACGTTTCAGCCCGTCGGCATGGGCGAAGCTTTTGTACCTGCGTGACGCCGGCCCCACGGAGGTCGGGGCCTTCGGACTGTCCGAGCCCGACGACCCGCTGCGGGTCCTGGACGTGCTGAGCGTTGCCCAGTGCGCCTCGATTGCGAGCGTGCGTTTGGCCGACGAGGCGGTGGCCGACTTCTTCGACGCCCAGGTCGACGCCGGTCGACGGCCCGAGCAGTTCGCCCGGCTGTGGATCCACACCCACCCCGGCAACAGCGCCGAACCCAGCAGCCTGGACTTCGAGACCTTCGATCGCGTCTTCAGCGACTGCGACTGGTCGGCGATGATCATCCTCGCCCGCGGCGGACAGACCTCCGCCCGGCTGCGGTTCGGCGTCGGTCCCGGAGGCCAGGTGACACTGCCCGTGGAGGTAGACTACTCCCGCCCCTTCCCCGCCAGCGACGAAGAGGCCTGGGGCCGAGAGTACCGGAGCAACGTCCGTTCTCAGCGCCCGGGGCCGGTGGCGGCAGCCTGTGGGATCGAGGACTGGCCCGAGGTCATCACCGCCGAGGACCTCGAAGCCATGGACGAGGCCGAGCAGCGGGCGGTGCTCTGTGAGCTGGGCCTGGACGACGGCGGGCAGGAGGAGGCATGCTTATGGTAACGCCCTCCGCCAGACCCGATCGCTACCTCCGCCAGCGAGACCTGCTGCCGCAGGAGCGTCTGGCGAACCTTTCGGTCACGGTCGTCGGCGTCGGTGCCGTGGGCCGACAGGTCGCCCTGCAACTGGCCGCCAGCGGGACGGGGCAGTTGACGCTCGTGGATTTCGACACCGTCGAGCTTCACAACCTGCCCACCCAGGGCTATACCGAAGCGGATCTCGGTCGCCGGAAGGTCGACGCCACCGCCGAAGCCTGCCGGCAGTTGAACCGCCAGAGCGTCATCCATGCTCGGCCCGGGCGGTTTTCCCGCAGTCGAGACGCCGGAGAGGTCCTCTTCGCCTGCGTGGACCGCATCGAGACCCGCCGGCACATCGCCGAGGCAGTCGAAGCCCGGGCCCGGTTGTTCGTCGATACGCGGATGTCCGCGGAGGTGCTGCGCATCCTGGCCGTCGCGGGTCCCGCCGGCTGGGAAGGGTACCGCCGGAGCCTCTTCACCCCCGCCCAGGCCCACCGAGGGGCCTGCACCAGTCGAACGACGGTCTTCACCGCCTCCATCGCCGCCGGGCTGGCGGTCCAGCAACTGTCCCGCTGGCTGCGGGGCATCCCCGTCGAAGCCGATCTGACGCTGAATCTGCTGTCCAGCGAAATGACTGTCGGCGCCTCCGGCTGAACACGTCACGTAATGCGTTCCTCGTCATC
>CAYMAP010000209.1:0-4759 GCA_964388425.1 uncultured Planctomycetaceae bacterium
TAGAGTCTGCCGAAGACGCCGACGACCTCGGCCTGGAGCGGGCCGAGGCGGGCATGGACGGTGAAGGATCGGCCGATGCCGGCGGCGTCGGCGGCGAGGTAGGCCTGTGCGAGGACGGCCTGGGCGTCCGGAGTGGGGGCCGCGGACGTGACGTTGCCGACCTCCCGCCCGTCGGTGTCGGTGAGGGCGTCGCCCTGCCGGGGGAGGCTCGGGCCGGCGGGCTGGTCCGCGACGGGTGCGGGCAGGCGTAGCTGGACGCGCCTGCGAGCCGGGCCCTTTCGGCGGAGGTCGTCGATCGCGGAACGTCCGATACATTCCTGCTCGCCGCCAAGACAGGCTTCCAGGCCGGCGGTGAGGGGGTCGACGGCCTCGCTGACCTCGCAGCCGTACCGGCACAGGCCGGCGTGCTGGCGGAGGACGTCCCGGGCGACCCAGCCGGCCGGGGTGAGGGCGTTCTGGCCGGCCTTTTCCGTGATGAAGCTCCAGGCCTGCTTGAGCAGCAGGTTCGGGAGCATGACTTCCAGCGACCAGGCCGAGGTCTCTGCGGTGCGGGAGGCGATGTAGTTGGCGACCATGATCGACCCCTGCCTCGCCGAGCCGCGGGACAGGCCCTTGATGGAGATCGGCAGGACGGCGTTGAGGATGTCCTCGCCGGCCGGCCCGACCACGCCAAGCTGGGCGACCTTGAAGGTCTGGTCGTCGACGCGGGCGTCCTCGAGTTCCTGGACCTGGAGGTGTCGGAGGACTTTTTCGCGGTTACCGGGGTTGGTCGTCAGGACCCAGAAGTTCTCCAGCCGGGTCAGGAGGGCTTCTTCGAGGATCGTGCCCCGTTCGGTCAGCAGGAGGGTATGGGCCGTGGTGTCGTCTTCCTGGCCAGCTACGTCGTGGGTGCAGACGCGCTCGAGCAGGTCGACCGCCCCGTCGCCTCGAATCCGCAGCCGACCCAGCGGAGTGAGGTCGAAGACGACGGCGCGGTCCAGGGCGGCTTGCGCTTCGTCCAGCGGTCCGGTGAAACTCAGCGGGACGGACCAGTCAGCCTCGGTGCCGAAGTTCGCTTCGAGGGCCTGAAACGTCCCGTGCAGGGGGGATTGGTGGGTCGTTTCGGTCATCAATCGGTGGGGGGGTTGTCCTGGTCGTCGGCCGAAGCGTCCTCGCCGTCCGTACCGGCGGGGGCGGTGGAGGGTTCCAGCCAGTCGAACTGTGACGAGGCTCGCTGCAGCAGCGTCCGGGCCTGCTGTTGGCCGGCTTCGGGGTAGCTGACGATCAGGCGGACGAGATGGCCTTTGTGGATGGTCCGCCGTTCGAAGGTGAAGAATTGCCCCGCCTGGCTGCCGCTGTCGGTAGGGGTAGCTCGGCCCTGGATTTCCAGCGCGGGCCGACCGCCGAGTTCCGCCTGCGCGGAGGCGAGGAATTCCCAGTCGACCTTGGGGTTTTCCTCGGCGATGGTCTTGCAGACTCCTTTCAGGTAGTCCGCGTCCCGGAGTTGTTCGGGTGTGTCGGCGGTGTCGGTATAGACCAGCAGATGGATCAGCGGGTGTTCCCGCCGGCCGATCGCGGCGACGGAGGCCTGGGCGGCGAAGCCGTCTTTCGTTCGGCCGGTTTGGCGGAGGTACCAGGCCGGAGGAATCGGCAGGACCACGTCGGGTCCGCGAAGCCGGATGGGAAAAAGTTTTTCGGGCAGAGGAATCTTCCAGGGTGCTTTGAGAGGGACGGTGCGGGTGGACTGGAAGACGAGGTCGGCGTAGGCGCGGGCCTGGTCCCTGCCGCCCTGGTGGGTGTAGATTTCCAGCATGTACGCCGCCCGCATGCCGACGGTCGGGAAGATCATGTCCCAGGCGGTGACGACCAGGCCCTGGTCGGTCTGGGACTTCGAACCGACCTCCGTCCGCCAGCCGACCTTGCCGGCTGCGCGGTATTCGCCGCTTCCGGCCAGGGCAAATTCCTGGTCGCCCTTGCCCTTGATCTCGATGAAATGCTTGGCGACGGCTTCGGCGAATTTCTGGTTGACGTTCGGCGGGACGCTCTTGCCCAGGGGCCTGCAGTAGAGTCGAATGTTGGTCCGCCGATCGGTGGCCAGCGTGCCTACGTAGACCATGAACGGGCTTCGTGCCGGCTGACGGATCGTACCTTGCGGGACGCCGAACTCCACACCGACGGTGGAAAGATCGACGGCCTGCATGGGCGGTTGCGGCGGGTCGGCGTTCTTTGCGCCGCCCGGGGCCGCGATGGGCCCAGGGGCGTCCTGGGCCGACGCGAAGCCGACCAGGCCGGCCAGGACCGCGATCATCCAAAGAAGAATTCGTCCGTTGTGCTGCATGATCTGCTCCCTTGCTGTTATCGTTTGCGGTTGGATCGTTTGTTTTTGCGTCGGCCTGAGCCGGAATGTCCGCCACGATCTTTGTTCGAGGCGGATGCTTTCTTCCCGCCCTTGTTGCTTTTGTGGGATGTGCCGCCCGGGGATTTCCCCCCGCCTTTGCCCTTGTTGCGGTTTTTGCTTTTGTCCCGGCCGGCGGGCAGGAGGTTGAGCTGTCGCCGGGCGACGTCGACGGCGGTGATCTGCACCTCCAGCCGCTCGCCCAGTCGATACGTCTTGCCCGTGTGCTCGCCGCGGACCCGTCCGGTCTTGCTGTCGACCTCCCACCAGTCGTCGCCGAGGTCCTCCAGCCGAATGAGACCCTCGGTGAGATATTTCGGCCATTGCACGAAGATGCCGAAATTCGCCACCCCCGTAATCACGCCGTCGAAGGTCGCCCCGACCTTGCCGGCCAGCAGTTGCAGGACGAGGACCTCGCGGAGTTCGGTCTCGGCGGACTCCGCCCGGCGGGAAGCCGTCGAGCAGTGCTCGCCGAGTTCGACGAGATCGGCGGTGTTCTCGAGGGGCCCGTCGGGCAGTGTGCCCCGGCAGTAGGCCTCGATGAGCCGATGGATCCTCAGGTCCGGGTATCGGCGGATGGGGCTGGTGAAGTGGGCGTAGTTGTCGCTGGCCAGGGCGAAGTGCCCGATGTGCATCGGGCTGTACTCGGCCTGCTGGAAGGTTTTGAGGATGGCGAGGTTGACGGCGTAGCTTTCGGGCTTGCCGCGGGCGCTCTCGAGCAGGTCCTGGAGGGCCTGGCGGTCGTAGGCCTTCGGCAGCTTGTATCCGCAGGCCTTGACGAAAGCCGAGAGTTCCTCGCCGGCCTCGGCGTCGGGGTCGGGGTGGATTCGGCGGAGAAATTCCTGCCCGGCGGCGGTGAGGGTCCGCGCGACGGCTTCGTTGGCCTCGACCATGAACATCTCGATGATCGTGTGGGAGTAGCTTTCGTCCTCGGGCCTGGCGTCGACGACCTTGCCGTCGTCGGCCAGCACCAGTTCCACGGCCGGGAGGTCCAGGTGCAACATGCCCGCGCGTTCGCGACGGGCCTCGATCTTCCGCGCAAGGGCTTCCATGTCGCGGACCAGCTTGGCGACCTTTTTGTCCACGCCCTCGTTCCTGCCGTCGCAGATCGCCTGGGCCTGCTCGTAGGTCAGTCGCTTCGTCGAGCGGATGACGGTCTCGGCCAGACGGGTCTTCAGGACGTTGCCTTCGGCGTCGTAGGTGACGAAGGCGCTTTTGGCCAGCCGCTTCTGACCCTCCTGGAGGCTGCAGACGCCGTTGGAGAGGATCACCGGCAGCATGGGCAGGACGCGGCGGGGGAAGTAGACGCTGGTCGAGCGGGCGCGGGCTTCTTCCTCCAGCGGCGAGCCGGGCGTGACGAAGTGCGAGACGTCCGCGATGTGGACACCCAGCGTGACGGTCCCGTCGTCGTGGTGTTCGAGGCTGATCGCGTCGTCGTAGTCCCTCGCGTCGGCCGGGTCGATGGTCGCGATTCGCATCGCGGCCACGTCCTCCCGCTCGTGGTCGAGGTTCTCCGGATCGTAGGCCTCCGAGACGTCTCGAGCGTTCTGGAGCGTGGCCTCGTCGAACTGCTCCCGCAGGCCGTAGGCGCGGATGACCGCGCGGGTCTCGACAGCCAGTTCGCCCTCCTCGCCGAGGGTCTCGACGACCACGCCGCTGGGCAGCTCGCCTCGATCGCCCGAGCCGTAATCCACGATCTCGACGACGACCTTCGCGCCGAGCTTCGGGCCGGCCTCGCTGATGTCGCGGAGCATGATCGGCTGGTTGAACCGCTTGCCCTCCGGGACGATGAAGTGCATCGCGCCGGTTTTCTGGAGCACGCCGACGAACTGATTCTGCCCGCGCCGCAGGACTTCGACGATCCGCCCTTCGTAGATACTCTTGCCGCTCCGCTTGCCTTTTCGGCGGACCTCGGCGCGGACGAGGTCGCCCGTCATCGCGCCGGCGTTGGCGTCGGGCGGGATGAACAGGTCCCCGTGGGCGTTGGGGTGCTCGGGGATGACGAATCCGAACCCCTTGGGATTCTGCCGAAACGTCCCCGTGACCTGCTTGCCCATCTCGGGCAGCATGAGGGCGTTTTGGGCGCCCATGACGATCCGCCCGGCGTCGCGGAGTTCCTTGACGGCCTCGCGGAACGAGCCGTAGTCCTCGTCCGCCACACCCATCTGCCGGGCGAGCTGGCGGGGTTTGAGGGCCTGGCCTTCCTGGTCGGCGAGGTATTTCAGAATGGCGTCGGCGTACTTGTCAGGCATGGAGAGCTTTCCAATGTCAAATGTCGAGTATCAGGCGGCTTGCCGTGTTGTTTGATTCGCCCCTCAAAAGTCGACGGGACGAAAAAGCAGGGCGATTCGTCAACGCAAAGAATAGAGTGACATCCCCAAAACG
>CAYMAP010000210.1:0-4704 GCA_964388425.1 uncultured Planctomycetaceae bacterium
AACCGTACAAAGCAACGAAACCGATCCCGGCCACGCCGGACCCTGCGCGGTTTCACCCTCATCGAATTGCTCGTGGTCATCGCCATCATCGCCCTGCTCGTCAGTATCCTCCTGCCGAGCCTGAGCCGGGCCAAGGAATTGGCGCGTCGGGCGATCTGCCTCACGCGGATGCGCGGGCTTACGAGCGCAGCCCACATGTACGCGGCGGAGAACGACGGGTTCTGGCCGATGTCCGACAATGACTCGAACACCGACGACTACAACAAGGGCGTGCCCAATCCGAACCACCCGAATAATCGGTGGACGCATTATCACATGGCCTGGGCGGTCGCACTGGACCGGTATCTGGGGCTTCGCCCGAAAAGACCGTCGGACTTTGAGATGCCGTTGATCTGGCAGGATGCGGTGGAAGTCGCCGCGGTCAAGCAGTGCCCCGCATGGGAGGGCTATCCCGAGGACATCAAGTACAATCCCAGCATACCCGCCGCCCCGAAGACGCACTGGTCGATCGGCATGAACGGATTTTTCCACCGGGGCGACGAGTTCAACCATGTCCCCAACCCCGGATATTCGATGGGGCACCGGGACCCCTGGGCTCTGAAGCTCACCCGGAGCAAAGAACTCAAACACGCCGCCGAGACGGTGACCTTCGCGGACAAGGTGGCATACGATTGGCCGGCGATGGGCGACTACAACCAGCGCCCGGTGGTGCGGGAGGAACACGTCGCGCCCCGTCACATCGACACGGCGAATGTCGGTTTTGCCGACGGGCACGCCGAAACCGCCAGACTGGAAACCAAGAGCGTAACCCAAGGCATGGTTACGTGGGAGTCCTGGTATCCCGAGGTGGACGACTGGAAAGACTACACCCTCCAGGAGCGCAACGAGCAGCAGCCCTTCATCTGGAATTTCAACAGGCCTGAAAACCAGTGAGGTTATGCCGGTTCTTCAGGCGGGCTGTCGGCGGGTGACAAGGTCCTCCAGGGCGCGGGCGATTCCGGGCCCGTCCAGGCCGACCTCGGCGAGTTGATCGGCGCGGGAGGCGTGGGCGATGAACCGGTCGGGGATGCCCCGCAGCCTGACGGCGGAGGTTTCCAGCCCGCGGTCGGCGGCGAGTTCGAGGACGGCCGATCCCAGCCCGCCGATGCGCGCGTGGTCCTCGACGACCAGCAGCGGCTTGCCGGAGGCCAGGAGGTTGCCGACGGCGGTGACGTCGAGGGGCTTGACGAAGCGGGCATTGGTGACACCGACGTCGAACCCGGCGCGTTCGCGCAGGTCGGCGGCGGCGGCCAGTGCGGGGGCGACCATCGCGCCGAGGGCGAGGATGTGCCCGTCGTTGCCGGTGCGCAGGGAGCGGGACTGGCCGATCTCGAACGGCGGGCAGGGCGCGGGCAAGGGGGCGGGGACTTCGTCGCGCGGGTAGCGCAGCGCGACGGGCCCGTCGCAGGCCAGTGCGAAATCCAGGGCGGCGTGGAGTTCGGCTTCGTCGGCGGGCGACAGCAGCGTCATCCCGGGCAGGACGCGGAAGATCGCCAGGTCCGCGAAGCCGTGGTGGACCGCACCGTCGGAACCGACCAGTCCGGCGCGGTCCATGCAGAAAACCACCGGCAGGTGCTGGAGGGCGCATTCGTGAAAGACCTGGTCGAAGGCCCGCTGCATGAAGGTCGAGTAGATGGCCACGACGGGTCTGAGGCCGGCCTTGGCCATCCCGGCAGCGGCGGCGACGGCGTGGGACTCGCCGATGCCCACGTCGAGCGCGCGGTCGGGCAGGGCGTCGCGGAAGCGGACCAGCCCGGTCCCGTCGGGCATGGCGGCGGTGAGTGCGATGATGCGTTTGTCCTTTCGCGCACGGTCGGTCAGTGCGTCGGCGAAGGTGTCGGTCCAGGTGGGTCGCTTGCGTTTTGCGAAGACGGCCTGGCCGTTCTCGACGGTGTAGGCGCTGGGGCTGTGGAAGAGGGTGGGGTCTTCGACGGCGTAGGCGCAGCCGCGACCTTTTTCGGTGTGGACGTGAAGGACGACGGGGCGGGGCATTCGCCCGACCTGTTCCAGCGTGCGGATCAGCAGGGGCATGTCGTGTCCGTCGATCGGGCCGAAGTAGTTGAACCCGAGGGTCTCGAAGACTTTCGGGCCGTGGAGGGTGGTGCGGAGCCCCTCCTTGATGTGCTTGAGCGTATCGGTGATTTCCGCGCCCATGGGAAGGTTCTTGAGCAGCCGTTCCGTCGAGGTCTTGAAGTCGACGTATCGGCTGGTCATGCGGACGTGTTCGAGGGCTTCGGCGAGGGCGCCGCGTGTGCGGTCGATGGCCATGGAGTTGTCGTTGAGGACGATGAGGAACTGCCGGTCGAGCAGCGCGGCGTTGTTGAGCCCCTCCAGCGCCAGGCCGTTGACGATCGAGGCGTCGCCGACGACGGCGACGACGGCGTTGTCCCGGCCGAGGAGCTTGTCGCCTTGGGCGAGACCCGCGGCGGTGGAGATGGCCGTGCCCGCGTGGCCGGTGTAGAACAGGTCGTAGTCGCTTTCGGCGGGGCTGGGAAAGCCGCTCAGCCCCCCGGGCTTGCGGAGGTCGGCGAAGCTCTCGCCCCGCCCGGTGAGGATTTTGTGGGCGTAGCATTGGTGGCCGACGTCCCAGAGCAGTCGGTCGGAGTCGAAGTCGAACACGGTGTGCAGGGCGACGGTCAGCTCGGTGATGCCGAGGTTGCTGGCGAGGTGCCCGCCGTTGGCGCTGACGACGTCAATGATGCGCGTGCGGAGTTCCTCGGCCAGTCGAGCGAGCTGGTCGTGGTCCAGGCTGCGGAGTTGGCGTGGGGAGGTGATGGTCTCGATAAGGGGCGTGGTTTCGTCGCGGTCGGTCATGGCGGTATGGTTCCGGCGTGCGGTTCGTGTCAGTGGGTTCGGTTGGCCAGGCCTCGGGCGAGGTCGGCGAGGTCCCCGGCGGCCGGGCCAAGCGGTTCGAGCGCCTCCAGAGCCTGTCGGGTCAGGGATTGGCCGAGGCGTCGGGTTTCGTCGGTGTCCAGGAGCGTGGCGTAGGTTGTCTTCCCGGCTTGGGCGTCTTTGCCTGGGGTTTTTCCGAGTTCCTCGGCGGTTCCGGTGGCGTCGAGGAGGTCGTCGACGACCTGGAAGGCCAGCCCGAGGTGTTCGGCCCAGGCGGTGACGGCGCCGAGAGCGGCGGGTTCGGCGTGGGCGGCCAGTGCGCCCATGCGCGCGGCTGCGCGGAACATGGCGGCGGTTTTTCGGCGGTGGACGTAGCGGAGCCCGTCCGTGCCTTCAGGGACGTCGCAGAGGTCCATGTCGGCGACCTGCCCGGCGACCATGCCGGCGGGGCCTGCGGCGGCGGCGAGTTCGCGTGTCAGTCCGGCGGCGACGTCGGGGGGCACGGCCGGGTCGCAGAGAACTCCGAAGGCGCGGGTCAGCAGGGCGTCTCCGGCGAGGATGGCCATCGCTTCCCCGAATCGCACGTGGGCGGTGGGTCGGCCTCGGCGGAGGGCGTCGTCGTCCATGGCCGGCAGGTCGTCGTGGACGAGGCTGTAGACGTGGACCATCTCGCACGCCAGAGCGGACCGCCGGACGGCGGGATTCCCGGCGGGGTCTTCGCCGACGGCGTGGGCGGCAAGGCAGACCACGGCCGGGCGAAGCCGCTTGCCCCCGCCCATGCAGTAGCGCATGGCTTCGGCGAGGGCGTCGGGCGTGCCGGGTTCGATCAGCCAGCGGTCCATGTCTCCGGCCAGCCGGTCGGCGGGACCGGCCAGCAGGTCCGCCAGCGAGGTTGTCGTCGAGTCGGTCATGGATTTGACGTCTCCCGGTCGATTTTTTCGGGATGCCCGTTATAATACCGCGACACGGGCCTGCGAGGAAAGGCAACATTCATGGCCAGCAGAATTCACGCAACTGCACTCGTGCACAAATCGGCGGAACTCGGCGACGAGGTCGAGGTCGGTCCCTACTGCATCGTCGAGCAGGACGTGCGGATCGGGGACCATACGGTGTTGCGTCCGAACGCGGTGATCCGGCGGTACACCTCGATGGGGGAGGGCAACTACGTCGACAGCTTCACGGTGCTCGGCGGCGAGCCGCAGGATTACAAGTTCAATCCCCGCCAGGAGACGTACCTTCACATCGGCGACGGGAACATCTTCCGCGAGGGCGTGACCATCAGCCGGGCCACCACCCCCGGCCAGGCGACGCGCGTGGGCGACCGGACGTACTGGTTCGCCCATTCCCATGCCGGGCACGACTGCACGATTCTGGACAACGTGGTGCTGGTCAACGGTGCGCTGGTGGCCGGCCACTGCACGATCGGGCGGGGTGCGATCCTGCCGGCCCACGGGGCGATTCACCAGTTCTGCTGGATCGGCGAAAAGGTGATGTTCCAGGGCGGAGCGGCGGCGAGCATGCACGTGCCGCCCTATGTGGTCTGCGCCGATGTCAACAACGTCGTGTCGCTCAATACCGTCGGACTTCGACGGTCGGAGGATCTCACGAACGAAGACCGCCAGCAGATCAAGGACGCCTTCAGTCTGCTGTACCTCTCACATCTCACGCTGGAGAAGGCCCTGGAGAAGATGGACCTCTGCACGGAGTGGGGAGCCGCGGCGGGGCGGTTCCGTGACTTCGTCCGCCGGGTTCTGGAGGCCAAGCCCCCGCACCGGCGAGGGCTCTGCCCGCACCTGTCGCGCATCAGAAGCCGACGGGGCGAGTCGGACTGAA
>CAYMAP010000211.1:0-4701 GCA_964388425.1 uncultured Planctomycetaceae bacterium
CAAGCAAATTCACAGCCGAGGGAGGCTGTGCTACACACACAATGGGCTTTTCAGGCAAAGGCTAGCCGTCCGTCTTCGCCTGGCCCTGACGGACCAGTTTGACTTCCAGCGGCGTTTTGGGGTCGAAATGCACGTCCCGCTGCGGGAAGGCGATCGTGATGCCGGACTCGCGGAAGGCCCGGTCGACGGCCACGTGGACCTCGTGGATGGTCCGCAAATAGTGCTCGATCGAACCGATGTACACCCGCAGCTCAAACTGCAGAGCGTTGTCGCCGAACCCGTTGAACAGGACGATCGGCGCGGGTTCGGCCAGGACGCGGGGGTTCTCTTCGGCGATGCGGCGGAGGGTTTGAATCACCTTTTCGGTATCCGAGCCGTAGGCGGCCCCGACCGGGACAATCAGCCGAAGGATGTTGTCGGAAAGAGTCCAGTTGATCAGCCGGTTGGTGACGAATTCCTTGTTGGGGACGATCAGTTCCTTGCGGTCCCAGTCGGTGATGGTGGTCGCCCGGATACGGATGTTGGAAACCGTGCCGGTGGTCTCACCGATCGAGACCGTATCGCCCAGACGGATGGGCCTTTCAAAGAGGAGGATGATCCCCGCGATGAAATTCGCGAAGATTTCCTGGAGCCCGAACGCCAGGCCGAAGGTCATCGCCGCGACGAGCCATTGCACGTTCGTCCAGTTCACCCCCAGCAGCCCGAGCGCGACGACCACCGCGGTGGCGCCCAGGACGTAGCGAAAGATGGCCAGAATGGCGTACCGCCCGCCGGGGTCGATCCCCAGCCTCGGCAGCAGGGTCATTTCCAGCACCCCCGGAACGCTCCGGGCCAGCGAGACGGCCAAAACCACCACCAGCAAGGCCAGGCCGACGTCCGTGAGCGTGACGGGAACGGTCGCCAGACGGGCTCCACCGTCCGCAGCCGATCCTTCCGCCGCGGGCTGGTCGGAGGCCTGTTCGCTGCCGAGCGGCGAGCCCGGCAGAGGCAGACTCACCTCGTTCGCGTCGGGCCGGACTTCACGCTGGACGTCCCAGAGTTCCACGCGGTCCAGCCAGTGCAGGGCCGGCAACGTGTCCGCCCAGATCGTCCACGTGCCGACGACCAGCAGGAGGATCATCACAAACCGCAGGAATTGTCGACTCTGCTCGCTGATCTGTGAGAAGTCCAGCTCGAACAGTTCCAGGGAGACGGTCTCGCCGGTCGCGTCCTTGGCGGTCTCGCCGCTGTCCAACTCGCCGGAGGCTTCGTCCTGCTGCCGGCGTCGCTGCAGGAGAATCTGCCTCGCCGCGACGGCCAGCCAGTGCAGGGCCGCCGTGTTCAGCAGGGCCAGCCCCATGAGCATCCAGAAGGTCCTGCCCAGCCGGGCTGCCAGGTGGGTAGCGGTGTAGATGTAGCCCATGCCCGCCAGCCCGGCCAGGACAAGCGGAGCGACCACAAGGGGCGGATAGACAAACGAGCGGTATCGACTGGCTACCAGCCCGCCCCCGCGACCCAGAGCGCGGAGCAGCGTGGGGTTCGCCGGCCTCATCCACCGCAGCAACAGGGCCGAGAGGACGACCATCAGCGCCATCAGCGCCAGTCGTCCCAGGCTGTCGGCGAAGTCCTGGCGGGGGGCGTGTTCCAGGGCGACCGTGATCCACAGCAACGGCGCGACGATCCACGAAACCGTCAGGAGGCTTTGGCGGAACGGGCCCATCGGTTCGCGCGGCAGGTGCAGGTTCACGTCGCCCATGCCCCCGGGCCGAAGGATTTGCCGAAGCAGGCAGACCGTCGCCGCCAGCAGTGCCAAAGCGTACAGGCCGGCCCCGGCGGCCGCGGTGAATTCGGTGGCAGCCTCGGACATCCTCAACCGCCAGGAAACCGCCCACAGCGCCAGCGGCACGGGCGCCGCCAGGAGAATCGAAATCCCCGTCGCGGCGAGGAAAATTCTGGCCGCCTGGAGAAACGTGCTCTCGCGAAGTCGGCCAAGCTGCACAAGCCGATCCCTCAAACGGCGAGGAAGCATCAGCAGCAGCGTCAGTCCCCCTGCCACGGTGATCCACGGCAAAGGACTCGCCCCGACGTCGCGACGAAGGGTATCGCCGGCCTCGATCCAGTGAGAGGGGGCCAGCAGCCAGGCGCCGGCCTCGAACGACCGGTCGAGGCCCTGCGGGATCGGACCGGCCGAGCGGATCCAGAGAATTCGCTCGTCGATGAACTCCGCGAACTGTCGGGACCTGTCCATGACCTGTTGCTTCAGGGTATGCAGGCGGGTGAGATCGTCGATCAGCGAGCGATGGTTCTGGATGAGTCCGTCGAGGTAGCTCCGCCGTTTTTCCAGAAGCTCTCGGGTATTGCGACGAAGGGACTCCCGTTGACCGGTCTCCAGCGGGGCGGGCTGGCTGCGCTCGATGCGTTCGATGATCCGCTCGACTTCCGGTCCGATTTCGGTGAGATCGGCCCGTTCGGAGTCGAGGTCCATCAGGTTCACCTGGAGGGTCGTGAGGCGTTTCTGCAGTGTGTTGCATTCGCGATGCAGGACGTCGGCGGGCGGCAGGAGCAGGCGCTCTTTCTGGAGCAGCACGCCGATCGCCTCGGTCATGCCGACGTGCTGGAGTCGGCCGGTGACGGAGCGGTAGCTCTCGTTGAGTCGCTGGAGCGTCTCTTCGGAAGCCTGGATTTGCCCCGCGATCCTTTTGATGCGGTCGGTGAGCTTGCTGGACTGCTCGGTAAGGTCGGTGTTCTGCTCAGCGAGTGTGCGTAACACCGGATCGGCGTCGGCGAAGCTCCGCAGGATTCGCTCGGCTTCGCGGGCTTCCAACTCAGCCTTCTTGAGGCGGCGCTCGTTGGCCCAGGTTTCCAAGGTCTGGACATGTTGCTCGGCGAGGGCAAGGCGTCGGGCCGTCAGATCCTTGTTAAGCGTGTAGAGCGGTTCCTCGGCCCCGAGAAGCAGCAGTTCCTGGTTCAGCGCGTTGATGTGCTCGCGTGCAGCCTTCTGGGCGAGGAGATTGGCGGCTTTGCGTGCGGCGGCGAGCTGCGGGGGCAGGTCGGAAATTTCTTCGGCGAGTGCGGTTTCGAGCTTCTCGATTTGCTTCTGCGTCTCGGCGGTGTCGCGGGTGGTCTCGCTTCGGCGGCTGGTGAGCTGGCGGGAGGCCTTTTCCGCAGCTTCCGCCTCGTTCCGCGCTGTAGCCAACCGGACTTTCGCAGTCGTCAGGGCCTGCTCGAGCGTCTCCAGCGGGGCATCGGGGGAGACCTCAATCTGCGGTTCATCCGGCAGGGCGTCGAGCTGCTCCCGCGCAGCGGCGATGCGCTGGGGTGCGGTCTGGAGCTCCTTTGCGTATCGACGGGACTTTCGGCGGGCGGCTTCCAGCACGTCCCAATGCCCCAACGCAGCCGTGTAGGCCTCGACGACCCGCTTCCGCAGCGATTCCTCCAGGTGGGTGGCGTTGGCGAATTCTTCCTTCAGGGCCCGGAGGCTCTTGCGGTCGGACAGGTTCCGTTCCGTCGGGCGGGCCTGAGACGTTGCGTCGACGGGCGGCTGGTCCTCGGCAGATTCGGTCGTCGGGGTCGTAGAGGTCGACTGAGCAAAAGCGCAGCGCGGAGTCGAGTACACCACAACGATCGTTAGCAACGCCACAAAGCACAGGGCGGTCCGAACCCTCGAGGGCGTGAACGAGCATCTGAAACGGTCGACAAAGTGCATGACCGGGGTTTCCTCGTCTCGGGGGGTTGGCGATCTGCGGGTCAAAAGGGCGATTGTACGTTCCCTGCCTCTGAATTGATACGGGCATGTGTCGATTCCCCTGCCCTGGAGTCAATTCAGGCGTGCAATTCGCATCATCCCGCAGTATCGTAAAGAGCAAATAACCAAGGAGACCCGCCATGCGCATGATGACCGGTGCCCTGCTGATCCTCGCCAGTGCCGGACTGTTCCACCTTTGCTACTTCGCCGGTACGACCATTACCCACCTACCCCAGTGGATGGAATACTACGCTTACGCATTGACCGGCATTGGCTGGGCGTTCCTGATCTGGGGGCTCATCAAAGATCTCACCGCCGAACTGACCACCTACCGCAAACGCCGACCCCGCGGCGACCGCTGAACCCACGGAGACACCCCCATGAACCCGCCCCCCCATACCCTTCTCGGCGTGCATATCACCGACCGACTCACCGAAGCCGTCGAAGTCCAGAAAATCCTCACCGCCCACGGCCGGCAGATCAAAACCCGGCTGGGACTGCACGAAATCGACCCCGGCGGAGACCCCGCCCCCAACGGCCTGCTCATCCTCGAAGTCGTCGGCGACGACGGCGGCATCCAGCAACTCGCCGACCAGCTCAACGCCATCGACGGCGTCGAAGTCCAGTCCATGGTCTTCCACCACCCAGCCTGAGCGGCCCACACCACCACGCCGGGCCGGCACGTGCCACCGCAGACACCACGTCTGCCCATGCCCCCCTGGAACTCATTTGCCATGCCCCCCCTGCCGGGCGGTTTTGTCCGCGCGGAAGCTACGGGAGTCATTGTCCAAGAACGCCACGACATTCCTCCGCCCGCGCCGCGGTTTTGCTCCGCGCGGATGCTGCCATAGCTCTGTAGAATTGTCCGCCAGGATGCTTGACACCCCCGCCGACCAACGCTATAGTGGCGACTTCCCACAACGGGCCGTTAGCTCAGTTGGCTAGAGCGCCTGCTCGACACGCAGGAGGTCACTGGT
>CAYMAP010000212.1:0-2606 GCA_964388425.1 uncultured Planctomycetaceae bacterium
AATCGGCCGCTGGGCAGTCACCTGATGACGTTCCACCGAACAAAATCCCCCCGCACCATGTCCGCAGGAGGCACCGGCCGTGTCACGCGATTCTTCGGCCCCGGATGTATTCGGTCACGCCATCTCGGCCCGTTCGGCGTAGGCCCATGGGGGTTCGCCCTTGGCCAGAACGGCCAGGTGCACGCGCAGCGCTCCGGCGCGGAGGAGGGTGCGGGCGGATTCATTGGCGGTGGCGGTCGTGGTCGTCACGTCGTCGACCAGCAGCACCCGGGCCCCGGCCAGGACGCGCCGGCTGCGGACCGCAAAGGCCCCGCGGATGTTCTCGAACCGCTGCGACCGCGCCAGGTGTACCTGCGGCGGGGTGTTCCGTGTCCGCAGCAGCTCCGGGCAGCAGGGCAAGGGCAGTCCGCGGGCGATCCGATCGGCCAGCAGGGCGGCATGGTCCGATCGGCGCAAAAGCCTCCGCGTCCAGTACATCGGCACGGGAATAACGACGTCGAGATCCTCGCCGTACAGCCCGGCCGAGACCGCCTCGCTCAGCATCCCCGCCAGCCGAACGCCCTGCCCATGCCACCCGTGATACTTCAACTCCCGCACGGCCCGTCGGATCGGCCCGGCGTACGGGCCCAGCCGGGTCACGCTCGAAAACGCCGGCAGCGGCGTGGGGCAGCGCGGGCAGCCGTCGTTGTAGACGACCGAAACGAACGGACCCAGCGTCGCTCCGCATCGCGGGCAGGAAGGCAGCGACACCAGCCGAAGAAGCTCCAGCGAACAGGCTTCGCAGAGGCCATCCGGCCCGGGCAGCGCCCGCCGGCAGCCCCCGCAGGTCTCGGGCCAGAGCAGATCCAGCCCCGCCCGCCAGGCCTCGCGAGCCCATCCGGCCAGCCCCGCCGTCATCGCCCCAACCCCACCGCCAGATCATTCCGCCGGACGCCCCAGACGCACTGCATCCAGCGGACGACCCAGCGCTGTGCGGCTTGACCCGCCTCGGCCGGGGGGCGGGGCAGTTGCGGCGCGACCCGCCAGAACACGTCGTCGAACCCCTCAGCCACCAGCAGGTCAGCCAGCTCCGCCGGCGTGGATTGGACCCTCCAGTGCGTGTCCCACAACAGCCAGTCCAGCGTCTGCCGATCCCCCGCCGCCAGCAGCGCCAGCAACGCCCGCGGAGCCGGATACTCCGGGTAGTCCAGCAGTTCGCGGACGGCCGGCAGGACGGAGCGGTCCCCGGCGATCAGAAGCCCGCACTGCCGACCCGCCCGGGCGACGAACGCCTCGCCTGGCCGTGACATCGCCAAACGCTCACGCACCGTCCGACGCTGGGCCTCCCCGCTGGCAGACAGGGCCAGAATCAATGCCCCCGTCGCGCGGACCGAGGGGTTATACTCCCGACGTTCGCTGCCACGGGGGGGCAATAGCATCGCGTCCAGTTCCGCCGACTCCGACCGGCCGGACAATCCGATCCGCCAGGCGACGTAATCCCCCGCCGCCGCGCCCTCGTCCAGCAGGGCCTCGCGGAGGTAGAACGCGCTGTTGGGTTCGACGGACAGCTCCAGGATCGGTTCGTCGGGCTGCGTCGTGCCCGCCGGCAGGTCGAACTCGGTCGTCGTCGGCTCAAGCAGCCACAACGCCACCGCAGCCGCTGCCGACCCCATCGGCGTCGTCAGCGTGACCTCGCCCTCGTCGGTCTCCCAGACCGTCGCGTACTGCGTCGCGCGGACGAGTAGTTCCCGACACTCCTCGCGTGTCGGCGCGCCGTCGGGCTGGTACTCGTCGCTGCCGGCCTGGGCACCCAGCAGCCGGGCCAGCCGAACCAGCAACGCCGGGCGTCCGGGATACCACAACGTCTCGACCAGCTCGGCCAGTTCCGTCCGTATTGGCAAACGCAACGCCGAAACCAACCCCAGCGCCCCGAGAACCTGCGACTCCAGCAGACCGGCCTCGCGCCGCGCCGCGGCACGGAGGACGTCCATCGCAAACGGCCCGGCCTGCCGCAGCTGCAACGCCCCAGCCGCCCAAAGTTCCATGCCGGTCGGCCGACGCCCCGCAAACCGCGCCCGGTGCAATCGAGCCATCACCGCCCCGCCCGCTTGCTGGCGATCAAGCATCGGCACGATCAGCAGCAGGCGTTCGGCTAGCCCCTCGTCATCCGTCTGTCGGATCAATCCGCAGAGCATCGGCGAGAACCGCCCGGCGTCCAGCCCCGCCAGGGCAACGGCACAGGAGGCGATCACGTCGCGCAGAGCGCCCGCCCGCCCGTCGTCCTCGAAAGCCTGCTGGAGTTCGGGTACGGCCCGGAACAGCAACGCCTCGATGGCCTCGGCCAGTTCGTGCCGTTCCCCCGCTCCCCCCGACAGCGCCGCCGAGGCGACCACCCGCGGGTCGGGGTCGGCCAGCAGGTCCTCCAGCAGTCCGTCCTCGCCCAGCCGAGCCGCCAGCGGAGAGGCTGCGACGCGGACCGGGGGGTACGGATCGTCCGCCGCCAACGGAGCAGCCTCGCGGACGTAGCGGTTGTCCCGCCCGCCCAGCAGCAGGTCCAGAACGATCTGGCGCCTCGTCGCCGCTGAGGCCGGTCCGTCAGCCCGTCGACTCGCCGGGCCTGTCGTCGG
>CAYMAP010000212.1:2706-4664 GCA_964388425.1 uncultured Planctomycetaceae bacterium
GGGCCTGTCGTCGGCAGCGTGGTCGTTGCGGGCGGCGAGAAGACGTCGCGCAGTTCGATCAGTCGAATGCGGTCGAACGTCTCCGGTGGAAGGTCGGTCAGGCGAAACGACGGGCAGCGGCGGAGAATGCTGTAGACCGCCCAGAACCGCCGGTCGTCTCCGGTCTCCAGGGCCTCGCGGACCCGATCGTGCGTTGCGGGAAACTTCTTCGCACGGTAGAGGAGTTGCTCGATCGTCCGCTGGCGGGTCAGGGCGTCGGGCGAATCCAGCCTGGCCAGCAGCTCCCGGTCAGCCTTTTCGAGGCGGTACTCAACGTACAACGGCTGCAGCGCGATGCCCGTCAGCAGCCCGGCGATCAGCACCAGCAGCGCGAGGACGATCCGCTTCTGCCAGCGGTGTTTTCGGAAATAGACTCCCAACAGACTCATGACTGCCCTATAATCGCACGTTTCGCAGAGGGATGCAATATGACCAGAACCGAACACGACGCCCTGGGTCCCGTCGAGCTGCCTGACGACGCCCTTTTCGGGCCCGCCACGGGTCGGGCGGTAGTGAACTTCCCGATCTCCGGCTGGGTGATGCCCTGGCGGTTCCTCGCCGCCCTGGGGCACGTCAAGCGAGCCGCCGCCCTCGTCCACCGCCAGGCAGGCCGACTCGACGACGACCTCGCCGAGGGCATCATCACCGCCGCCGGAGAGGTCATCAACGGAACGTGGAACGACCAGTTCCCCGTCGACGTCTTCCAGACCGGCAGCGGGACCAGTACGAACATGAACGCCAACGAGGTCATCGCTCGCCGCGCCTGCCAACTGCTGGATCGGCCCGGGGCCGTCCATCCCAACGACCACGTGAACATGGCCCAGAGCTCCAACGACGTGATCCCCACCGCCATGTACGTCGCGGCCGCGTGGGGCATCCACGAAGCCCTCGCCCCGGCCCTGCGGTTGCTGCGCGACGCCCTCGCCGCCAAGGCCGACGAATTCGACGGGATCGTCAAGATCGCCCGGACCCACCTCATGGACGCCGTGCCGATCCGGCTGGGCCAGGAGTTCGGCGGATACGCCGCCAGCGTCGACGCTTCCCTCGCCGACCTCCAGCAGGCCATGACGAACCTCTGCGAACTGCCCCTTGGCGGGACCGCCGCCGGCACTGGACTGAACTGTCCCCCCGGCTTCGCGCGGGACATCTGCGTCTACCTCTACGAAGAACTTCGCCTGCCCTTTTGCGAGGCCGGCAACCACGTCGCCGCTGCCAGCAACCGCAACCTCGCGCTGGCCGCCAGCGGGTCGCTTCGGCGGACGGCCCTGTCCCTGGGGAAAATCGCCTCCGACCTCCGCCTGCTCGCCAGCGGACCCCGCTGCGGTCTCGGCGAACTCCGCCTGCCCGCCCTCCAGCCCGGCAGCAGCATCATGCCCGGCAAGGTCAACCCCGTCCTCTGCGAATCCGTCATCCAGGTCGCCTGCCAGGTGGTCGGCTGCGACGCCGCCATCGCCGCCGGTGCCACCGGCGGAGTCGGAAGCATCCTCGAACTCAACCTCGCCATGCCCATGATCGCCTGGAACCTCCAGACCCAAGTCGACCTGCTGGCCAGCTCCGCGACAGCCTTCGCCGAGCAGTGCATCGCCGGCATCGAACCCGACCGCGACCGCTGTACGCAGTACGTCGAGCAGTCCTTGGCCATGGTCACCGTGCTGGTCCCGGAGATCGGCTACGACCGCGCGACCGAACTGGCCCACGCCGCCATGAACGAAAATAAAACCATCCGCGAAGTCTGCCTCGAACGCAACGTCCTGCCCGAAGAGAAACTCAACGAACTGCTCGACCCGCGAAAACAGACCGGGAACTGACCATGCCTTTCCATTCGACGGCCGACAACGACCACGAGCGCGACGAGGAGTTGCAGTGGTCCCGCATCCTCCGCAGCGGCGACGAGCGGTCGGGGATGGCGTTGGTCTTCA
>CAYMAP010000213.1:0-4606 GCA_964388425.1 uncultured Planctomycetaceae bacterium
CGCCGACGTAATCAAAGAGATGATACCCCCGGCCGACGACCTTGGCGAACTGGTCCATGGCGGCCTGGACCTTCTCGGGGGCTTCGAGGTAGTAGGGGTTGACGGATTCGCGGCCCTGGAAGTAGACGTCGGGGTTCTGGGAGGTCCCGCGGATGAAGGGGTTGTCGGGGCTCAGGCCTCGCTGGCGGTGGGCGAAGACGTGTTCGTCGTCGATGACGGCCTTGAGGTCGTCGTCGGTGAGCAGTTCGACTTTGGCGACTTCGTGGCTGGTACGGAAGCCGTCGAAGAAGTGGACGAACGGCAGGCGGGTCGCCAGCGACGCGGACGTGCCGATCAGAGCGAGGTCGTGGGCTTCCTGGAGGCTGTTGGAGGCCAGCAGGCCGATACCGGTCTGGCGGGTGGCCATGACGTCGGAGTGGTCGCCGAAAATGCTCAGCGCCTGGCAGGCCAGCGAGCGTGCGGAGACGTGGAAGCAGGTGGGCGTGAGTTCCCCGGCGAGTTTGTAGAGGGTGGGGATCATCAGCAGCAGGCCCTGAGAGGCGGTGAAGGTGGTGGTCAGGCTGCCGGTCTGCAGCGCGCCGTGGACGGCCGCCGAGGCCCCGCCTTCGGACTGCATCTCGCAGATCAGCGGCACGGTGCCCCAAATGTTCTTCTGTCCGCGGGCGGACCAGTCGTCGGCGTGTTCGCCCATCGGACTGGAGGGGGTGATCGGGTAAATGGCGATCACTTCGTTGATCCGGTGGGCTACGTGGGCGACGGCCTGGTTGCCGTCCATCATCGTCATCTCGCGTGCCATGGTTGCATCATCCTTGCGTTAGGGGTCGGTTGGCGTGTGCGCCCGGCCGGGGGGGGCCGGCCAGACCCTCCTGCAGGGGTCCCCTGCGGAGAGGTTCACGGAGACGTCCATTCTGCAGATTCCCTGCCGCGATGCAAAGGGATTTCAAAACGGGTCCAACGGATTCGTTTCCGGAGGGTGGGGGCTTGCACCCACGCTGACCTCTCAGCCGAGGGCGGCGGAGCTACACTTCGTTCGGGTAAAGGCGCCTCAGCCAAGCGGCGGAGCGCTGCTCCAATTCGCCGGCTTCGATGGCGGCGCGGATGGCGGCGGTGAAGTCGGCGAAGAAATGCAGATTGTGCAGCGTCACCAGCGTAGGCCCGAGCATTTCACCGGCCTGGAAGTAATGTCGCAGCGTCCCCCGCGAGAAATTCCGGCACGCGTAGCAGCCGCAGTCCGGGTCGATGGGCGATGAGTCGCGGGCGTGGTCGGCGTTGCGGAGCTTGAGTCGACCGTTCCAGGTGAAGGCCCCGGCGTTTCGCCCGTTGCGGGTCGGCAGGACGCAGTCGAACAGGTCGATGCCGCGGGCGACGGCGGCGAGGAGGTCCCGCGGCTCGCCGACGCCCATGAGGTACCTCGGTGTCTCGGTCGGCAGGAGGTCGTCGACGTCGTCGAGAACGTCGCACATGGCGGCATGGCCCTCCCCGACGGACAGCCCCCCGACCGCGTATCCGGGCAGGTCGAGTTCGACGAGCCGCTCGGCACTGCGGGCGCGGAGGTCGCGGAAGGCCCCGCCCTGCTGGATGCCGAATAGCGCCTGCGGTTCGGCCAGGGCGGTGAGTCGCTCGCGGGCGTCCCAGGCGTCGCGACACAGCCGGGCCCAGTCCGCCGAGCGGTCGACGGCTGCGGCAACGGTGTCCCGCTCGGCGTCGCCCGGGGGACACTCGTCGAGCTGCATCACCACGTCGGCGCCGAGCAAGTGTTGGATTTCGACGCATCGAGCGGGGGTCAGTTCGACTTCGCTGCCGTCAATGTGTGACTGGAACGTCACGCCGTCGTCATCCAGCGTCCGGCGATGGGCGAGGCTGAAGACCTGATAGCCTCCGCTGTCGGTGAGGATCGGGCCGGGCCAGGCCATCATCCGGTGCAGTCCGCCGAGTTCGGCGACGACCTCCGCGCCGGGGCGAAGCATGAGGTGGTAGGTGTTGGCGAGGATCATGGTCGCGCCGGTCGCGGCGAGCTGGTCGGGCGTGACGCCCTTGACCGTACCGGCCGTTCCGACGGGCATGAACGCCGGGGTGGGCACGTCCCCGTGCGGGGTGTGCAGCAGGCCGGTCCGGGCCTTGCCGTCGCGGTGGTGGATGTGGTGGTGCAGCATGGCGAGAGGATACAGCCTGTGCGGGGGAACATGCCAGCATGGACCGTCACCTCGCCCTTGCCGTCACGGCGCTTCGCGTCGCGCGACGCGTAGAAACCGCGTGGGTGCAAACACCCACCCTCCAAAGTTCTTGTCAACCTCGCCCGAGCGGGTATGATGCGTGCATGGCACGAGCGGGCATCGTCATCCTGGGCAACATGAACAAGCCCGGCGTGGAGGACCAGATCGAGTCGCTGCGGAGCTGGTTTTCTGACCGGGCGGAGGTGCTGGGCATCTTCGCCCACGACGCCTGCCCGCCGGAATCGGCGCGAGAGGCGAGGCTGTGCGTGGTTTTCGGGGGCGACGGGACGCTGCTGTCGGCCGGGCGAAACCTCGCACCGCTCGGCGTGCCGCTGCTGGGGGTGAACATGGGCAAGCTGGGGTTTCTCGCGGACTTCAACGTCGAGCATCTGCAGCGTCACTTCGAGGACGCGCTGGCCGGTCGGATTCAGCCGACCGAGCGGATGATGTTGCAGGTGCGGATCGAGACCCGCCACGGAGAGGCCGAGACCGCCGACGACTTGGTCCTGGCCGCCAACGACGTGGCGATCTCGGCCGGCGATCCGTTCCGGATGATCGACCTGGCGGTTCGGCAGGGCGAGCAGTGCGTGTCGCGCTACCTCGGGGACGGACTGGTGCTGGCCACGCCGACCGGCTCGACGGGGTACAACATGTCGGCCGGCGGGCCGATCCTCCAGCCGACTCTCGAAGCCGTCGCGATCACGCCGATCGCGCCGCACACGCTGTCGCTGCGGCCGATCGTCGTCGCGCCGACCCCGCCGATCCGCATCACCGCCGAACGCGTCAACCGCGGGACGAAGATGATCGTCGACGGGCAACTGCCGTTCGATCTCTGCCGGGGCCAGATTCTCCGCGTCAGCCAGGCCAAGTGCTCCCTGCGGATTCTGCCCCACCCCGGGCGGGCGTACTTCGACACGTTGGCCGGCAAGCTCCACTGGGGCCAGAGCCCGCACCACGAACGGTAACGGACCGCGTGGGTGAAAGCGCCCACCCTCCTGGCCGCATGCCTGCGGGAGGTGGCAGCCGGCGAGGTCGGATTCCAATTCTGTGATGTTTCAATCCGCAACGCGTCCTTGGGGGCACTGTTTCGGTTCCGATTGAGGGGGTCTGCAGGGGGTGCTATAATACCCCGTTCCTGACCATGTGGCACGGTTGCCCTCGGCTGAGGTCCGCGTGGGCGTACGCCCACCCTCCTGGCGAATGCCTGCAGGAACAGGCATGGCACGCGACCACACTTCTCAGCCGAGGCGGCTGAGCTACACGAATTCAAGAAAGGTTGCATGATGTCTGCGAGAGAAACATCGGGCGGGGCGGCGAAGGTAACGTTCGAGCCGACGGGGCGGACGGTTCATGTCCTGCCTGGCACGAGCGTGGTCGAGGCGGCGGGCCGGGCGGGCCTGACGATCGACACGCCCTGCGGCGGGGCGGGGACGTGCGGCAAGTGCCGCGTGCGGTTCATTCACGGCTGTCCGGCTGCGAGCGAGGCCGGCGCGGGGCAGCTCGGCGAGGACGAACTCGCCTCCGGGTGGCGGCTGGCGTGCCAGGTCGCCGTCGAGCGCGATGCGGTCATTGCCATTCCCGAGACCTCGCTGTTCGCCGAGCAGATTCAGATCCTCACCGAGACAACGAAGATCGAGGAAGCGTCGGCCGAGAACACCCCCGCGCCGCGCGTGACCTGTCCTCTGCCGATCGTCGCCGGCGAGGAGAATTACGCCGTGGCGTTCGACGTGGGCACGACGACCTTGGTGGGAGAGCTGCTGGAGCTGCCCGGCGGAGCCAGCCGGGAGGTCGCCGCGGGGATCAACCCGCAGGTGAGTTTCGGCGACGACGTGGTCAGCCGGATCGGCCGGGCGTGCGAAAGCCCGGCCGCCTCGGCGGAACTGCGGGAGACGGTTCGGGAATCGCTACACGACCTGGTGGGCACACTCTGCGAGTCGGCCTGCGTCGCGCGGGGACAGGTGCGGGGCGTGAGTTTCGCGGGCAACACGACGATGCAGCATCTGCTGTGCGGCCTGGACGTGACGGGGCTGTCGGCCCTGCCGTTCGAGCCGGAGCGGTACGGCTCGTGCTGCCTGCGGGCTGAGGAACTGGGCATCGAGATCGCCCCCGACGGGCGGGCGTACGTCATGCCGGTGATCGGAGGGTTCGTGGGGGGCGATACGGTCTCGGGCATCCTGACGACGCGAATGGACGCGGCGACCGGCCCGACACTGATGATCGACATCGGCACGAACGGAGAGATCGTGCTGGCCTGGGACGGGCAGATGCTGGCGGCGTCGGCGGCGGCGGGACCGGCCTTCGAGGGCGCGCGAATCGCCTGCGGCATGCGGGCGGCGGCGGGGGCGATCGAGAAGGTCGTTTTTGACGGCGAGGTCCGGTACAGCACCATCGGC
>CAYMAP010000214.1:0-4577 GCA_964388425.1 uncultured Planctomycetaceae bacterium
GCACCGACGGGGACGATCGGGTTCATGATGGACTGCGACACGACCGGCATCGAGCCGGACATCGCCCTGGTCAAGTACAAGTCTCTGGCCGGGGGCGGGATGTTCAAGATCGTCAACCAGACGGTCCCGCTGGCGCTGCAGCAGTTGGGGTACAGCAAAGACCAGATCGCTACGATCATCGAGCACATCGACGAGCACGACACGATCGAGGGCGCTCCCCACCTCGCCCAGGGCCACCTGCCGGTCTTCGACTGCGCTTTTCAGCCCGCCACCGGGAGTCGATCCATCCACTACACCGGCCATCTTCGCATGATGGCCGCCGCGCAGCCTTTTCTGTCCGGCGCGATTTCCAAGACCGTCAATATGCCGCACGATGCCACCGCCGAGGATATCATGCAGGTCTATATCGACGGGTGGAAGATGGGGCTCAAGGCGGTGGCGATTTATCGCGACGGATCGAAGCGGACCCAGCCGCTCAACACGAAACAGACCGGCGGTAAGGAAACGCTCGCCGAGGCAGTCCTCGACGAGAACATCTCCCCGGAACAGCTCGAAGAGGCCAAACGCAGACCACACAGAGAGCGCCTGCCGGCCACACGCAAGAGCATCACGCACAAATTTGACGTCGCCGGCCACGAGGGATACCTGACGGTGGGGCTCTTCGAGGACGGCCGACCGGGCGAACTGTTCGTCTCCATGGCCAAGGAAGGCTCGACCGTCGGCGGGATGATGGACGTTTTCGCGACGGCCTGCAGCCTGTGCCTTCAGTTCGGCGTGCCGCTCGAAGCCCTGGTCAAGAAGTTCACCCACCAGCGGTTCGAGCCGAGCGGCATGACCTCCAACCGCAACATTCCCTTTGCCAAAAGCATTGTCGATTACCTCTTCCGCTGGCTGGAGCAGACGTTCCTCGCCGAGGGCAAGGAAACGCCCCCCGGCCAGGCCGGCGGAACACGGAGCAGCGCAGCGCCCGAGGCTGTCACGGATGATACTTTGACCTCGGAACCTGGCCGCGTTCAACAGGCTTCCCGCATGGACGCCAGGAAGCCTGTTGACGCATATTCTTCACAGACAGCGTCGGCCACCAAGCCACGCACCCGACGGATCAGCCAGCCCCGGGTGGACCGGATGGACGAACAGTTCTCGCAGTTCCAGCAGGACGCCCCGCCCTGTCCGACCTGCGGGTCCATCACAGTACGCAACGGCAACTGCTACAAATGCTTCAACTGCGGGTCGTCCCTCGGCTGCAGTTGAAGGACAAACAATGGCACACATGGGCGTCGACAGGACGCCTGAAAAAACGGACGTGACAAGTCGGATCGTTTCTCGGGCATTGGACACACCCATTGCCACGGCTGGACAGGACCGATACCCGTTGCCCCACAGGCCGGGGCTCATGGAGGAGTCCCCGGCCGGGCGATGGGCGGGATGCAGGGTCGGTTTTCCTTCCCCGGCATAACCTGCCCCCGCCAGCGCCCCGTCGGATCGGCCCCGACCGTCGAGCAACAGGCCTTTCGCGAACCGGCCGACCCCGTGGCGATCCGCACCCCGACGCGTCCCGTTGTGGGGGGCAATTCGGATCGACGGCGAATTGCCCTGCCTGTTTTTTCTTGACACGACAATCCCATCAGGTAAAATATGAGAGCGAAATTCGTAGATTTTTTTTCGATGATTCCGCAAAAAAGCTGAATTTTTACTGGCGTTTTGCCGAAGCGTCCGATAGATTCAAGTTGTCCGCTGCACCCAAAGCTAAGTGTAGGTCTCCCTCCACCTGCATGATTTTGGATGCGGCTAACCGCGACGTTCAGGTCTCCCTCCACCTGGACGTCGCTCTTTTTTGCGCTCTGCCCTTGTGCCACAGCCTGGTAAATGTCGATAAACACACACGGATTCTTCTGCTGGGACGGTCCACACGGGGAAAACGACATGTCTGCATCATCCGCTCCACTGCCGGTCCTGCTGACCGTTGCTGATTCACCATCCGTCGGCATGACGATCCTGGGAATGTTCTGGGCCCTGGTGCACGTCTTCGGGGGCTATCCGCTGTTTCGCCTGCTGCTTTCGACCGACGCCCTGCTGGGCGGGTTCGCGGCCGGTTGGTGGCTGCTGGGGCTCTACCGTCCCGGTGCGAACCTCGCCGAATTGATCCTCGCCGGGCTTCTCGGCGGGATTCTTGGTTTCCTGGCTGCTTGGAAAGCGTGTCGGCTGACCTTCTGCGCGCTGCTGGCGGGGCTGTCCGCCTGGGCCTTGGCCTGGACGCTGGGTTCCGGCAGCGCGATCGTGTGGGTTGCCTCGGCCGCTTGCGGAGGGGCGCTGGCTGCGGCGGCGTACGTCCGGCTGGGCAAGGCGGTCGTGCTGACCAGCGGCCTCGGCGGAGCGGTCACCTGCGTCCTGCTGGCCAGTCAGGCCTGGCTGGCCGACCATCTCGCCGCCGCGGCAGTGACCCTCGCCGTGGGGGGACTGCTGGCGGTTCTGGGCATCCGCGTGCAGGTCCGCAGCCCGCGGTACATCCTCACCCGCCTCGCCCCGCCTTCCCGACGTGCCCTTCGAAGCCGACGCACTTCACGACACCGCACCGCACCGGGCATTGCCCCGCATTTCACGAGCCTCTGAGCCCTCCGGGCGCGTCACGTCAACCGCGCGGGCCGAACTTCAGCAGCATGAACCCGAAGCAGACCAGCATCAGGGCCGTGGCGGCTTCCGGGGCTTGCTGGACCTGGTTGAGTTCGATACTGCCCAGCGCGCCCGACCCGCCCAAGGTGTGAGTATCGGGAGATGAAATTTTCTGCGGAAAATTCGCTCTCCGGGGTTGACCTCTACGGGATACGATTTACAGTGGCGCGGTCGATCGTCCGAGCGGGGCGGGCGACGGACTCCGAAACGTCCCCCGCCATCAGGAACCGCCGCCATGACCGGCAAGGAACGCATCGTCCATGCAATGAAATGTGAGGAAACCGACCGCATCCCCTGGCTGCCCTTCGTGGGTGTCCACGGCGGGAAGCTGCTGGACCTCTCGGCCACGGAGTATCTCAAAAGTCCCGACCATCTCGCCGCCGGCATCGCCGAGACCGTCCGACGCTACCAGCCCGACGGCGTGCCCGTGGCCTTCGACCTGCAGATCGAAGCGGAGGTTCTCGGCTGCGAGCTGAACTGGCAGGACGAGACCCCCCCGGCCGTCATCAGCCATCCGCTGGCCCAGGGCGTCTCCCTGGCGGAGCTGTCCGTGCCCGGCCCCGACGCCGGACGGATCGCCACCGTCCTCGAAGCCGCCCGGAAAATCCGCGCCGCACACCCGGACCTGGCCGTCTACGGGCTGATCACCGGACCCTTCACGCTCGCGCTGCACCTGCTGGGCACTGACATCTTCATGCGCATGTTCGACGAGCCCGACAGCGTCCACGAGACGATGCGCTTCGCCATGGAGGTCGGCCAGGCCATGGCCGGGTACTATCTCGACGCCGGCTGCGACGTCGTCGCCGTCGTCGACCCCATGACCAGCCAGATCGGCCCGGACCAGTTCGTCCAGTTCGTCAGCCCCTACGCCCAGCCGCTCTTCGAGCACATCCGCGCCGCAGGCGGACTGGGGTCGTTCTTCGTCTGTGGCCACGCCGAGCAGAACCTCCAGGTCATGTGCGACTGCACGCCCGACAACGTCTCCGTCGACGAAAACATCCCGCTGGAGACCATCCGCGACATCTGCCTGCCCCGCAACGTGAGCTTCGGCGGCAACCTCCAACTGACCAGCGTTCTGCTGCTCGGCCAGTCCATCGACGCCCAGCGCAACGCCGTGGAGTGCATGGAAATCGGCGGGACCAGGGGCTTCATTCTCGCGCCCGGCTGCGACCTGCCCTACGACACGCCGCCGGAAAACCTCGAAGCCGTCACCCAAGTCGTCCTCGACGAGTACGAACGACAGGCCGTCAAAACCATGGCCGTCGAGGAAGTCCAGCAAGACCTGCTCGACATGTCCGAGTACGGCCAGAGCGAAAAAGTCGCCGTCGACGTCATCACCCTCGACTCCGAGGCCTGCGCACCCTGCCAGTACATGGTCGAGTCCGTCAAGCAGATCGCCCCGGAGTTCGAGGGTATCGTCGAATGGCGGGAACACAAAATCAAGTACCGCGAGAGCCTCGTGTTCATGACCAGCCTGATGGTCCGCAACGTCCCGACCATCTGCATCGACGGGCAGATCACCTTCGTCTCGCGCATCCCCGCCCGCGACGAACTCATGGCCGCCATCCAGCAGCGTATCCTCGAAAAACTCCGCGTCCGCATCGCCCAGAAACGCGGCGAGGTGATCCTGCTGGCCTCGCCCGAATACGTCGACGAGGAAACCCTCAATACCCTCAAGGGCAAAGTCCGACGCGCCACCGACGAGTACGGCATCGAGATTCCCGTCCGCGTCGTCGACGACGAGACCGAAATCCTCTCCCACGGCGTCCTGCCCGCCCAGACCCCCGCCATCGTCACCCTCAAATACCAGGTCCGCTCGACCCGACTCGTCCCGGAAACCAACGTCATCCGCGAGTGGATCAAGGACATCGAATAAGCAACATTGCGGATGGCGGATGGAAACAGAA
>CAYMAP010000215.1:0-4519 GCA_964388425.1 uncultured Planctomycetaceae bacterium
ACAAGTCATTTGTACGTGTCGCAGTCCAATCACCGATATCAACTTGTACAAGTTGGTCGTTGATGTAGACCCCGATTTTATAATCCTTGGATAATGGCCTTATGCCTTTTTCCTGAAGCGTGGTCCGGTCTTCTTTCAATTTTTCGACTTCTCTGAAACCGCCCCCACCGCCACCAAAACTGACACGCTTCTCAGGATTCTTCCCTGATTGATCCGCTGCAGCACCAAGCAACGTTGCGTACAAGGCGCCTCTGAAGAAATCCAACCCGCGATCGAGGGTTTTCTGGAACGACTCTTCTTCGTCCAGGATGGTTTTTTCCACGACGGCCTGTCTGTCGGAGAGTTCGCCGAAGGCGTCGGCGAAGTGCTTGACGATGATGGACACCAGCCGATGGAGAAACGGTCCTTCGATGCCGAGGTACTGTCGGCCGAAGCCTGCCGCCCTGCGGAGGATGCTGCGCAGGACGTAGCCGCGTCCGTCGTTGCTGGGGAGGATGCCGTCGGCGATGGCGAACGTCAGCGCCCGGGCGTGGTCGGCGATGACGCGCATGGCCACGTCGGTGAGGTTGTCCTCGTCCGTCGCATCGTACCTGTCGCCGTCGCAGCCCTCGCCGTAGGTCTTGCCCGAGAGTTCTTCGATGTGCTTGAGGATGGGCACGAAGAGGTCGGTGGCGTAGTTGGAGTTTTTGCCCTGCAGGACGGCGGTGACGCGTTCGAGTCCCATGCCGGTATCGACGTGCCGGGCCGGCAGGGGCGAGAGCTTGCCCGACGCGTCGCGGTTGAACTGGATGAACACGAGGTTCCAGATTTCGATGACGCGGGGGTGCCCGGCGTTGACGAGGCTTGCCCCGGATTTATCGGGCGTCAGGTCGATGTGGATTTCGCTGCACGGTCCGCAGGGTCCGGTCTCGCCCATTTCCCAGAAATTGTCCTTCTTCGATCCCTGGTGGATGTGGTCGCCTTCGATGTCGGTCACTTCCAGCCAGAGTCGGGCCGCCTCGTCGTCCGGTTCGAGTCCGTCGGACGCGTCGCCTTCAAAGACCGTCACGTGCAGGCGATCCTTGGGCAGTCCCCAGACTTCCGTCAGGAGCTGCCAGGCCCAGGCGATGGCTTCTTTTTTGAAGTAGTCGCCGAAGGACCAGTTGCCGAGCATCTCGAAGAAGGTGTGGTGGTAGCAGTCGCGCCCGACGTCGTCGAGGTCGTTGTGCTTGCCCCCGGCGCGGATGCACTTCTGGGTGTTGCAGGCGCGGGTGTAGTCGCGGGTTTCGGTCCCCAGGAAGAGGGGCTTGAACTGGTTCATGCCGGCGTTGGCGAACAGGAGGGTCGGGTCATCGGCCGGCAGGAGGGAACTGCTGGGCACGAAGGCGTGACCGTGCTTTTGAAAGAAGGCGATGAACTCCTCGCGAATCTCGTTGCCGCTCTTGGTCATGGACTGCTCCGGCTGTCGGGGTTGGATGAAAAGGGTATTGTAGGGATCGGCCGGGTTGCGGGCAAGGGCAGCAGGGACGATAGGCCCCTTGCGGAGCAGATCGGGCGGGGCTACACTTGTCGCGGTGAGTTTATGAAGAAGATCATGTCGGCTGAGGAACTTGACGAGGCCCTGGTGTCGCTGTACCAGGCGGCGGTGGCGGATTTGCCCGACGGAGTGCCTCTGGCGGTGGTGGGGATTCGCACACGGGGCGAGACGCTGGCCCGGCGGATCGTGGACCGGCTCCGGGATCAGCAGCCTGACCTGCCCGTCGAGTTCGGCATCCTCGACATCACGTTCTATCGCGACGACCTCTCCCGCCGTCGCGGCGTGCCGCTGGTCCGCGCGACGGAGATCGAATTCGACCTCGACGACACCCACGTCCTGCTGGTCGACGACGTACTCCAGACCGGGCGGAGCATCCGCGCCGCCCTCGACGCCCTGCACGACTTCGGCCGGCCGAAAGTCGTCCGGCTGGGCGTGCTGATCGACCGCGGCGGGCGGGAACTGCCCATCGCCGCGGACTACGTGGGCAAACAACTCTCCGCCCCCGAGGGCAAACGCATCCAGGTCAAACTGAAGGAAGACGATGGCCAGGAAGGCGCCTATATCCTCAAAAAAGACTAGATCCCCCCAGGGCCCGCCGGTTTCCCCGGCGTCGGCGGAGGCCGATCCGTTCGTCTGGACCCGCAAGGACTTGCTGGGCCTGGACGATCTCAGCAGCGGCGAAATTCTCCATTTGCTGGACACGGCCGAGAGTTTTCGCGAGATCTCGACCCGCTCGATCAAGAAAGTCCCCGCCCTGCGCGGCAAGGTCGTCGCGCTGCTGTTTTTCGAGGACTCCACGCGGACGCGGATGAGCTTCGAGCTGGCGGCGAGTCGGATGTCGGCCGACACGATACTCTTTACCGCCAAGGGTTCGAGCGTCTCGAAGGGGGAGACGACGCTGGATACCGTCCGCAACATCGAGGCGATGGGCGTGGACGTGTTCGTGATGCGACACCCCCAGGCGGGCGCTCCGCACCTGGTGGCCGGGAAGGTGGCCGCGAGCATTGTCAACGCCGGCGACGGCAGCCACGAGCACCCGACGCAGGCGCTGCTGGACATCTTCACGATGCGGCATCGGCTGGGAGAGATCGCGGGCAAGCGGGTCGCGATCGTCGGGGACATCGCCCACAGCCGGGTCGCACGGAGCAACATCCTCGGGCTGCGAAAACTCGGGGCTGAGGTCGTCGTGGTCGGCCCGCCGACGCTCGTGCCCAACGCCATCACCGCCATGGGCTGCGCGATCAGCCATGACCTCGACGACGTCCTGCCCGAGGTCGACGTGGTGAACATGCTGCGGATCCAGTTCGAGCGGTTCGGCGGCGGGCTGTTTCCCTCCCTGCGGGAGTACCACCGTCTTTACGGCCTGACGGCCGATCGGCTCCGACGCTGCAAAAACGACGTCCTCGTGATGCACCCCGGGCCGATCAACCGCGGCGTGGAGATCACCTCCGAAGTCGCCGACGGGCCGAACTCCTGCATCCTCGACCAGGTGACCTACGGCCTGGCCGTACGCATGGCCGTGCTCTACCTCGTCAGCCAGGCGACGGGGGAACCCCATGAATAAACTCCTGATCCAGAACGGTCGCGTGATTGATCCAGCCTGCGGGCGGGACGAGGTCTGCGACGTTCTGCTGGCTGGGGGGATGATCGACAAGGTCGGTTCGGTGTCCAAGGCTGCGGCACGGGGCACGGAGGTCATCGACGCGACGGGGCTGATCGTCGCTCCGGGTCTGATCGACCTGCACGTGCACTGTCGCGAGCCGGGCCATGAGGAAGAGGAGACCATCGCGTCGGCTGCGGCTGCGGCGGTGGCGGGGGGGTTCACGACGATCGTGGCCATGCCCAACACGCATCCGTCGGCCGACGACGAGACGGCGGTGCTGTACGTCCTTCAGCGGGCCCGCCGGGCGGACCTCGCCCGGGTCCTGCCGGTCGGGTGCATCACGAAGGGTCGCGAGGGGACGGAACTGGCGGAGATGGGCCTGATGGCCGAGGGCGGGGCGGTGGCGTTCACGGACGACGGCGAGGGTGTGGCGGACACGAAGATCATGCAGCGGGCGATGCAGTACGCCTCGATGCTCTCCGTGCCGTTGATGCAGCATTGTCAGGACCCGGCCCTGGCGGGCGGGAGCATGAACAGCGGGGCGGTCGCGGTCCGGCTGGGTCTGGGCGGGATCGCCGCCAGCGGCGAGGAGATCATGCTCCGGCGGGACCTCGAACTGCTCCAGCGGATCGGCGGGCGGTACCACGTCCAGCACGTCAGTTCCGCCGGCAGCGTCGGACTGATCCGAGCCGCCAAGGCCGAGGGCCTGCCCATCACGGCCGAGGCCACCCCGCACCACCTGCTGCTGACCGACGCAGCTTGCATGGAATACGACCCGAACACGAAAATGAACCCCCCGCTGCGCGGCACGGCGGACGTCGAGGCTCTGCGGGCGGGGGTGGCCGACGGGACAGTCGACTGCCTCGCGACGGACCACGCCCCGCACAGCAAGGAAGAGAAGGACCTGGAGTTCGCCCTCGCGCCGTTCGGCATTATCGGGTTGGAGGCGGCGGTGGGGCTCTACGCCAAGGCCCTGGTGCAGTCCGGCTGTTGCGACTGGCCGACGCTGATCGAGCGCATGACCGCCGGGCCCGCAAGGGCGATCGGCAGCGACCTCGGAACGCTCCAGCCCGACCGGGCCGGGGACGTGACCCTCATCGACCCGAAGAAGCGCTGGACCGTACGCGTGGACCGCTTCCGCTCGAAGTCGAGGAACTGCCCCTGGGACGGGATGAAACTCACCGGCCGGGCCGCCTGCACCATCGTCGGCGGGGACGTGAAGTTCCGGGCGTAGCAGGCGGGCGTTCTTCATTCACATGCGGAGCGATTGGTATGTACTTCAAGATCGTCGGGAGGATCGAGAATATCCAAACCATCGCAGTCGGCGGGCATATTCGTGGTATAATGACGCCTCCCTCAGAACTGCCAAGAACACGCTGGGAGGACCGTTTTGGGGATGT
>CAYMAP010000216.1:0-4510 GCA_964388425.1 uncultured Planctomycetaceae bacterium
TTTTCATTCCTTCGATTTTTGAGGGAGGCGTCAATCGTTCCAGTCCATGGCGGTGGGTATCAGCCTTCGGCGAGTTTGAAGTGGCGGTCGGCGTCGGCACGGTCGGCCAGGGGATAGCTACACCGGATCAGCAGGCCGGTCGTGTCCAGCTCGCCGGCGAGGAAGGCGAACTCCTCGGGGCTGTGGGCGTAGACGTACAAGCCCTTGCCGGCCTCCTGGATCTGCTTGCAGACCGGCAGCCACTGCTCGCTGCTGGCGGTGGGGTTGTTCGCGCCGGGCTGGATCTGAATGGCCCGGAGGAAGTCCAGCTCCAGCAGGGCCGGGACGTGCCGGACCTCTTCGTATCCGTCGAGGTGCCAGAAGACGTACTCAAGGTAGTCGTCGTAGGCGATAAGTTCGGGGACCACGAACTGCCGGAACATCGCCGGGGAGATCATGGTGGAAAAATCGCACTGATTGAAGTAGGTCGTGCCCGGCGCCCAGAGGTTGCAGGCGTTGGTATCGCCGGGCCAGTACTGGAGGTAGATCTCGTGAAAGTGCCGGTGGGCCTCGATGAATGCGACGGTGAAATCGCGGACCTTCTGTTCGATGACGTCGGGGATTTCCAGCAGGTCCATCAGCAGCCGTTCCGTGCCGCGAAGCAGGCTGAAGGTGGTCAGCGCGTCGCCGAGGTCGGGCATCCAGGTCAGGGCGCGGTCCGCACCGGCCTGGCCCTGGGCGCGGATGAGGTCGTCACTGTGCTTGACCCACGGGTGGTGCGGGTCAAAGCGGATTTCAAACGCATCCCAGTCCTCGATGCAGTGCTCGACGTAGACGGAGTAGTCGGTAAAGCGGATCGGCCCGCCGAGGTACCAGGCGAGGTTCATCGGCGTGCCCCGCTGGCCGTAGTGGTGGCACAGGATGGGCAGGTGTTCGGCGAGGGGTTCTGCCGCTGCCGCCCGGGCCAGTTGGGCTTCGACGAGCCCGGCGATGTCGGGGTCGGCCTGCGGGCTTGGCCAGTAGCGGTTGAGGTTCTCCTCCGGTGCCGGGCCAATCGGGATGACGGCGTCGAACAGCGCCCGGCCGATGTCCTGGTGATTCCACCACGCTTCGAGATGGTCCATCGCCCGGCGGTACTGTTCCTGAATCATAGCAACAACTCCGACGCTTCAGAGATTGTTCGGTGTGCTCGCAGCACTGGAGCTGAGGAGATTCGAACTCCTGACCTACGCATTGCGAACGCGTCGCTCTCCCAACTGAGCTACAGCCCCGGGATGTCCGTCCATCATACCGGATTGGTGCGTCCTGCCAAGAAAAAAGCGACCCGCCGGCAACCGGCAACGGGTCGATTCCCCGGCGGCGAGCCGTTAGACTGGGCGCATGGCCCGGAAGAAAAAGACGCTCTTCGACCCCGCCGCGATGAAAGGTCCGCGTCCCGGCCCGGACGTCAGCAGTCGACCCGCCGGCCAGTCTCCGTCCGAGGTCGGCCTGCTGGGCGTTTCCGCTCTGGTCGCCCAGGTCAAGGCCGCTTTGGACCGCGCCTTGCCCGATCGTGTCCTCGTCGCCGGGCAGATCAGCAACTTCAAACGTCACTCGTCCGGGCACCTCTACTTCAGCCTCAAGGACCCCCAGGCCGCCCTGGACTGCGTCATGTTCGCCTCCCAGGCCAAGAATCTCAAGTTCACCCCCGAAGACGGGCTGGCAGTCCACGCCGCCGGACGCATCGACGTCTACGAGTCCCAGGGCCGACTCCAACTCTACGTTGACCGCATGAGCCCGCAGGGCACCGGGGCGCTCGAGTTGGCGTTTCGGCAGCTTCGCGAGAAACTCCAGCACGAGGGACTTTTCGAGCCCGCCCGAAAAAACCCCATCCCACGTTTTCCGCTCGTTCTCGGGCTGGTCACCAGCCCCACCGGAGCAGCCGTGCGTGACATCCAGCGCACCCTCCGCCGACGCTGGCCGGTCGCGAAGGTCTACCTCCTGGGCGTGCGGGTCCAGGGCGCGTCCTCTCCCGAGGAGATCGCCTCCGCCCTGGCTCGGCTGGACGCAGCGGCCCCTCGGCTTGGCCTTGACGTGATCCTGCTGGTCCGCGGGGGCGGAAGCCTCGAAGACCTCCAGGCCTTCAACACCGAACCGGTCGCCCGCGCCCTGGCCGACTGCCGAACCCCCGTGGTCACCGGCGTGGGGCACGAGACGGACCTGACCATCGCGGATCTCGTCGCCGACCTCCGCGCCGCGACGCCCACCGCCGCAGCCGAGCAGGCCTCCCCCGACGCACGCCAACTTCGCGACCTCCTCGCCGCCACGCGCCGACGCTTTGACCGCCGACTCCGCGAACGACTCGTCGCCGCCCGTGCTCGACTGGTCGGCCTCCTGCGAAGCCCAACCTTCCGCGCCCCCCTCCATCCCGTCCGCCAGCGCATGCAGCGCGTCGACGACCTGGCCGGCCGACTCCGCGCGGCCATGACCGACCGCCTCGCCGCCGAACGCAAACGCCTCGACGCCCCCCGCCACCGCCTCGCCCGCCTGCACCCGCCCCGGCTGGTCGACCGCGCAGCAGCCCGACTCGACCGGCAGCGACACCGCCTCCGCTGGGCGCTGGGACATCGCGCCAAATCGGCCAACGAAGACTTCGTCCACGCCGCCGCTCGACTCGCCGAAGTCCACCCCAAGCATCGCGTCGGCCTGGCCCGACAGCAGCTCCACGCCTTGGAAAAGCAACTCCGCTCCGTCGATCACCGACGCGTCCTCAAACGCGGCTTCTCGCTCACCCGCACAGCCGACGGCAAGCTCCTCCGCTCGGTCAAAACCACCCGCCCCGGTCAACGCGTCGAAACCGAACTCCACGACGGCAGCATCTACTCCGACATCGTCGACTGCACCGGCCTGTCTCCAGACGAAACCCGACAACTCAACCGCAAACGAAAACCCCGAAAACAGCCCCCCGACCCCGGCCCGGACCTGTTCGGTTAGCCCCTGTGAGAAGGGCGCGGTCAAGGCCCAGGCCTTCTTCTCCTCGGTCAGAGCCGAGATCGCCGGTCCCCTGCGGCTGCACATCCCGAATGAATTCAGCCGCCTTGATCTTGTTCTCACGCGATGCCCGCACGAGTTGCCGCGTCTCTGGCTCTACCGTCAAGTCCCTGCAGCGGGTTTTTCTGTGGCCGGGAATCGTCTTGCAATAACGGCACGTTAACGGCATAATAACGGCATGGATTTCGAACCACGTTATACCATATCGAGCCAGGTCGCACGCGATCTGATGAGGATCGAAGCCGCCCGTGCGGCGGTGGCGGTCTTGCCGCTGAATGAACGGGTGCTGGCGGGGTTGCGCCAAAGCGCCCGGCTGGTGTCCACGCACTATTCGACGCAGATCGAGGGCAATCGGCTCACGCAGGACCAGGTCGAGCAGGTCGTGATTCGCGGCGAGCGGATTCGTCAGCGGGAGCGGGATGAGAAAGAGGTCAAGGGCTACTATGCCGCCCTGGATTACGCCGAATCCTACGCCGCCGAACATCCGACGATCACCGAAACCTCCATCCGCACACTTCACGCTCTGGTGATGGCCGGAGGAAAGAGTCGATCCAAGCCCACACCGTATCGCGACGGACAGAATCTCATCCGCGATTCCGGCAGCGGCGGCATCGTCTACATGCCCCCGGAAGCCAGCGATGTCCCGGCGCTGATGAAAGAGATGGTCGGCTGGGTCAATCGGCATGTCGCCGATGTGCCGATCCCGATCGTCGCCGCCGTCGCCCATTATCAATTCGCCACGATCCATCCCTACTACGATGGCAACGGCCGCGTCGCGAGATTGCTAACCAACACGGTTCTGCATCAGCACGGCTACGGGCTTCGTGGCATCTACAACCTGGAAGAGTATTACGCCAGGAATCTGCCCGACTACTACGCGGCACTGGACGTGGGCGAAGGCCATAACTACTACATGGGCCGGGCCGAGTCGGATATCAGCGGCTGGGTTGGATACTTCATCGCCGGCATGGCCGAGTCGTTTGAAGCCGTGCGCGAGAAGATGCAGCAATCCTCCCCTGCAGGCGACCGCTCGGAATGGATTCGATCCCTGGATGCCCGCCAGCGCAAGGTCTTGCCCCTCTTCGATGAATGGGCGGAAATCACCACGCCTCAGATCGCCGAGATTCTAAAGCTCTCGCCGCGCGGTGCCCGCGCCTTGGCCCAGAAGTGGGTGCAGGATGGCTTCCTGGTGGTCGCCAATCCCTCCAAGCGTGGCCGAACCTACCGGCTGGCGCAGCCGTAACATCATCTTTCTGTTGTGGCTGGCCAAGGAAACGGTATCACCATGGGTACGGCGTCATCATTGAAGACCGAGACCGTTTCGTCCGCTCCTGGGCTTGATCCCGTTTGGTTTCCATTGGCGGATATCGTCTGCTGATCGACCGCAAGCTTTTCGACACCTGCCAAGACATCGTCAGCGGCCGCAATCGCCGCACCGGCAACCCCGACATCACCTTGCCCGGTGGTATTCTCCGCTGCGCCTGCTGCGACTTCGCCATGA
>CAYMAP010000217.1:0-4143 GCA_964388425.1 uncultured Planctomycetaceae bacterium
GGCAGCAAGCAAAGTATCGGCGCGATCTCGCAAATCGAATTTTTCAAGGTACCCTTCAGTATACCGCTTGGGCGGGGATGAATGAAAGCCGGCATCCGTGCAGGGGCGAATCAACGCGGCCCTGTTCCGGCAGATTTCGCGCAACCTTCACACGGCGTACGTTGTCGTGAACAGGCCGGTATGGTACGATACGGGGTTCGTGGACGATGGCAAAGACGAACCGGACATCCTCGGGCAATAAGCCCCGCCGGACGAAACAAGGCGGGGCGAAGCGGTCGGGCCAGCGCAAGGGCAAGGCCGTCGCGGAGCTTCGCGCCCAGCCGGCCGACCGGGAGGGTGCCGAAGCGGCAACGGTGGTCGATCAGGCTGAGACGCTGGCGTCGCGGCTTGCGGAGAACCCGCAGATTGTCGTCCTCGGGGCGCGGGAGCACAATCTTCAGAACATCGACGTGCGGATTCCGCGCGATCGGCTTGTGGTCATCACCGGCCTGAGCGGATCGGGCAAGAGTTCGCTGGCGTTCGACACGCTGTACGCGGAGGGCCAGCGGAAGTACGTCGAGAGCTTGAGTGCGTATGCGAGGCAGTTTCTCGAGCAACTCGCCAAGCCGGACGTCGAGCACATCGAGGGGCTCCCGCCGACGGTCGCCATCGAGCAGAGGCCCAGCGGACACAACCCGCGGTCGACGGTCGCGACGACGACGGAAATCTACGATTACCTTCGGCTGCTGTTCGCGCGGGTCGGCGAGCCGCACTGCTGGGTCTGCGGGCGGCGGATCACCAGCCAGACCGTCAGCCAGATGGTCGACGCGATCATGACGCTCCGGCAGGGGACGAAGTTCATGGTCCTCGCGCCGGTCGTTCGCGGTCAGAAGGGCCAGCACGCCGAACTGCTCTCGCACATGCAGCGCGAAGGGTTCGTCCGCGCGCGGATCGACGGGGAACTGGTCGACCTGAAGGCGGTCGGGGAACTGCACAAGAACCGCAAGCACACCATCGAGGTGGTGGTGGATCGGCTGGTGCTGAAGGAGTCGGTCCGTATCCGGCTGGCCGACAGCCTGCAGACGGCGCTGAACCTCGCCGGCGGGCTGGTGCTCATCACCCATCAGCCCGTCGACCCCGACGCCGACGACGACGCCGGAGAGATCGACTACAGCGCGTGGACGGACTGGCTGTTCAGCGCGACCTACGCCTGCCCGGCCCACCCGGAGGTGAACCTGCCCGAGCTGGCGCCGCGGATGTTCAGCTTCAACAGCCCCTACGGAGCCTGCCCGGAGTGCGACGGGCTGGGGACGATCCTGGAGTTCGACGAGGACCTGATCGTCCCGGACCCGACGCTGTCGCTCTCGGAGGGCGTGATCGACGCCTGGCGACACGGCGGGAAGCGAATGAACATCTTCTACAACCGACAGCTCCGCAAGTTCTGCCGAAAGTTCGGCATCAGCCCGTCCGAACCGTTCGAGAACCTCGACGCTCCGACCCGCAAGGCCCTGCTGCACGGCAAGGGCGACTGGGAGGGCGTGATCCCCAACCTCAACCGCCGATGGCAGAAGACCGACAGCGAGTTCGTCAAGGCCCGCCTGCACGGGTTCATGAGCGAGCAGGACTGCTCGGCCTGCGGGGGGGCGAGGCTCCAGCAGGCGAGCCTGGCCGTCACCGTGGGAGACAAGGCCATCCACGAAGTGGCCCGCCTGAGTATTCAGGACGCCAAGGGCTTTTTCGAGGGCCTGGAACTCGACGAGGAACGCACCCAGATCGCGCGGATGATCCTGCGGGAGATTCTGCATCGCCTGACGTTTCTGGCCGACGTGGGGTTGGAGTACATCACTCTCGACCGCGCCAGCTCGACGCTTTCCGGCGGGGAGGCCCAGCGGATTCGACTGGCCACGCAGGTCGGCAGCGGGCTCGTCGGCGTCTGCTACGTCCTCGACGAGCCGACCATCGGGCTGCACCAGCGGGACAACCAGAGGCTGATCCGAACGCTCACGCACCTGCGCGACATGGGCAACACGGTTCTCGTCGTCGAGCACGACGAGGAGACGATCCGCTCGGCCGACGTGGTGATCGACATGGGCCCCGCCGCCGGCAGCCACGGTGGGCGGATCGTCGCCCAGGGAACCGTCGAGGACATCTGCGCCTCGGAGGAGAGCATCACGGGCAAGTACCTCAGCGGGCGGCTGGGGATCGAGGTCCCCCATCGCCGCCGGAACGTCTCGCCGAAGAGCTGTGTCGAGCTTCGCGGCTGCCGGGAGCATAACCTCAAAAACATCAACGTCAAATTCCCCCTCGGCGGGATCGTCTGCGTTACCGGCGTCAGCGGGTCGGGCAAGAGCACGCTGGTCAACCAGACGCTGCTCCGGGCCCTGCGCCGCCGGTTGCACAACAGCAAGGACAAACCGGGCGAGTTCGACAAGATCCTCGGTTCGGGGAACATCGACAAGATCATCGAAATCGACCAGTCGCCCATCGGGCGGACGCCCCGCAGCAACCCCGCGACGTACACCGGCGTGTTCGACCTGATTCGCCAGCTCTTCGCCAAGACGCGCGAGGCGAAGATTCGCGGCTACAAGCCCGGGCGGTTCAGCTTCAACGTCAAGGGCGGGCGATGTGAAGCCTGCCAGGGCCAAGGCGTCAAACGCATCGAAATGCACTTCCTGCCGGACGTCTACGTCACCTGCCAGGAGTGCAAGGGTGCCCGCTACAACCGGGAGACGCTGGAGATCAAGTACCGGGGAAAAAACATCGCCGATGTGCTCGGCATGCGGGTCGAGGAGGCGCTGGCGTTCTTCGAGAGCTTCCCGAAGGTCAAGCAACTCCTCCGCGCCCTGGCCGACGTGGGACTGGTCTACGTCCAGCTCGGGCAGAGCTCGACGACGCTCTCCGGCGGGGAGGCCCAGCGGGTCAAGCTTGCCGGCGAACTCGGCAAGACCGCCACGGGGCATACGCTCTACGTCCTCGACGAACCGACGACCGGGCTGCACTTCGCCGACATCCACAACCTCATGGACGTGCTGAATCGACTGGCGGACATGGGCAACACGATCATCGTGATCGAGCACAACCTCGACGTGATCAAATGTGCCGACTGGATCATCGACCTCGGCCCGGAGGGCGGGGCGGCCGGTGGCGAACTCCTCGCAGCCGGGACGCCGGAAACCGTCGCCGAGCAAGAGACCAGCTACACCGGCCAGTTTCTGCGGGAGTCCCTGCATTGAAGACGTGTAGATCAGTCGTTCAGCGGTAAGCGGGTCGAACCGCCCCGGCTGAGAAGACGTTTACTCCAGCAGCGGCTTTGGCGCGGGGGTGACGGCGCGTCGCAGGGCGGGGGTGACCAGGACGGCCAACACGACGAGCGGATAGCCCAGCGCGACGCTGAGGATGACCCGGCGGGCCAGGTCCAGGTACAGCGGGTTGCGTTTGAGCAGCAGGGAGGTGAAGGAGATCGTCTCCGGGCTGATAGCGTTCCAGAACGGCTCGGGGCCCCAGTGAGCAACGGTGAGTAGGCCGGCCTGGAAGGCGAGGTAGACGCCCAGCAGCGGAACGCCCGACCGCGAGCCGTGGACCAGGAACAATCCAGCGGCGGCCAGGAGGAGGGAACTGGTCAGCAGGAGGTAGGACTGGGAGGAGTTCAGCAGTTCTTCCCGCTGGATGTGCAGGCGGCCGTAGCGGGACGACAGGCCCTGCGGAGCGGCGGGGGGGGATTGGCCGTCCGTCCCGATTGCGATCGAACCGGGTCTGCTGGTGGTCGCAGGATGCTGCCAGACCGCAGCGGTCGGCTGGCCGGAATCGCTTGCGGAACGTGATGGGGATGTCGGCTGGGAGGGCAGCGAAGCCGTATGGGCCTCGGACGCCATCACGCCGACGATTTCGGTCAGGGGCGGGAACAGGCTGACGACCCCCAGCAGCAGGGAAAGGAACCCCAGCGCACGGGGAGCAATACGATGGACAGGGTGGGTGGAAGTCATGGTGGTGGGTGGGAGTTTAGGTTGGCGAGTAGCCGTCTCCAAAAAGCCGGTCTTTGAAATAGGAACCCGGCACATGTACTTTCGAAATTCTTATAGCCCATTTCGCCGCCCATGGCAAGGATAAAGTTGAATTATTAGCGCAATCTGATACATGCATCCCGGGCATGCCCAGAGCTAAGTC
>CAYMAP010000218.1:0-4127 GCA_964388425.1 uncultured Planctomycetaceae bacterium
CGTCCCCAAAATGGTCCTACAACCTCGTTCTGGGTAATTCTGAGGGAGGCGTCAAAGAATAGAGTTACATCCCCAAAACGGTCCTCCCAAGCGTGTTCTTGGCAGTTCTGAGGGAGGCGTCAATCTTCTTCGCCCCGACGTGCCCGTCACGCCGGTGCGTTTTTTCCGGAGCGTTCCGAACGTGAAGCGACTGCGGCGTATCCTGATGCTGCTGGCCCTGGCGATGCTGGTCGCCTTGGCCGTGCTGTGCGTAGTCGGGGCGTTCCTCGGCGCCGATCGGGCGGGGGCAATGTTCACCAGCGGGCCGCTGGTCGTTTTCTGGTGCGTGCTGAGCGGGCTGCTGCTGTGCAGCCTGCTCGCCTGGCCGGGCATGCTCCGCAGACCGGGCGTGCTGGCGGCGCACCTCGGGGCGTTGCTGGTCCTGGGCGGGGGGATGTGGGGGTCCGAGCGGGCGCACGCGCTCCGGCAGCGTTTTTTCGACGACAGTAGCGTCCGGCGGGGACAGATTCTCCTGGCCCCGGCTCACCCCGAACACCTCGTCGTGGTCATTGATCCGACCGGGCAGGTCACGCCCGTCGGCTCGCTGGGCTTTTTCCTGCAGGTGAATCGGGCCTGGACGGAGTACTATCCGCCGGCCGATCCGCACTGGTCGCTGCTGGCCGTTGCGCACGATGACTCCGGCGAAGTAGCCGACACGGCCGCCCTCCGCCGCCGCCCGGGCGAATGGCAGTTCGTGCCCTTCACGGACCTGGCGGCGCGAATCGACACCTGGCAGCCCAGGCCGACCGATCCGCAGAACGGGCGGATTCCCCCGCCCGAACTGGTCCTGGACCTCCGCCGGGACGGGGAGGTCGCCACCGTCGGGCTGGAACCGCCCGAGTCATCCGCCGAGCCTGCCTCCCAGGCGCTGTCGCTGGAATTCGCGTTCGATTCCCCCGAGGCCTGGCAGGCTGCGGGCAGGCCGGAACTTCGGCTCGTCCCGCCGGACCAGCCCGTGCGGGACTACAAAATCCACCTCCGCGCCGTCCATCGCGGCGGGCGGGAACTGGCCGGGCAAGTCGTCGAGTTCAACCATCCGATGCGTGTCGCCGGCTACGACGTGTACCTTCGCGGCTTCCCGGCCGGGAACCTGGTGCTGCTGGAAATCGTCCGCGACCCGGGTCTGCCTGCGGTGTGGATCGGCTTTGCACTGCTGGGGGTAGGTTTGATCGTCTCGCTGTGGGGTCGGCCGGTCTGGCGATGGTTTCAGCAGCGGCGGAGAACGACGTCATGAGCCTGAAACTCACGCTGCTGGGGTTCCTGCTGCTGAGCGGCCTGTGGTGTCATGTGCTGGCCGTGGCGATGCGTCTGCTGCGTCATCGTTCGCTGGGGTGGATGGCGTTCGGGATCGGATGGGTGCTGGCCGTCGCTGCCGTCGCAGTTCGCGCCGTGCAGCTCCGCGCCTGGCCGTTGGGCAGCATGCTGGACGTCTTCTGCGTCCTGGCCGCCCTGATGCTGCCGATCTGTCTGTTCAGCCTGCGTTTTCTGCGGGTGGGGTATCCGGCCGTCGAGGCCGTGCTGGCTGTGGCGGTGCTGTTCCCGGCCGCGTTCGTCGACCGTTTCAGCGAGATGCCCCAACCCGTCCCGCCGATTCTCCAGAGTCCGCTGATGATCCCCCACGTGCTGGCGTACCTGCTGGGGTACGCGATTCTCGCCAAGTCCGCCGTTCTGGGGTACCTGGTGGTCCGGGGCACGTATCAGCCTGACGAGGCCGACCTCGTCGAGAACCCCACTGCGGTCCGCCGACTCGTTCGGCTGGGGTTGCCGTTCATGACGGCCGGGCTGCTGTTGGGCGCGGTCTGGGGAAAGAAAGCCTGGGGCGACTGGTGGAACTGGGACCCCAAGGAACTCTGGTCGCTGGCGACCTGGCTGATCTTCGTCATTGCGCTGCACCTGCCGGCCGTCGCTCCTCGCAAACCCCGCCTGCACGCCGTCTTCGTCCTGGCCGGCGGAGTCTGCATCGTCCTGACGCTCGTGTGGGTGAACCTCTCGAACCTCTTTACCGGCCTGCACAACTACGCGGGGTGAGGCGCATCGAAACAACCTGCGCGTGAGGAGGCATCTGCCGAAAAAAGGCGATTCCCTCAAAACTGCCAAGGACGCTGTTGCAGGACCCTTTGGGGGACGTAACTCGATTGTTTTCGTTGACGAATCGCTCTGATGTTTCGTACACGACAACTTTTGAGGGAGACGTCAAAAAAAAGGTTCATCCGCGATCAGTGGGGACTCGCGTAGGTAGATAGCCGTCAACAGCAGGTCTTTGTAGCTTGTAGTTTCCACGCTATAGACTGCAAAGGAGACTGCTGTTGACGGGACAAGAGCTTATCAAAAAGCCCCTGGCATGCCCGGGGCTGAGTTCCATCGCCGGTGCAGGACTGCATTTCGACTCCCGCTTCTTCTCAATACCGGTAGTGTTCAGGCTTGTAGGGACCATCGACGGGCACGCCGATGTAGTCGGCCTGTTCCTGGGATATTTTCGTGAGCTTCGCGCCGAGCTTGCCGAGATGCAGGCGGGCGACTTCCTCGTCGAGTTCTTTGCTGAGCCGATAAACGCCGACTTCGTGGTCGTTCTGCCAGAGGTCGATCTGGGCGAGGGTCTGGTTGGTGAAGCTGTTGGACATCACGAAGCTCGGGTGCCCGGTCGCGCAGCCGAGGTTCACGAGACGTCCCTCGGCGAGCAGGTAGATGCAGTGCCCGTCGGGGAAGGTGAACTTGTCGACCTGCGGCTTGATGGTCTCGCGCTGGATGCCGGGGTACTCCATGAGTTTGGCGACTTCGATTTCGTTGTCGAAGTGGCCGATGTTGCAGACGATGGCCTGGTCTTTCATTTTCGCCATGTGATCGATGGTGATCACGTCCCGGTTGCCGGTGGTGGTGACGTAGATGTCGCCGGCGCCGAGGGTGTCCTCGATGGTCTGGACCGGGTAGCCGGCCATGCAGGCCTGCAGGGCGCAGATGGGGTCGATCTCGGTGACGATGACGCGGGCCTTTTCCTGCGCGAGGCTCTCGGCCGAGCCTTTGCCCACGTCGCCGTAGCCGCAGATGACGGCGACTTTCCCGGCGAGCATGACGTCCATGGCCCGCTTGATGCCGTCGGTCAGGGAGTGCCTACACCCGTAGACGTTGTCGAACTTGCTCTTGGTGACCGAATCGTTGACATTGATGGCCGGGACCAGCAGCGTGCCGGCCTTCTGCATCTGATAGAGGCGATGTACGCCGGTGGTCGTTTCCTCGCTGACGCCCTTCCACTCCGTCGCCACTCGGTGCCAGAACCGGTCGTCTTCGGCGAGTTTGTCCTTGAGGACCTGGTTGACGATCTGGAGTTCCTTGTTGTCGGTGGGTTCGTCGAGGATGGCGGGGCTGTCCTCGGCCTGGTATCCGCGGTGGATCAGCAGCGTGGCGTCGCCACCGTCGTCGACGATCAACTGCGGGCCGGTCCCGTCGGGCCAGGTCATCGCGCGGAGGGTGTACTTCCAGTATTCTTCGAGCGTCTCGCCCTTGTAGGCGAAGACGGGAACGCCGGTGTCGGCGATGGCGGCGGCGGCGTGGTCCTGCGTGCTGAAGATGTTGCACGTCGCCCAGCGGACGTCCGCGCCGAGTTCGACGAGCGTTTCGATCAGCACGGCCGTCTGGATGGTCATGTGCAGGCTGCCCATGATCCGCGCCCCGGCCAGCGGTTTGTCCTTGCCGTACTTTTTCCGCGTCGCGATCAGCCCGGGCATTTCGTGCTCGGCGATGTCGAGTTCCTTTCGGCCCCACTCGGCGAGGGTGATGTCCTTGATTGCGCAGTCGATGCCTGCTTCGGTCTTTTCCAGAATCGCTGTCATGTCGTCCAATACTCCCGTGTTGGTGGAATTGTGTGGTGTTGCGAAGCGGTGCATTATAGCAATCCCGTGCATGCTTGCCAAACAAACGTGCCGAAGGAACAGGGGGGTGTGCGAGCAAAAGTCGCGTCCAACTTTCCCTGGCGTGTCTTTGAGGGACTACAATGGGCCGTCAGCGGAGATTGATGCGCCCCTCAAAAGTCGACGGGACGAAAAAGCAGGGCGATTCGTCAACGCAAAGAATAGAGTGACATCCCCAAAATG
>CAYMAP010000219.1:0-4083 GCA_964388425.1 uncultured Planctomycetaceae bacterium
CTGATGTTTCGTCCCGTCAAATTTTGAGGGAGACGTCATTGTTCGGTCGAGGGGCCGTGAGTCTCCCGGTCGGGAAAGACGATCCGTTCGACGCCCTTGGTCTTCTCGGTTGCGGGCTGGTAGGGGACCTGGCTCTGCAGGGCGGCTCGGCAGTGCTGGAGATACACCGCCGCCGGTCCGTCGGCGGGATGGTCCCGCAGAATCGCCTCCAGCAAATCGCAGCACTGCTCATAGTCAGGCCCGGCAAGGAGTTCTTGCAACTGCACGAACTGATCGGCCAGCCGGGCGAGCGCTTCGTCCCGTTCGCTTTTTCGGCCCAGCACGTTCCACAACGCGACCGGCCGGTCGATGCCGGTAATCACCGCTCGGCCCAGCGGGCGGGCGATCAGCTCCCTGCCGGCACCGACACGCCACGCCTCGTCGTCCAGCAGAATGGCCGTTCCGAAATACTTGTTTGCCGCTTCCAGCCGGGCTGCGAGATTCACGCATTCGCCGATCGCGGTGTAGTCCATCCGGTCGCTGCTGCCGCAGTCTCCCACCATCGCCTCGTGAGAGGTGATCCCGATCCGCACGGACAGTTCCGCCTGCTCGCCGAATTCTGCCGTCAGCTCCGCATTGAGTTTCGCGACCTCCGACTGGTAATCGATGGCCGACTCGATCGCCCGGCGGGTGTGGTCGGACTGTTCGACCGGCGCCCCGAAAATCGCAAGCACCCCGTCGCCGAGGAATTTGTTGAGATACCCTCCCCAGCGGTGCTGGACGACGTCGGTCACGCAGTCGAAATACCTGTGCAGCAGCCGGACCGTTCCCGGCGGGCCGAGTTGGCCTGACAACGGTGTGAACCCCGCCAGGTCTGTGAACATGCACGTGATCGGGCGGTTGCGGGCCTCGACCAGCGCGGGGTCCTCCAGCAGTTGATCGACAAGCTGGCTCGAGAGGGCGTGGGCGAACATGTTCCGTATCCGCCGTTTCGCGCGTTCCTCCGTGAGTTGCCGATACACCGTCACCGCCAGGAAGCTCAGCAGCATCGCCGCTACCGGCGCGACCAGGTCCAGCCAATACCCCCACTGCCCGAAGACGACCCAGACGTTGCACGCCGAGGACGCCCCCAGCAGCACCAGCAGACCCACCGACGCCCGCAGCACAGGCCAGCACGCAGCCATCACAGAGACCAGCGCGCCGCACATCACCAGCAGCGATCCATTCGCAGCCGGCCCGGCCCGGCGAATCCAGGCCTGATTCCGCATCGTCAGCAGGGCGTTGCCGTGGACGCGGACCCCCGGCGTGCGGGGGTGCAGCGGCGTGGGCACGAAGTCCGCCGCCCCCGTCGAGGTCGAACCGACGAGGCAGGTGCGATTTTCGACCCGGCTGCGAAGCTCCCGGCTGAGCTTATCGAGGTTCGCCGACAGCTTCGCCCGCTCGGCCGGTATCCGTTCGAGTTGATCCAGAACGGGCTGGACCTCCTCCGCCGGTGCCCGGCAGAACGTCTTCCACACCTCCGGGGCGCGGAGTGTTTTGAAAACGGCTTTCGTGTGCTCGCGGACTTGCGCGTCGAGTTGGTTCTCGATTTGTCGAAGCTTCGCCAGGGCTTCGCGGGCGGCGGTTTGAGCCGGGGCGTACAGCGAATCGCGCAGGGACTGCCGTTGGGCGGCGAGGCACCGACGGTAGGCTGCGTCGGCTTGGTCCGTCAACTCCGCGAGCTTCGCGAAGTCCGCCTGAGATCTCTCCGGCGGAAAGCCCATCGTCAGCAGCTTGATCCGCAGCGCGTGGGCCTGGGCGTCCAGTCGCTCCAGCCGCTGCCGTTCGGCCCGGACGTGTACCACCGCACCGGCCGGGATGCGGAACTCTCCCGGCGTGCGGTACCAGCGGACCAGCATCCGGTCACGTTCATCCAACGCCGGGGAGGTCGGCCTGCCGCTGAGGTTGTACGCCAGTTGGGGGTAGACCTCTCCGTCGCTGAACCCTAGCAGAGAAACCCGCCGGACCACGCCGTCGAGGTCGGGCTGGATGTTCACAAAGCCCGAGCCGGACACCGCCCGGGCGAAGAGGATCATCGGCGGCGTCAGGGGCCCGGCCGGCATGTCGCGGAGCATGTTGGACAACTCCGGCCCTCGCAGGGCGAAACGCTCCATGGCCAGCCGACCGTGCTGAAGCAGGTAGGCCTGGCGCACGACCTCCCGCTGCCGGGCGGTGGGTTCGCCGGTCGGAAACAGTTGTCGTTCGATCTCCGCCAGCGAGGCATCCCGCTTGAAAACGACGGCCTCCAGCACCCGGGCCTCCAGCGACCCCTCGGCCGGCGGGGACGCGTGAACGTCGAGGTGGAAGGGCAGATAGCACTCGCCCTCGCCCAGCGCCCGGGCGAGAATCGCGTCGTCGAAAACCGGCACGGGCGGGGATTCGAACAGGGCCTCGGACTGCGGGGCGTAGAGGTTCCCGCCAGGATGAACGAACCGCACCGGCTGGGGGTCGGGAAGAATCAGGTCCAGGACGACTCTCTCCGCGCCGCAACGGTTCAGCTCAGAGACCAGCCCGGCCAGCGTTTCTCTCGGCCAAGGCCAGCGACCCACACGCTCAATCGAACCGTCGTCGATCTCGACGTACAGCAGCGGGGTCGCCAGCGGGACGGTCTCGGCTGCCTGCCGAAGCCGAACGTCCAACGCCGCCAGTTCCGCCCGTTCGTCCAGCCCCGCAAGCTTTCCGGCCAGCACTGCCGTTGTGGCGATCAGACCGATCAGCAACGCCCAGCCCCACCGCCGTCTTGTGCCGCCCTTGGCCATGCGCGACAGTCTACAGGCTGAGGCGAGAAACTGCTACAATCGGGGAAAAGCAGAAAGGCCAAAGTGAAAGGCGGAAAACGGAAACGAGTAGACGGGAAAGCACACGCCATGGCGGATGCAGCGACAGTCAACCCAAAGGACGCCGCAGGGGCTGTCCTGGAAGGGCTTGGAGGCCACGCGCGTCGACTGGCGTTCTGTCGCGCGATGGAGGCCGCCTGCTTGGTCGCTGCGGTTGCAGCGTCGGCGGTGGCTCTCTGGCTGGTCATTGCGGTGCTGTTGTTCCCCGCCGGGCGCTCGGGCTGGTCGCTGCTGGCGATCCCTCTGGCCGGGGCACTGGCCGGCGTGATTCGGCTACTGATGGGCGTGCGTCCGGCCCGGGCGGCCCGCTGGCTGGACGGGCGGTATCGGCTGGCGGATGGTCTGAGCACGGCGGAGGAACTGGCGAGGAAGGACGCGCATACTCCTGCCTCCCAAAGCGTGTTTGGGGTGGCTCTCCGAACGCTCGAGACGCTGCCTGCTCGCTGCAACTACGGGCGACGGACGCGGAGAACCCCCGCGGCGCTGCTGCTGGGGCTGTTGCTCTGCGGGTCGGCCTGGCTGGTGCCCGAACCGGCAGGCGAGCCCCTCCCGGACCGGTCGCAACGGGTAGGGCAGGCGGGGCCCGGCCCCTCAGGCGTTCTGCCACGGATCGTATCGGACCGGTCCGATTCGCCCGAGACCCTGCCGACCGAACTGGCTGCCCTGCGGGAAGCCCTTCGGCGTGGGGACCGTGACGAGGTCCAGCGACTCATGCACCAACTGCGCGAGCGCGGCTACCGATTCGCCGAGGTCGACCCGGCCCGGTCAGGCCGGACCGTCGGACCTCCGGACCAGTCGCCCAGGTCCGGCAATGCACCGAACGCAACACGCCAGACGGAACGCCCCGCCTCGCGCCGGGTGCAGCCGCGTGACGGCGGAGTCGCGGTGAGCGATCCGCGATATCGTGGTCAGCCAGAGGATGCCCCGGGTACTGACCAAGCCCCGGAAAACCCACCCGACGCCGGCCCGGCACGCTGGTCGGCGGTGCGGGCGGAGGCGGTCTCGGCCGACCGGCGAACCCCCTCGCCTGCGCGGTTTCGCCCCCTCCTGCGGGCCTTTCGCGGCAGCGGCGCAGAGGGCAAGTAGGTTCTGTCTCAAAAGTCTCTACTCGCGTGACACAATCGCCCTTGGCTGTAACATGCCTTGCCAAACCGACGCTCTGTACGCACAAACCGCAGACGAGGCGGCTGAGCCATGTCCTTTCGAGACAGAGCCCGGCCCACCCCCC
>CAYMAP010000220.1:0-4081 GCA_964388425.1 uncultured Planctomycetaceae bacterium
TGCTTCGCCGGTCCGCGGCGAGGAAATCGGTCAGTGTAGATATGTATGGTGTTTCCTGAACGTCGTGGTCTTTGAACATGGAATATCGAGCTTTTTTGCCTATGCTCCTCCGAGCATGGAGAGGAATCGGCCACCGGCCGCCTTGCCGATCCCGCACGGGCGGGTATACTTCTCGGCATGCATGTGCTGGACGATAATCTCGCGGATCGGCTTCGGCGGGTCCGGCACGTCGCGCTGGACATGGACGGCACGTTGTATCGAGGTGAAACCGTGTTCGAGTGGACCCGCCCGTTCCTCGCAACGCTCGCCGAACTCGGCATCGGCTGGACGTACCTGACGAACAATTGCTCGCGAAGCGTTCGGCAATACGTCGAGCATCTGCTCGAATTGGGGCTTCCGGCCGAACCCGATCAGGTCTACACCTCCGCGCCGGCTGCCGTCGAATACCTGCGAAGCGAACAACCCCACGCGCACAAACTCTTCCTGCTGGGGACTGAAGGCACGGCTGAAGATTTCCGCAACGCCGGATACCAACTGGTCGAGACGAACGTCGACGGTGAATCATCCGCCGGCGAGGAACCGGACCTCGTCGTCTGCGGATTCGACCCGGCCCTGGCCTACCCCCGCCTCTGCCGGGCTGCCTGGTGGATCGCCCGCGGTACGCCCTGGCTGGCGACCCATCCCGACGGGTTCTGCCCGACCGATCGGTCGACCCGGCTGGTCGACTGCGGGGCCGTCGCCGCCGCCCTCACCGCCGCCACAGGCGTCGAACCCCTCGCCGTCCCCGGCAAGCCCGAGCCCCGCATGCTGGTCGGGCTCGCTCAACGCATCGGCTGCACGACGGGTGAACTGGCCATGGTCGGCGACCGTTTGCACACCGACATGGCCATGGCTGGGTCGGCAGGGGCCCTCGGCGTGCTCGTCATGACCGGCGACTGCGACACCGAACGTCTCGCCGCCACCGATCCGAAACCGCCCCTCGTCGTCGAACACCTCGGCGAACTCGACCGCCTGCTCCGCGAAGCCCGCAACCGCTGAACGCCTCGACCAGGCCAGACAGCCCCTTGCAGCCGACCGGTCGGCGCGGACAATATCTCTCTGCACCCCAGCGAAACGACATTCTGCACGAAAGGACGCCCATGGCACGCATCGGGATCATCGGCGGCAGCGGACTCGGCGACGCACTGGCAGGAAGCGAAGGCCAGAAACAGTGCATCGACACGCCCTTTGGCCCGCCCAGCAGCGACATCCTTCTCGCCTCCTGGGAAGGCGTCGAGGTCGCACTGCTCAACCGCCACGGCCATGGACATCCTTACCCCCCCGCGAAGATTCCCTACCGCGCGAACATCCACGCCCTGAAGCAACTCGGCTGCACGCACGTCATCGCCTCCGGCGCGGTCGGCAGCCTGCGCGAACACATCGAGCCTCGCCACCTCGTCATCTGCCACCAGGTGATCGACAAAACCTTCCGCCGCACCCCGACGTTCTTCGAGGACCTCGCCGTCCACACCGAATTCGCCAGTCCCTTCTGCCCCATCCTCCGCAAGCACCTGCTGGACTGCGCCGAAGTCGTCGATACCACCGTCCACGACGCGGGCACCTACGTCTGCATGGAGGGACCGGCATTCTCGACCCGAGCCGAGAGCGAAATGCACCGCATCTGGGGCGGCGACCTTATCGGCATGACCGTCATGCCCGAGGCCAGGCTCGCCCGGGAGGCCGAACTCGCCTACGCCCTCGTTGCGATGCCCAGCGATTACGACTGCTGGCGACCCCACCCCGACGACCTCGACAAGCACGGACTGCTCGGCGAGATCATCGGCAACCTCCAGGCCGCCACCGCCAACGCCACCCAGCTCATTCAGGCCGCCGTCAAGCATTTTGACCGCATCGCCGAGACCCCCAGCCCCGCCCACAGCGCCCTGGAACTGGCCGTCTGGACCGACCGAAGCCTCCTCGACCCCGCCGTCCTCAAAGACAGGGGCCTCGACCTCCTGCTGGGCAAATACCTCCAGGCCTGATCCGACCGGACTCTGAATCGAAATGAGCGTTTTCCCCGGCGGTTCCGCGTCGGCCTGCGGGTGCAAGCGTGTCTGTTCTTTTCATTGCCTACGGGTCGACGTGGGGGCGGACCGCGGGGGGACGCGTGCGGGTTGGGTGTGGTTGAGGCACCAGGAGCAGTGTCCGCAAGGTTCTTGCTGTTCGCCGAAGTGTTCGCCGAGTGCGGCGACCTGGCAGCCGGGGTGCTCGACGAGGTCGATGATCTGCTTCAGCCGAGCCAGGCCGTCGGTTTCCTGGCGTCGGGTGCGCTGGCAGAGTTTGTGGACCAGTTCGGCGGGGTCGTCGGGCGTTTTCAGCCTGCGGTAGCGGTGTCGCACGCCGGCGGAGCGAACTTCGAGCAGGTCCTTCTCCCCGAGGTAATCCAGGGCGGCGATGACGCGGTTGCGGTTCGTGGAAAGCTCGCTTGCGACACGGTCGACGTCGATCGTGAACCAGGTCCGGCCCTTTTTCGACCGCCGGAACATGTCGGCGAGGAACTGCCGGCGGTTATCGTCAAACCGCGCGAGAATGTCCTTCGAGGGCATGTTGGGCTGGAACTGGTAGGTCGAGTAGAAGGGCGTGCCGCCTTCGATGTAACCGAGCAGTTCAAGGTAGGTCAACAGCGTCCGGACGACGAGAGGACGGATATCGTGGTCTTTGGCGAGTTCGTAGAGGCTGACGTCGAATTCCTCGCCGAACGCGAGCACCTGCCGGACAAGGGACTGGATGGCCTTGGGGGTGGGCTTGTCACCAAGGATGAAGTTTTCGAGCGTGTTGAGATCGTCGGAGCAGGCTAACACCTCACAGATGGCGGGTTTTCCGTCTCGCCCGGCCCGTCCGATTTCCTGGGAATAGTTTTCGAGGCTTTTGGGGAGGTTGTAGTGGTAGACGTAGCGGATGTCGGCCTTGTCGATGCCCATGCCGAAGGCGATGGTGGCCACGACGATGCCCTCGTCGGAGCGGAGAAACCAGTCCTGGACGTCGGTTCGGTCGGCCTTGTCCATACCGGCGTGGTAGGCGCGGGCGGGATGTCCTGCCTGGGTGATGAGGTCGGCGACGTCCTCGGCGGTGCGCTGGAGGGTAACGTAGACGATCGTCGGGCCGGGGGGGTGTTGGGCGAGGCGTTGGCAGAGGGCGCGGTCGCGGTCGTCACGACCGGTGGGGGTCAGCAGCAGCGTGAGATTCGGGCGGTAAAAGCCGGTGCGGATTGCGCAGTCGGGATCGATGCGGAAGGCTCGGCAGATGTCGTCGAGGACCTTCGGGGTTGCCGTCGCCGTCAGGGCCAAAAGGCGTTCGGCGTTGGCGGAGCGGGCGAAATGGGCGAGTTTCAGGTAGTCGGGCCGAAAGTTATGGCCCCACTCGGAGATGCAGTGGGCCTCGTCGACGGCGAAGAGCGAGACGCGCAGTTGCCCCAGGACATGCCGGAATCGCTCGTTGTTGAAGCGTTCGGGCGCGACGTAGAGCAGACGGATGTCGCCGGCGCGGACGCGGTCCATGGTGAATCGGTATTCTTCGAGGCTGAGAGTCGAGTCGAGGCGCTGGGCAGCGACGCCCCGTCGGGCGAGTGCGTCGATCTGGTCCTTCATCAGAGCAATGAGCGGAGAGACGACGAGGGTCACGCCCGGAAGGGCGAGGGCGGGGAGTTGGTAGCAGATCGACTTGCCCCCGCCGGTGGGGAAGACCGCAGCAGCCGACCGACCGGCGAGCAGGTGCTCGATGACTTCCTGCTGGCCGGGCTTGAAGCGCTCGAAGCCGAAATGCTGTTTGAGCAGGGCCGTTGTCGCCTCGGACATCACACGCCTCCGTGAGGTGAACGAACATCGGAATGTACCGGGTCAGTATACCGGGCGATCCACTTGCGGGAAACAAATCGTATTGTTTCGCGAGGCGTCAGCGGTTGATTCCGTTCGTCGAGCACCATCGCTCGCATGGATGTCCTTTCGATGCGGTTCTGTAATATCGCATGCGCCAGGTTGGGGTTGAATGGTCTACGTTTGATTCAAGCCTGTTAAAAGACGCCTCCCTCAGAACTGCCAAGAAC
>CAYMAP010000221.1:0-4075 GCA_964388425.1 uncultured Planctomycetaceae bacterium
ACATCCCCAAAACGGTCCTCCCAGCGTGTTCTTGGCAGTTCTGAGGGAGGCGTCCAGTTTGAGTTATTTTGTGTGTTACAAGCCCGTAGGGCTGAAACAGGAATAGCCGGGGGTCAAGGCGCAGCCGAGACCCCCGGACAGGGGTGTACACATTCTGGAGTCCCGAAGGGGCGGCACAACGAGGCTGTCGGCGCGGGTGTCGCCTCTTCGGGGCTGTTCTTTCCAATGCTCCCCCCACCGGTGGCTTCCGCCTTCGCACAGGGCTTCGGTGCGACAAGTGCGCCGCCGGCTATTCCGGTCTCGCCGCTTCGCGGCTGATGCTGGTCGGGGCGGTGGGGGTTATACGCCGTCGAACCGCAGGAGCGTGTGCAGGTCGTAGTCGCTGAGTTTTTCCCGCCCGGGCAGAAACGCCAGCTCGATAACGAAGGCGATGGCGGCGATTTCTCCGCCGAGTTCCTTGACCAGCTCGCACGCCGCGGACATCGTTCCGCCCGTTGCCAGCAGGTCGTCGACCATCAGCACCTGGTGGCCGGCCTCGATCGCATCGGTGTGGATCTCGATGGTGTTCGTGCCATACTCGAGACCATAGGTTCGGCTGATCTTGCGGTAAGGCAGCTTTCCGGGCTTGCGGATCGGCACGAACGCCGTTTCCAGCCGTTCGGCCAGCATCGAACCGAAAATCCACCCCCGCGCCTCGACCCCCGCCACCGTGTCGATGGTCCGGTCCCGGAACGGCTCGGCCAGGGCGTCGGCGACCTCGCGCATCGCGCGGGCATTGGCCAGAAGCGGCGTGATATCCTTGAACACGATCCCCTTTTTGGGAAAATCCGGAACGTCGCGGATCAACGGCTTCAAATCCATCATCGGGTCAGTCTCCTCGTGGGCGGTTACAGACATGTGTTCTCGACGCGGTGATCCTACGACCCTCAGCTTCTATGTGCAATGACTTCTCCGGCAGGCAGGGAGCAGCGCGTTGCCGGAGGGAAATCTTTTCCAGGAAATGCCGCTGGCCCCTTGTACTGACATTTCAGCATGGTACGCTGAGGGCAAGAAGGTGAGGCTGATATGTCCAAACCCGACGAGAAAGATACCTTACGCCCCATCGTCGTGAACTGTTCCCGGGGGAATCTCGACCACCTCCTGACGATGGAGTGGCTGCGGAGCAACCGGCTGGGCAGCTACAGTTCGTCGACCGTGGTCGGGTGCAACGTCCGGCGGTACCACGGGCTCCTCGTCGCCGCCACCCGCCCGCCGGTCCAACGCATCGTGGCCCTGGCGACGGTCATGGAGCAGGTCGAAATCGACGGGCAACTTTTCGACCTGGCCTGCAACGAATTCCCCGGAACCTTCAGCCCCGAAGGGCACCGCCACCTCATGGAGTTCCGCGACGCACCGGCCGCGACGTACGTTTTCGGCTGCGAGGGGGTTCGGCTAACCAAACGCGTCATTCTCCACCCGGACCAAAACGCCGTCCTGATTCGCTACGAAGTCAAGGGGCACATGGATCGGCTGATCCTCCGACCGTTTACCCCCATGCGCGATTTCCACGCCCTCCGCTCGGCCGAGCAAGGCCAGGTACTCGCGACCGAACCCGAGGGGAAACACGGATTGCTCGTCCGCGACACCAACGGCTGGAACGGCCAACTCCACCTGACCAGCAACCACGCCCTTTACCACGACGATCCCCAGTGGTGGTACCGCATGCTCTACCGCATCGACCTCGCCCGCGGCCAGGAGGCACAGGAAGACCTGTTCAGCCCGGGGCGGTTCGTCTGGGAACCGGGCAAGAAAAAATCCTGCAAGCTGGTAGCCTCGCTGGGTGAACCGGCCGAGATGAAATACAAGTCCACCGTCGCAGCCGTCAAAGTACGCCAGGCCGAGTGCATCCGAAACATCCAGCCCGCGCCCCGCGCGGTCCGACGCCTCGCCGCAGCCACCGACAACTACATTGTCTCCCGGCCCCGACGGGAAGGTCAGCCCGGGGCGTCCGTCCTCGCCGGGTTCCCCTGGTTCGCCGACTGGGGACGGGACACCTTCATCGCACTGCCCGGTCTGCTGCTGACCACAAAACGCTACGAACTCGCACGTCACGTCTTTGCCACCTACGCCGAAGCCCTGCGTAACGGCATGGTCCCCAACCGCTTCGACGACTACGGCCGGGAACCCCACTACAACAGCATCGACGCATCGCTGTGGTTCGTCATCGCCGCACACCGCTACCTTTCCGCCGTCCGCAACGATACCGACAACGGCGACGAACGCCACCTCGCCGAGTCGTTCTGGCGGGAAGTCCTTCGGCCCGCCTGCGACGAGATCCTCCGCGGCTACGCCAGCGGCACCGACTTCCACATCCACACCGTCGGCGACGGGTTGCTCGTCGGGGGCGGACGAAACACCCAACTGACCTGGATGGACGCCAAGCTCGGCGAGCAGGTCATTACCTCCCGCTGGGGCAAGGCCGTCGAAATCAACGCCCTCTGGCACAGCGCCCATCGCATCCTCGCAGAACACGCACGAAAGGACGACCCCCAGAAGGCCCGCAACTACGCCCACACCGCCGAGGTCATCGCCGAGAGCTTCCGCCAGACCTTCTGGAACGAACAGGTCGGCTGGCTGAACGACTGCGTCAACGACGACGGCGTCGACGCCAGCCTGCGACCCAACCAGCTCCTGGCCGTCTCCCTGCCCCATAGCCCGCTGACAGCCGACCAGCAGAAAGCCGTCGTCGATATCTGCCGAAAAAAACTCCTCACCCCCCTCGGCCTGCGGAGCTTGTCCCCCGATGACCCACGCTACCGCAGACGCTACGGCGGGAGCTGGGAATCCCGCGAACGCGCCTACCACCAGGGGACGGTCTGGGCCTGGCTGATCGGACCGTTCATCGAAGCCTACCTCCAGGTCGAAGGCGCCACGACCAACCCACCCGCGGTCAAACGCGCCCAAGGCTATCTCGCCGGATTCGACGGACACCTCAACGACGCCTGCCTCGGGCAGGTCAGCGAAATCTTCGACGGCGACCCGCCCCACACCCCCCGGGGCTGTTGCGCCCAGGCATGGTCCGTCGCCGAAGTCCTCCGTGCCCGACAACTCGTAAAGGCATGCGAAGCGTCCTGACCATACTCGCTCTCAGCCTGCTGCCGGGCCTCAGCCTCGCTGCCCAGCCCGGCGGGTCGGCGGTGGTCGCTTCCCTCCAGCCGAGACCGTCCGACGGTCCCTTCGCCGCCGCCGTGCTCAGTCTTCGCCTGGATGATTCCTCCGCGTCGGCCTTCGACCTCGCAAGCCTCCAGCCCGTCGCCGGCGGACCGATCGTGGAGGTTCCCGTCACGCTGACCCCCGGCCAACCCGCCGAGGTGCCCGTTGCTCTTCCCGCCGTCCAGGCCCGGCAGACCTATCGCGTCACGCTGCTGTCCGCCGACCCCGTCGTTCGGTCGAAATCCGCGACCGCCGAAGTCGCCTGGCCCGTCGGGCAACTCCGTACCCGCCGGCTCATCCAGCCCGACCGATGCCTCCCCTTCGAGGCCGACCTTCCCGCCTGGCCCAACGATACCCGCCGACGGATTCTGTTCTTCGCCGCTCTCCTCGCCGCCTGTCTGCTCGCCGCCTGCCTCGTCCGTAGGACGCGGCGCCGCCTGCTGCTGGTCGCCCTGGTCCTGTCGGCCGTGCCCATGCTGGCCTGGCCCTGGCCCCAGGCCGATCGGACGCTCCTCGTCACCGAATCCGACGGCCTGACCGTCTACGCCGTTCGTCGCACCCAGGACGTCACCATCGCCACCGGTCTGCTGCCCGTCTACGCCGATCTCGGGCAGTTCCGCCGCGATACCCTCCTCATCCGCGACGACGCCTCCGGCCAACTCCGCCTCGCCCCCGACCGCCCTCGACTGTTCCAGCCGGCAAAGACCACCCGCTGAGTTTGACCCCGAACCTCACATCAGACGCATTGAAGCCAGAACGCCTGGTTGCCACCTTTCGGCGTCCGGGGTACAATATCCGGATACTGCGGGCGTAGCTCAATGGCTAGAGCGTCAGCCTTCCAAGCTGAATGTTGAGGGTTCGACTCCCTTCGCCCGCTTTTTGA
>CAYMAP010000222.1:0-4041 GCA_964388425.1 uncultured Planctomycetaceae bacterium
TCCTTGGCAGCAAGCAAAGTCTCGGCGCGATCTCGCAAATCGAATGTTTCAAGGTGCCCTGTAGGCTTCGTTACGACAGGCCGTACTGCTTCATTTTCCGCAGGAGTGTCGTGCGATGGATATCGAGCAGGCGGGCGGCGGCGGAGCGGTTATGGTTGGTCCGTTCCAGGGCGTTGCGGATGGCCTGGAGTTCGGCGTCTTCGAGCGAGGCCGGGCTGGTGGGGTGGGCGGTCTGCGTCTCGGCCGGTTCGGGTTGCGTTTCGGACGTCGGCTGGTGGGCGGGCTGGCCGGTGGCGTACCGGTCGTCCCAGACTTCCGGCGTGGGCGGGATCGGCGGGAGGTTGGCCGCGTAGAGGCGTTCGACCCAGCAGGTCAGTTCGCGAACGTTGCCCGGCCAGGGGTAGTCCAGCAGTTGCTTGCGAACGCCCGGGGCAATGGGTTTCGGTTCCAGGCCGTACTCCGCGGCGAAGAACGGCAGGTAGTGATCCAGCAGTTCTCCGATGTCCTCGGGGCGGCTGCGCAGCGGCGGGACGTGGATGCGGACGACGTTGAGCCGATGGTAGAGATCCCGGCGGAACTTTCCGTCGAAGACGGCTTTGGCGAGGGAGCGGTTGGTGGCCGCGACGAAGCGGACGTCGACGCGGATGGCTTCGGTCCCGCCGACGGGTGTGACTTCCTTTTCCTGGAGCAGTCGCAGCAGCTTGGGCTGGAGGTGGAGGGGCAGTTCGCCGATTTCGTCGAGAAACAGCGTCCCGTTCTCCGCGGCCCGGACCATGCCGAGCGTGTCGCCCTGGGCGCCGGTAAACGAGCCCTTGACGTGGCCGTAGAACTGGCTCTCGAAGAGCGATTCGCTGACGGCGGGGCAGTTGACGGGGATGAAGGGGTTCTCGGCCCGGTGCGAACGCAGGTGAATGCGTTTGGCGATGAGTTCCTTGCCCGTGCCGGACTCGCCTTCCAGAAGAACGACGCAATCGTTGGTGGCTACGGCGTCGACGACCTCCAGCAGTTGCTGGAACGAGCTGCTGTGCCCGATCAGCCGGGGTTCGTCGTCCCGGAGAGCCTCGGACAATCGTTCGGTTTGAGCTAACACGTTGTCTCCTCCGACATCGGTCATTGCGCGCACTACCTTCTGAGCAAAAGGTTACCGGGATGACCCTGCGCGCACCGAGAGTGCAGGCAGAACCGCCCCATCAGCGTTTCGTTATACTGGATTGAGCATCGTGCTGGACCCTCTGAGCGGGAGGGCCAGTTCATACCGTTCCCTTATACACCCGGAAAGCGGATTCTGCAAGTGGAAAAATTGCTCAAACTGTAGGATTTTTATCGGGGCCGTTGGGCCGAGAGGGAATCACTGGAGCGCAGAGACTGCGGGCGAGGATGAGCGCCAGTAGTTCAAGACAACTGTAACTCGTTTGTTTTCGTTGACGAATCGCTCTGATGTTCCGTTCCGTCAAATTTTGAGGGAGGCGTCTGCATTCGATCCACTCGGATTTGACCTTGCCGCAGAAGAAGTTCCTCCGCGACGGCCTCATCGGGCTGCTTCGCGCGGGTCGGCCGATTGTCTGCCCTGCCCAACGGGTGGCAGACAGGCGCAGGGCCCGCAAGCTGCCGGACCGCCGAGCGAAGTTCCTCTCCCGCCGGGACCGGATGGAAGCCAACCTCAACCCACAACGCAGCGACAAACGCAAGCATGAAGTAGCCTGTCCCCTTCAATCCCATCACGGCGGCCCGTTGTGCTGTGCCGAGTCCTCCCGGCCGCGGTCGACCGGCGTCCGGCCGCGAGAGAGCCGATGGATCGGCCAGGCCGCCAGCGCTGCCATAACGTAGATCGGCCGGAACGCCCCCGGCCAGAATAGCGCCAGCGCCAACAGCCCCCCTGCCACCAGCAGCAGGTCCTCCCCCATCGGGATCCCGGAAATCGGGCACCGCCTCGGCAGCCAGCCGACGTCCACTCCGGACAGCACAGCCAACCCCAACCCACCGCAAACCAGCGAACCGAGGCAACCGACGTTCCGCAGGCGACCTCGTTCAGGGGAAAAATATCGTTCTGTCGCGGGCATGGAGTTCTGCTCCCAGTTCAGCCAATGATTCCCAACAATTCCCATAACCATTGTACCTGCCGACGTCCGCGTGAACCGGACATTTCTATGGATGCGCCCCCTCAAAAGTCGACGGAACGGAACATCAGGGCGATTCGTCAACGCAAAGAATGGAGGGTACTTTGAAAAATTCAAATTCGGGTATCGCGTAGGATTTTCGCTTTCTGGCAAAGAGCAAAAAATGGTGCATATGGGCTCATATTCCGCCGTTTTTTGCGATGCCGCCAGGGAGTGAAAAGACCAGCGAGGCCGAAAAGTGAATTTTTCAAGGTGCCCTGGAGTGACATCCCCAAAACGGTCCTCCCAGCGTGTTCTTGGCAGTTCTGAGGGAGGCGTCTTTATTCGGAAGTGTCAAAAAATAGTACCTGTACACTTGACATTGTCGCCCCCTGCGATTAGAATGTAGCATCGCAGGGATAGGATATCCCTATGAGCCGCAATCGAGACCTGTCGCGAGCCGAGACAGGATGAGCCTATCGGAATGTGAGGGCTGCGCCGGGAAGGCGTCCTTCCGTTCGAACCCCACAGAGAGCGAACCACGACCAGTCCCCTCCCCTGAGTTGCTCAGCGGGGGAAGAGCCGTACATCAACAACGGAGTCGCAGCCGTGCATTCCTGCCATCCCGCGGGCGTACTGTGCGCAGACTCCCCTTGAAAGGAGCGGGATATGAACCGCGTATTTGTATCGAGCCTTGTGACGATCGCCCTGGCCTTGGCGTTCGTCGCACCAGCGATGGGCCAGAACCTCCTGTCGAACCCCGGTTTCGAGGACTGGGACAACGACGCCACCGTCAGCCATCCCGGCGGATCGTTCGACGGGGATCCCACCTCGAACTGGAACGCCGGGGCCGGCGGGGTCTGGTCGACCTTCAAGACCTATCCCGCCGCCGTGGACACGCCGGTGTCCTGGCTGCGGATGGAGGAGCGGAACCTCGAAGGGGGTAGTCCGGCCCTGCTGGTCAACCCGGCCCACACGGAGAATAGCAACTCCTACGTCAACAACAACTACCTGCCCACCGAGGGCATGGCCGGGTGGGATGTCTACGGGAACATCGACGTCAAGAGCAGCTACTGGGAAACCGTCGATCTCTCCACCGGCTTCGACACCGCCTCTGACGACAAAATCTCCCTTGATCTGAGCTGTACCCGAGGCGGGGGCGTCCAGCAGACCTTCGCCGTCACCCCCGGCCAGACCTACACCGTCGAGTTCGACATGTCCGTGAACATGTATCAGGGCAGCAATCCCAGGCCGATGCTGATTCAGGTCGGCGTGGGCGACAAGAGCGTCTACCAGACCGGGCAGACCTACGGTACCTTCGAAGCCCTGAATCTGCAAAACTACAGCAACGTCAAGGTCTTCGACCACGACACGAACGTCGATGCAGACGTGAACGTCTGGAACCCCCTCGCTGCCGAGGGTGGCAGCGAGGGCACACGCGTCGCTTACAGCGAGGTCGACCTCAACGACGCCGACGCCTTCAATTCCGGCGGGACGACGAACATCAACGACGGCTGGGGCAACGCCCAGGCGCTCGGCGAGAGCCTCTTCGCGCGTGACGTCGACGATTCCCTCTCCCCCACAGTCAACGAGGGTCTCGAAGGTCTCGTCTTCTGGTTCGACTGGCAGGGCAATGCGGGCTCGGGACAGCCGGGTATCCCGGGATACCCGACGGGCGGTTCCCGTGCGGACTGGACGCGGGTCGCCTTCGAGTTCTTCGCCGATCCCGATCTGCTGGAAATCGGGCAAGGTTTCTACGCCGATGAGATGACGCTCTCGTTCATGTCGCTCGAGGGCGACCTGGAGCAGGCGAGCAATCACGGCCCTGCGCTGGACGACGTGGTCCTCACCCCCGAGCCGGGGACGATGGCCCTGCTGGCCGGCGGGTCGTTGGGACTGTTGGCCCGACGACGACGGAGACGCTGATTGCCCATTCCAACGCAAC
>CAYMAP010000223.1:0-4041 GCA_964388425.1 uncultured Planctomycetaceae bacterium
GCGCGTAGGGCTTGACCCCGCCGTCCAGGCCCGCCAACCAGCCCTGCCGGATGCTGTCGACCACCGCCCAGGCGGCCTCCGTCTCGTCGCCACGGATGAACAGCGTCGAGTCGCCCCGCATCGCGTCCAGCAGCAGGTGTTCGTAGGCCTCTGGCGAGGCCGACGCGAACGCCGATTCGTACAGGAACTGCATCTTGACCGGCCGAAGCAGCATCCCCTGGCCAGGCACCTTGGCGTCGAAGCCCACCAGCACACCCTCGTTGGGGGTGATGCGTACGACGAGGCTGTTCGTTCCCCGCAGGTCGCAGCCCTCGTGGACGAACAGCTCATGCGCGCTGCGGCGAAAGGTGACGACGATCTGCGTGGTCTTGGCCGCGAGCTTTTTGCCCGTCCGCAACAGCATCGGCACGCCCCGCCAGCGGTCGTTGTCGATCCGGGCGTGAATCGCCGCGTACGTCTCGACCTGCGAGTCCGCTGACACGCCTTCCTCGTCGCGGTAGCCTTCGTATTGCCCCCGCAGCGTCCCGCGGGAGACCTGCACGTCGTTGAACGGCTGGACACATCGCAGCAGTTCCGCCTTGGCATCGCGCACCGCCTCGCACCGCTGGCAGGAAGGCCGATCCATCGTCACCAACGCCAGCACCTGCAGCAGGTGGTTCTGGATCATGTCTCGCAACGCGCCGGATGTCTCGTAATACGCACCCCGCCGACCTTCCATGCCGACCGTCTCGGCCGCGGTGATCTGGATGCTCTCGACGTGGTCGCGGTTGAGGTGCGGCTCGAAGAGGGAGTTGGCGAACCGCAGCACGAGGAGGTTCTGCACCGTCTCCTTGCCCAGGTAGTGGTCGATGCGGCAAATCTGCTCCTCGTCGAAGTGCTCCCGCAGGTCGCGGTTGAGCTGTTTCGCCTCCGACAGGTCGTGCCCGAACGGTTTCTCCACGACCAGCCGGGCGAACTCTCCATCCCCGGCCGGACGGTTCAGGCCCGCCGCGGCGAGGTTCTCAGCCACCGGCTTGAAAAACTCAGGACCCATCGAAACGTAGATCAGCCGGTTTCCGCCCGTCCCGAACGAGGCGTCCAATTCGCCCAGCCTCTCGGCCAGCGCGGTGTAGTCCGCCGGGGCGCCCACGTTCACCCGCTGGTAAAACGTTCGCTCCAGAAGCCCGTCGAGCAGGGCCGGCTCCGGCGCGGTGCGAGAAAACTCGCCCATCGCCTCGCGGAAATGCTCCCGCAACGTCTCGTCCGTCCAGTCCCGCCGACCGATGCCGACGACGGCGACCCGGTCGGTCAGCAATCTCTCCTGCAACAGGTTATACAACGCCGGGGCGATCTTTCGCTTCGCCAGGTCCCCCGTACAGCCGAACAGAACCAACGCGCACGACGGAGCCTGCTGAATCTCACCTGAAAACTCATCCGGCTGCCATTTCTCCGCCTGGTCAGTCATTCAATTCCCCAACGACTGGATCGGTGCGGGAATCCGTCCCCCGAAACGCACGAACGCATCCGACGCTCCGGAGTTGCGGACTTCCATCACCACCGCCTTGCCGAACAGCCCGCCGAACTCTACGACGTCGCCCGGCTTGCTGTCGGGGATCGGCATGACGCGGACGGCGGTGGTCTTGTTGTTGATGACCCCGATGGCGGCTTCGTCGGCAATGATCGCCGCCAGCGTCTCCGGGCTCGTATCGCCCGGGACCGCAATCATGTCCAACCCGACGGAGCAGACGCTCGTCATCGCCTCGAGCCGCTCGAGCGTCAGTTCGCCGGCCTCGGCCGCCTCGCCGAGCGTCGCGTCCTCGCTGACGGGGATGAACGCCCCACTGAGTCCGCCGACGCTGCTGGAGGCGAAGGCCCCGCCCTTTTTCACCGCGTCGTTGAGCATCGCCACCGCAGCCGTGCTGCCCGGCGCTCCGATCTTCGCTATGCCCAGCGCCTTGAGGATCTCCCCCACACTGTCGCCCACCGTCGGCGTGGGGGCGAGCGAAAGGTCCACGATCCCGAACGGCACGTCGAGTTCCCGCGCGACCTCGCGCCCGATCAACTCACCCACCCGCGTCACGCGGAAGCTGGTGATCTTGATTTCCTCAGCCAGATCGCCCAGCGTCAGGTCCTCGCCAAGTTCGATCCGTCGCTTCAGTGCGCTGCAGACCACGCCCGGCCCGGAGACGCCGATGTTCACCGTCGCCTCCGGCTCGCCGGCGCCCATGTACGCACCGGCCATGAACGGGTTGTCCTCGGGGATGTTGGCGAAGATCACCAGCTTCGCACAGCCGAAGCCCCGCTGGTCGCGCGTTGCGTCGGCAATCTCCGGCAGAATCCGGCCCATGCGGTAGACGGCGTCCATGTTGATCCCGGCCTTGCGCGTCGCGACGTTCACGCTGCTGCAGACGCGCTGCGTATCGGCCAGCACCTCCGGCAGCGAGTCGATCACCATCGCCTCCGACGGCGTGACGCCCTTCTGGACCAGCGCGGTGAATCCGCCGACAAGGTCCACCCCGCACTCGCCCGCCGCGTCGTCCAGCGTCCGTGCCAACTGCACCGCCGCCGCCCGACCGTGACCGGCCAGCAGACTCGACGCCTGCGAAATCGCCATCCGCTTGTTCGTCACCGGAATGCCGTACTTGCCCCCCACCCGGTTGCAGACCTCCACCAGCCGACCGGCGCGGTGGAGGACCTTGTCGTGGACCTTTCGGCAGACGGTTTCAATACTCGTCGCCGCACAGTCGTCAAGGTTCAGCGCGAACGTCACCGTCCGCACGTCCAGGTGCTCGCTGTGCAGCATCTCGATCGTCGATAAGATTTCTTCCGTGCGTAACATGGGGTTTCCTTCCACCCTTACTCCGGCCGCGCCGGCAGATCCTGGCTGGACAGCCGAAGCTGGTTCGTCGCCACGAAGATATTCTCGTGCTGCAGCCGGACGGTGTACCCGGCCTCTCGGCCCATTTCTTCGAGGTCCGCCTGAAGGTGCCCGATATCCCAGTGCATCGGAACCTCGACCTGTCCGATCAGCACGAATTCATTGCCCTTCCGGTCGCCGTACAGGTCGGTGATGTTGATGTCCTTGCCCGCGAGGTATTGGCTGAACCGCAGGACGATGCCCGGGCGGTCCTGCCCGAAGGCCGTCACCACGAACCGTTCGACCGGCTCGTCCGGTTCCGGCAACGGCTTGTACGGCCGAACGACCACCTGAAACCCCTCGTGCGTTCCGCGGATTTCATCAGCCAGGGAGTCGGGGTCGATACGCTCGCCGAAGCTGACGATCATGATCAGCGTGAAGTACCCTTCCAGAACGGTCTGGCTGACGGCGTCGATGTTCCCGCCGTCAGCGCTGACGGCCCCGCCGACCGCGGCGACGATCCCCGGATGGTCGTCGCTCATGACGTTCAGCACGTAGGCGTTTTCGTTGAGTGTCTTCATGAAGGCTCCTGCTGGGCTGCAAGTTGGAACGATTGTAACCGCCCCCTTGCAACATGCAACGCCCCAACACAGAATACTGCGACCTTCAAACACTGAACCTGCAAACACCGAAGGACTTCCCCATGGCCCGGAAACAATCGCAATCCAACGTTCCCTACGACCGACAGACCCTCCGCGACCCGGACCTGCCCGTCTACACCGGCGAGGCCCTGCAGGAAATCTCCTTCCCGCTGGGCGGCATCGGCACGGGCACGATCGGCCTGGGTGGCCGGGGGCAGCTGCGCGACTGGGAAATCTACAACAACCCCAACCTCCACTACCGCCCGCCCTACACCATGCCCTGGCTGTTCTGCAAGAAGGGCAAGGAGACCTTCGCCCGCATCGTCGAACGCCGCCTCCTGCCGCCTCACTTCAGCCCCGGCGGGCTTCGCCCGTCCGGGCTGCCGGGCCTGCCGCGCTTCGCCGAGGCCGTCTTTCACGGCACGTACCCCACAGCCCGCATCGAATTCCAGGATGACGAACTCCCCCTGGCCGTCGAACTCGAAGCCTTCAACCCCATGATCCCCGGCGATGCCGAGACCTCAGCCATTCCCGCCGCCCTCCTCACCTACCGCCTGACCAATA
>CAYMAP010000224.1:0-4004 GCA_964388425.1 uncultured Planctomycetaceae bacterium
CCCAAAACGGTCCTCCCAGCGTGTTCTTGGCAGTTCTGAGGGAGGCGTCTATAATGTCCGTCCCGTGAGAGTCTGCATGAACACATTCAGGATCCTCGCCGTTACGGTGCTTGCTGGGGTCGGGTCGGTCACCGCCGAGCCGCCGAAGCTGCTAGCCCGGTTCAAGGTCGGCGGGGACAGCCCTCACCTTGTCCTGCCGGTGACGATGAACGGCGAGACGTACCCGTTCCTCATGGATTTCGGCGCGTCGCACACGACGTTCGACAAGTCGCTGGAAAAGCTGCTCGGCGAGCCGAAGAACACGTTGACCGTCACGACGGAGGAGGGCCAGACCCACCAGGCCAGCACCTACTACGCTCCCGATGCCCGCGTCGGGCCGATCGATCTGCGCCGAGGCGGGCCGGTCTACTGCGTCGACCTCACCGAACTCCGCGAGGTCACCGGGTTGGACGTCCGCGGGGTGATCGGCATGGGTTTGCTGCGGCGGCACGTCGTACAGATGGACTTCGACGCCCGCGAGGTGCGATTCTACGAATCCGACGACCGCCCCCACCCGCAATGGGGCGTGCAGGTCAAGATGTCCTCGACCCCCCACGCCACGCCGTTGCTGATGGTCGGCCTGGGCCCGAAATATAACGCCGTCCTCATGGTCGATACGGGCTACATGGGCACGGGCACGCTGCCCGGCGGGCTGTTCGACCAACTCGTCGCCGACGGGGAGATCATCAACCTCCGGAAGGTCACGCTCGGCTCGGCGCGGGGCGAGGTCGCCAGCCAAGCCGGCCGACTCAGCACCCTCCAAGCCGGCGACCTGACGTACAAACACCTCGTCTTCGAGCGCGGCGGGCAGTACGGCATGCTGGGGCTGAGCTTCCTTTCACGCCATACCGTCACGATCGACTCGCCCGGCAACCGCGCCTACCTCAAGCCCGGCCAGGACTTCGACCGCCCCGACGAGAATGACATGTCCGGGCTGCACCTGCTGGCCAAACCCGACGGCGTGACGGTCCACTCCGTCGACGCCGACTCCCCCGCCGCCAAAGCGGGCCTGACCGAGGGCGATCTCCTGCTACAGGTCGCCGGAGAGAAAACCGCGGATGTCTCGTTGGCCGAAATCCGCCGGCTGCTGCGCAGCGAGCCCGGCCGAAAGATCGACGTGGTCCTCCGGCGCGAAGGCAAGAAATATCGCGCGTCCTTCACTCTCCGCAGGATGCTGTGATGTCCACCCCCCCGCAGACTGACCGCGACGACATCCGGTGCCTCGGCATCGACCTCGGGGGCACGAACATCAAGGCCGCCGCCCTGGACGCCGACCGTCGACCCGGCCCGATCGTTCAGGTTCCCACCCACGCCGACCGCGGGGCCGAGGGTATCGTTCGGCAGATGGTCGTCGGGGTTGAGCAACTCATCGAGGAGCAGTCTCTCGACCGCCAGAGCATCCTCGGCGTGGGGATCGGTGCGCCGGGACCGGCGAGCCTTTCCGAAGGCATCATCCACCGCCTGCCCAACGTGCCCGGCATGGACGGGTTTCCCCTGCGCGACCGCGTAGGTCAGGCCCTCGACCTGCCCGCCGTCATGGAAAACGACGCCAACGCCGCGGCCTTCGGCGAGTACCTCTGCGGGGCCGGTCGAGGCGAGGGGACCATGATCCTGCTGACGCTCGGGACGGGGCTGGGCAGCGGGGTCATCCAGGAGGGCGTGATCCTCCACGGCAGTCATGAGATCGGCGCGGAACTCGGGCACGTCATCGTCCACCCGGGCGGGCGGGAGTGTGGCTGCGGGCAGATCGGGTGCCTCGAGATGTACTGCGCCGCCTCGAAGATCGCCCAGCACGCCGTCGCGGAAATCCGCCGGCGCGACCACGCCGGTCCACTGGCTGACCGCCTCGGCCGGACCGGGACGATCGACGCAGCCGATATCGTCAGCGCCCGGCGCGACGGGGACCCGCTGGCGGAGGAAATCTGGGACGAGGCCTGTCGTCACCTCGCGCTGGGTTGCGTGAGTATCTGCCGGATCTTCGACCCCGCCCGCATCGTCCTGGCCGGGGGTATGACCGGCGCGGGCGAGGACCTGCTCGGACCGGTTCGCCGGCACCTTCGCGATCTCCACTGGTCGGTGACGGACGTGTTGACCGAGGTGGTCATCGCGGACCTCGGCTCGCAGGCCGGCGCGGTCGGAGCGGCGGGTGTGGCCTGGCAGTCCTTTGGATCGAAAGACCTCCATCCGCCCGGGGCGTGACGTGTAGCTCGGCCGCCCGGCTGCGGAAACAGATGGCCTCACCCCGCGTAGGGGACCTGCTCGTCGGTGGCGGTGAAGTCGCGGAAGGCGGCCAGGAGCTTTCGGGTGATCGGTCCGACCTCTCCGTCGCCGATCGACAGCCTGTCGACGCTGGTCACGGCGACGATCTCCGCAGCCGTGCCGGTCAGGAAGCATTCCTGGGCGGCGTGGACGTCCGCTGGCATCAGCCTCTTCTGCCGGACCGCAATGCCCATCCGCTCAGCCAGCAGCATGACCACGGACCGGGTGATGCCCAGCAGAATCCCCGCCTCGGGCGGAGGCGTGAGGAGTTGGCCGTTGTGGACGATGAAGATATTGTCGCCGGTGGCTTCGGCGACCTCCCCGTCGGCGTTGAGCATCAGGGCCTCGGGCACGCCGGCTTCCTGGGTCTCAATCTGGGCGACGATGTTGTTGAGGTAGTTGAGGCTCTTGATCCGCGGGGGCAGAACGGAGTCGGCCCTTCGGCGGGTGCGGGCGATAATGACCGGCATGCCGTGTTCGTAGTATTCCCGCGGGTAGAGCGCGACGGTGTCGGCGATGATGATGACGCTGGGGGGGTGGCACCGCCGGGGGTCCAGCCCCAGCGTGCCCGGCCCGCGCGTGACGACCAGCCGGATGTACCCGTCCGTGATGGCGTTGGCCTCGACCGCCTGCCGCATCGCTTCCTCGAGCTGCCCGGCGTCGTAGGGCATGGGCAGCCGGATCGCGTCGGCCGAGGCGAACAGCCTGTCCAGGTGCGCCTTACACTGGAAAATCCGCCCGCCGTATACGCGGATGCCCTCGAATACCCCGTCGCCGTACAGCAGCCCGTGGTCGAAGACGCTGACCACCGCGTGTTGCTCGTCCACTAGATTCCCGTTCAGCCAGACCTTCATGCCATGCTCCTGCCGAAGAAAGCCCCATCCTACACGATTTGCCCGCGGATGCAACCGCGCGACGGTAAACAGCTGTGGGCCTCGCCCATGACGCTCAATCCCGTGCCCGCCGCCTCTTCCCACTCAGGAATCAGGCTTGCGGCGTATCGGCCACTGGCCCCGGCTGCCTGGGCCTGGCCGGCCTCGGAAGCTACCTCCTCCGGCGCGGCTAACGACACGCGGGTCAATCGGCGGACAGTTCGCGGAGGACTCTGTGGACAGACTGCTCGGGGGTGAGCCCGTCGAGGTCGACCGTCAGGTCTGCCAGGGACTCGTAGACCGGGGCGCGTTGTCGGCAGAGTGCGTGGAAGGAACCCTTCGGATCGGCCGGGTCGAGGAACGGCGGGACGCCTCCGGCCAGGACGCGTCGGAGCAGCTCGGCCGGGTCGACGCAGAGGTAGACGACCCGGCCCATCTCGCGGATGATCGGCCGGAGTTCAGGCTGCAGCGCGGTGTGTCCGCCCATCGCGACGATTCGGCTGTCCTGGCTGTCTCGCATGTCCGAAGCCAGCGCCCGGACGACGCGACGTTCGAGGCCGGTGAAGCATGCCTCGCCGTGGTTGGCGAAGATTTCACGCACCGTGCAGCGCGAGCCGTGGTCCGCGGCGAAGAGCGCCTCGATCCGCTGATCGGTGTCGACGAAGGGTTCGCCGAGGTCCCGGGCCAGGCCCCGGCCGACCGTGCTCTTGCCGCAATGCTTCATGCCGATGAGGACGACGTTCATGGGAAAAGCGTCATTTGTATCGCCCCTTCGGGGCTGATCGTAGAAGTGCAAAGGCCATGACGGGCTCCTGCACGGTGGATTGTCTCAAG
>CAYMAP010000225.1:0-4001 GCA_964388425.1 uncultured Planctomycetaceae bacterium
CCTGAAAACGATCGGTCGGGAGTATACTCCCTCGGCAGTCAAAATCGAAGATTTCCCGTCGGTTCCCCCCGTTGCGAATCCCCGCCCGTCCGCTACAATGTCCTCCCTGCCTGGATATCGAAAGGGGCAACCGAGTGAGCGAGACGTTTTACACGCACGAATTCCCGTCGGGCCTGGTCCTGCTGGCCCAGCCGATGGAGCAGGTCGCCTCGACGGCGGTGACGTTCGCCGTTCCCGCCGGGGCCTCGCTGGACCCGGCCGGCTGCGAAGGGGCTGCGTCGGTCGGGGTGGAGTGGCTCTTCCGCGGCGCAGGCGACCGCGACAGCCGACAGTTCAACGACGCCCTCGACGCGCTTGGCTGCCAGCACGGCGAAGCCGTCCACTCCCGCCACCTGCTGCTCTCGGCCGTCCAGCTCGGGCGGACCCTCCCGGACGTGCTGGGCCTCTACGCCGACCTGCTCGGCCGACCCCGCCTGCCCGACGAGGGCTTCGACGCCTGCCGACAGCTCGTCGCCCAGGACCTAGCCGGCCTCGACGACGAACCCGCACGCAAATGCACCTACCTTCTTCGCGAGCGGTTCTTCCCCCACCCGCTGGGTCAATTGATCTTCGGTACCCCCGAGAGCCTCGCAGCCATGACGCCGCAGGCCCTCGGCGAGCACCTCGCGGCCCGCCTCACGCCGGCCGGTTGCCTGCTCGGCGTTGCAGGCGAATTCGACTGGGGCGCACTCCGCGCGACCGTCGAGGAACAGTTCGGCGACTTCACCGCCGAGCCCGTCCCGCTCCCCGATACCAGAAGTCCCGCCGGCGGGGTCGCTCACATCGAGAAGGATACCGCCCAGACGCACATCGCCCTGGCCCACCCGGCCGTGCCGATCGCCCAGGAAGGCTACTATGCCGCACGTCTGGCCGAGACCGTCCTCGCACACGGCATGGGAAGCCGACTCTTCACCGAAGTCCGCGAAAAACGCGGACTGGCCTACCACGTCTCGACCAGCTACGTCAGCCTCAAGGACCACGCGGGGTTCTTCACCTACGCCGGCACGCGCCCCGACCTGGCCGAGCAGACCTTCGAGGTCACCGTCGGCGAACTGCGACGACTCCGCGAGGGCATCGACGAGGAGGAACTCACCCGCGCGAAAATCCAGCTCCGCAGCAGCCTCGTCATGCAGGGCGCCAGCACCTCCAACCGATCCGGCAGCCTCGTCAACGACTACTACCACCTCGCAGCGCTCCGCACGCTCGAGGACATCTCCCGCGCCATCGAAGCCGTCACCGAACGCGACATCCTCGACTACCTCGACCGCTGGCCCGCCGAGGACTTCACGGTCCTGACCGTCGGCCCGAAACCCCTCGAAGCCGCCCAACGCCTCGCCAAGGATTCCTGACATGCAGTTCCGCCAGACGCAACTCGACAACGGCCTGGACATCATCGCCGAGGTCTCCCCGCAGGCGACCTCGCTGGCGGCGGGGTTCTTTGTCCGCACCGGCAGCCGGGACGAAACCCCCGAAGTCGCCGGGGTCAGCCATTTCCTTGAACACATGGTCTTCAAGGGCACGCCCCGCCGATCCGCCCTCGACGTCAACCTCCAATTCGACCGGCTCGGCGCGATGTACAACGCCTTCACCAGCGAGGAAAACACCGTCTACTTCGCCGCCGTCCTGCCGGAGTTCCAGCGAGACCTGCTCGAGCTGCTTTGCGACATTCTCCGACCCAGCCTGCGGGGGGACGACTTCGACACCGAAAAGGGCGTCATCCAGGAAGAGATCGCCATGTACCTCGACCGCCCGCAGTTCACGCTCTACGAACAGTTGATGGCCCGCCACTTCGACTCGCACCCGCTGGGCAACCTCATCCTCGGGACGACCGAGTCCATCGGCGCGTTGAAGCGCGACGACATGCAGGCGTACTTCGATCGGCGGTACTCGCCGACAAACCTCACGCTCGTCGGCGTGGGGAACCTGGACTTCGACGCCTTCCTCGACCAGGCCCGCACCGCCTGCGGGGACTGGACGCCCTTCACCGCCGAGCGCGACACGCAGCCGTCGGCCGGCTCGCGCGTCCGAGAGGTCCTCCACGACGCCAAACTCGCCCGCCAGAACCTCGGGTGGATGGCCCCCGCCCCGAGCTGCCAGGACGAGGACCGCTTCGCCGCCCAACTGCTGGCGACGATCCTGGGCGACAGCTCCGGCAGCCGACTCTACTACGCACTCATCGAAACCGGCTTGGCCGACGAAGCCCACACCGCCTACAGCCCCATGGACGGAGCAGGAGGGATGATGACCTTCGTCTCGACCAGCCCGGACCAGGCCCAGCGCGTGATGGACATCGTCCGCGACGAATTCGCCGCCTTCGCCAAAGACGGGCCCACCGAGGGCGAACTCGAAGCGGCGAAAAACAAAATCGCCTCCTCCGCCACCGTCAAGAGCGAACTGCCCATGGGCCGACTCACCGCCGTCGGGTTCGACTGGGTCTACCGCAAGGAATATCAGCCCCTCCCGGCGCAGATCGAAACCCTCTTCGCCGTGACGCGCGACGACGTGCATCGCCTCGCCCAAGACTGTGAACTGACCCGACCGACCACCCTGGCCCTCGGGCCGATGGAGTCCCTGCCGACGTGACCGCGCCCGCCCAGCCCGTCCCGACCGACCTGGCCGGCCTGCGGGTCAGCGTCCTCGGGCTGGGACGCTTCGGAGGTGGCGCGGGCGTGACCCGATGGCTCGCCGGGCAGGGCGCTGCCGTCACCGTCTCCGACGCCGCAGACCCCGAAGACCTCGCCGAGTCCCTCGATCAACTCGCCGACCTCGACCTGACGCTGCACCTCGGGGGGCACCGCGAAGCCGACTTTCTCTCCGCCGACCTGCTCGTGGTCAACCCCGCTGTCCCCAAGACCCACCCCCTCCTGGTTCAGGCCGTCGACGCCGGCGTCCCGCGGACCACGGAGATCAACCTGTTCCTCCAGCGCTGTCCGGCGTTCGTCGTGGGCATCACCGGGTCGGTGGGCAAGAGCACGACAGCCGCCATGACCGCCGAACTCCTGCGGACCGCCCGCACGACGCACCTCGGCGGAAACATCGGGCGAAGCCTGCTCGGCGACCTGCCGACCATCCGACCGGACCACGTCGTCGTCCTGGAACTGTCCAGCTTCCAGCTCGAAGACCTGCCGATCGTCGGCCTCAGCCCGCAGGTCGCGCTGGTGACAAATCTCCAGCCCAACCACCTCGACCGGCACGGCTCCATGGAGGCCTACGTGCTGGCCAAGCGAAACATCTGCCGCTACCAGTCCCCGGAGGACCTGCTGATCCTCAACGCCGCCGACCCCGCCTGCCGGGCCTGGGCGGAGGACGTCCCCGGGCGAGTCGCGTACTTCGACCCGGCCGTCGATCCGTTCGAACTGGCCGTGCCGGGCGAACACAACCAGGCCAACGCCCAGGCCGCCTGGGCCGTCGCGTCCGAGTTCGGCGTTCCTCGCAAGCCCGCCGCCGGGGTGCTGCGGAACTTTCGCGGCCTGGAACACCGCCTGGAACTCCTCGGCGAGATCGACGGCGTGCGATACGTCAACGACTCGAAGTGTACCACGCCCGGCGGTGCGGTCGTCGCGTTGGGCAGCTTCCCGGCCGGCACGTGCGTGATCCTGCTGGGCGGGTCGGAGAAGGGCGCGGACTTCGACGACCTCGCCGCAGCCGTCGCGGGCCGTGCCAAGGCTGCCGTCTGCTTCGGAGCGACCGGCCCGAAGCTGGCCGATGGCATCCGCGAAAACGCCCCCGGGGAGAATCAACCCGTGACCGTCGTGACGACGCTCAAACAAGCCTTCGACGCGGCCCACAACCAAGCCCGACCCGGAGACGTCGTCCTGCTCAGCCCGGCCTGCGCGAGCTACGACCAGTTCACCCACTACGAGCAGCGAGGCGAGACGTTCCGGCACCTCGTCCGGGACCTGCGGTAACATCGTTCGACCGGAGCCAATCATGCGGCTACCTATTGTGATGCGCCCCTCAAA
>CAYMAP010000226.1:0-3982 GCA_964388425.1 uncultured Planctomycetaceae bacterium
AAGCAAGACTCTGAACTACAGCGGGCAGGACACCAAGGACGGCAACACCGTCAGCCGGGAAGGCGCCTGGACGAACGAAAGCGGCGAGACGGTGGGGAACGTCAGCGGCAGCCGAACGAGGCAGGGCGCGACCGTCACGACCCACCACGAAGTGACCAGCCCCGAGGGCAAGACCCTTCGGACGCGGGATGGGACGCATGCGAAAAACGGCAACACAGTGGATCACGACGTAACGGTGACCAACGCCCGAGGAGGCAAGCGGGTCATGGAGGGCCAGTCGACGCGAGACGGCAACACGACGACGCACAGCGGAACCGTCACGCGTACGCCGGGCGAACGACCGGCCCGACGGGTCCGGTACGCCGACGGTGAGGATCTGTTCGGTGACGTGGCCCAACGCCGACGTCAGCGAGCGTCTGAGGCTTCGGGCGGCTCGAAGAACACGACGAGTTCCGCCGAGAGCGCGGCGAAACGCAAGCGGGCCATCGAGCAGCACCGAACCCGTCGATCCGAGGCGGCCCAAAACCGCAGCAGAGCGAGACAGAGAGGTTCTTCGGCGGAGCCCCGCCGCAGAACGAACACCGCCGGGAGAAACCGCAGCCGACCTCGTCCTAGGTCCCGACGGGGGCGGTAGACGGCAGATGCTCGTTTCGGCAAGCCCGTACACAGATCAGGGCGACTCCTCGGCACGAAAGCAACAGCCCCGGCTTTGCCCGGGGCTTGTGTTTCTGGGCGAGTGCGTCGGATGCACAAACCCCAGCCGGTACATGCCGGACGCCTGGGCGGTCAGTCGACGAGGATGTCGCGGATGAGGCCGCGGAGTTGGTCGAAGCGGTAGGGTTTCTGGATGAACCCGGCCAGGTCGTCCTGGTCGAATCGGTCGTGGGCTTCCTGCTGGCTGTATCCGCTGGCGAGGAGGACGGGCAAGTCGGGCTTGTGCTTTCGGAGTTCGGCGAAGACCTGGTCGCCGCTGAGGCGGGGCATGGTCATGTCGAGCAGGACGAGGTCGATGTCTTTTGAGTGCTGGTCGAAGACGTCGAGTGCCTGTTGTCCGTCGGAGGCGGTAAGGACGTCGAAGCCGAGTCTGCGGAGCATGCGCTGGCCGAGGGCGAGGACGGCCTGTTCGTCGTCGAGGAGCAGGACGGTTCCCCGGCCGGTCCAATCCTGACTGTCGGGAGGGCTTTTGAGACGGGTCTGGAGGGGTTTGTCAGAGGTCGGCAGGAGGATTTTCCAGCCCTTTGATTGCGGTTCGCCGGAATCGAACGCGAAGGAGGCTACTGGGGCAGAACGAGGGTGAATGTCGCGCCGTGGTCCGGTTCGGAGTCAACGGAGATTTCGCCGCCCATGGCCTGGACGATGTCCCTGCAGATAGCCAGTCCTAGCCCGTTGCCGCCCTCGTTGCCGCGGGTCGTGAAGAAGGGTTCAAAGATTCTCGGCAGGACGTCGGGCGCGATCCCCTTGCCGTTGTCGGCGACGGCGAGCCGGACGGCGTTGCCCCCGGCGTCGGCGGCGACGCGGATCCGCCGCGGCGCGGGCCGGGCCAGGACGGCCGACCGGGCGTTGATCAGCAAGTTCAGCAGGACCTGCTGGAGTTCGATCTTGCGGACCACGATCGTGAGGTGTTCGGGGATGTTCAGTTCGAGGTCGATGAAATCGCGTTGCGGGTCGCGGGCCATGGCGGTGAGGGCTTCGCGGACGATGGCGCGGACCTCGCAGCGGGATCGACCCTGCTGGGCCTGCTGGCTGAGACCGAGGATGGACTGGCAGATGTCGGTGGCGCGCTGGCCGTTGGCTGCGGCGATGCGTAGGGCCTTGTCGACCAGGGCGGGTTTCTTTTTGGCCAGTTCGGCGTAGTTGACGACAGGGGTGAGGATGTTGTTGAACTCGTGGACGACCATGGAGGCCATCGTTCCGACGGACGCGAGGCGCTGGGCGTGGCGGAGTTGTTCGCGCAGGGTCGCGACGGTCCGGCGGAGGTCGGCGAGTTCGGCCTGGCGGGCGTCGTCGTCGAGTGTGATGGTAGGTGAGGCGGTCTCGTGTTCGTGATGGTACAGCATGGTCTTGCCTGTCCGGGACGGTCGATGCACGGGCGGCTGTCGTGCGCGTCCTCAAGTGCATCGGAATCGGGAGGGGGGAAATTCAGTCCGTCGGGTCGGATCGTTCGAGAATCGGCTCGCTGATGCGGAGGTCGTCGGCTTGGCGCTGAATTGCTTCGGCGAGGGAACTCGGGCCGAGCGTTTCGTCCAGTCGGCGGACCAGACCCCGACGGGGGGCTTCGCTGAAGAGTCTCCGCGTGACCAGGCCCATGCGGAGGCCGGCCGCCTCGTCAGGTTCCGGCGGGTCGTCGCACAGCGCCCGTGCGCGTCGCAGCAAGGCGGTCAGGACGGACACGTCGGTCGGCAGCGAGACCGGGCCGAGGTCCGCGATGAAGCCTGCTCCGGCGGTGAAGGCTTGCAGTTCCCGCCGGCCCTGGCCGGGCTGGACGAGCAGCCAGCGGAAGGCCTCCAGCGGGGCGGTCTGTTCGTAGCGCGATTCGTCGAGGACGGCCAGGCGGTCGAGGCGTTGCTTCCATGCGGCGGCGTGCTCGAAGGCCAGTTCCGCCGACGCCTGCTGCATTCGGTTGCGGAGATCGTCGAATCGGCTCCGGTCGCCGGAGGCGCAGTCGGCGGCTCGGCGGAGATGGGTGCGGTAGTCCTCCATCGCGATCGACCCGTCGGCGGGAGAAAGGCATCGGCCCATTTCGGCGTACGCGCAGCGCGGGCCGACGGGGCTTTTTCGGAGGCAGGAGACGCTCCGGCAGAGGTCGAAGCCGTCTTGCAGGGCCTCGATGAAGGCCTCGGCCTCACGCGCGGTGGGAAAGGGCCCCCACGCGCGGAGATCGGCTTTCGTTCCGGCACCGAGCAGGTACGCCAAGTCGCGTGTCCGAGCGAAATGCGGGTAGGCGTCGGCGGGATCGAGTTGCACGAGCCAAGGCGGCTTCCAGGCGACGAGTTTCCGGTAGCGCTTCGGAAAGAGCCTTCGAGCGAGTTCAAGGTACTGCCAGTCCGTCTCAAAGTGGCTCGAACAGGTTCGGAGGTGAATCCAGCGGGTGATTTGACGGAGGTCGGCCCGGCGGGAGGGCCGGTCGTCGAGCGGCTCGGCGAGCCTTTTACGGAGCCGGCTGCGCATGTCGGCGGCGGTCAGGAGAACGACCGGGCGGTCGTCCTCATCGGTCAGCAGGAACACGCCGCGTCGGGCGGGGACGGTGCGGAGAGCCTGCTCGTCGAGCGGGGACTCGACGTCCAGGCGGGTCTCGAACCGTCCGGTCCAGTCCGTCATGGCAGGCCCGTCAGATCCACATCCCCGTGATGCGTCCCTCGTAGACTATTTTTCCGTCGACGAAGCCCTGCGTTTGGCCGATACAGCGGCGGGGACGCAGTTCGATCATCTTCCCGAGCATGATGATTCGCTGGCCCGGCCCGACCGTGCCGCGGAACTTGACGTCTTCGACGGCTGCGAAGCCCAGGAACCCCTCGCGCTGCGAAGCCGACATGGCGTAATGGCTGACGAGTTGGGCGGCGGTCTCGATCATCATCACCCCCGGAAAGATCGGCCTGCCGGGAATGTGCCCACGGAGCCAGAACTCGTCGTCGCGCAGATCGTGATACCCGGCCATCAGCCCGGTCTGGACATCGAGATGAACAATCGCGTCAAGCCGTTTGAATTCGTAGCGATGAGGCAGCAGACTGTAAATCGCGTCCTGGTCGTACAGGACGTTGTCCAGGTCCAGGTCGTTGATATCCAGAAACGGTTCGGGGGGCATGGGCGTCGTCTTTCTGCGGGAAGGCGCGGTTCCTGCCGGCAACAGGGTGAGCTGAACGTTCGACTGCGCAGTTCTAGCAGGTCAACGATACAGGGTCAATCCCCAAACCGTCTGAGTCATGCCCAGTTTGATGCGCCCCTCAAAAGTCGACGGAACGGAACATCAGGGCGATTCGTCAAC
>CAYMAP010000227.1:0-3962 GCA_964388425.1 uncultured Planctomycetaceae bacterium
TCGCGTCGACTTTCTGAGTGATTTGAAAAGCCCGGCCGAAAGGTCGGGCTTTTTTGTGTCAAGCGAATGAAAAAAACGTCGCTCTCCCACTTCACAACGCGCCATGCACTGCTAATTTCTCGAGAGATTTCGGTCATCGGGCGTGGGGCACGGCTGATCCACTGGACAGCAGGTTAGATGAGGCGAGTGTCGGGGACATGCGGAACATCGTAATTGTCGCATTCATCATCCTTCTTGCCACGGGCCTCGCGGGCCTGTCTGCGCCTTCGATGGCCCAGGAAAGCGACAGTGAAATCATTGCCGAGCACAGGGTCTCGCGGGGGCAGACACTCTCGTCAATTGCAGCGTACTATTACGGCGATGGCCGGAAATGGCGCCTGATCTTCGATGCCAATCGCGACAAGCTGGTCAGCTACGAAGACATAAAAGTGAATGACGTGCTGATAATCCCCATCGACAAGGAGGGCGAAGACGACCGGCCGTCATTGCAAGTCGCCGTTGGAGGCGCCTGGGCACCCTATATCCAGATCGAGGACACGCCCGCCGGACCGGAATTCTCCGGCAGTGCCGTTGAGATCGTGGAGAAGGTTTTCCTCAAGGCCGGATATGAGCCTGAATTCGTCGAACTTCCCAGCTGGCAGGATGTGGCTGACGAACTCCAGAAGGCGGAGGATATCGAGAGCGATGTCGTCGCGTCCTTTCCCTACGTCGAAACGCCCGAGAGGCGGGAAAAATACCTCCTGACAGAGGCCATCATCGACACGCCCTACATGGCGTTCGTGCGCTCCGGGGATATCGAGCTCATTGGCAAGTCGGCCGATTATTCCGGACTGACATTCTGCAAGCAGGCCGGCTACCAGACCAAGGACGTGGCGAGCCTCCAGGTGACATTCGATGGTGTCACGGTGGTTGAAGCGGCGTCCACCACGGAGTGTTTCGAAAGGCTTCTGAATGACCGCGACGTCGATGTGGTCACCGAAATCCAGTATGCCGGAATTTCTGCGCTGCGTGAGCGCGTCAAGAGCGGTGTCATCGATCCGGGCGATGCCAAGTCCACCTGCATCATCAGCCAGCCCAGCCTTGGAGGTGATCCGGCGGGTGCATCGATCATCATCAGCAAGAACATTGATGGTGGCGAAGAACTGCAACGCGAACTCAACGACGCCCTGCGCAGCATGACGGACATTGGCGAAGCGACCATGCATCGCAACAAGTTTCTCGATCAGCTCGCACAGAAGGAACTGGAGCTCGACGACGGCCTGGGCCGCTTCTGCGACACGGTGGTTGCCGCCGATGGTGACGAAGAAACTGCAGCGCCCGAGGCGCGGGTGCTTCTGTCCACGTCGGGTGACTACATGCCTTACACGCAGGCAAAAATGATGCCCCAGCGCCCCGCGGAGGAACAGGATGGCCTGTCGGCATGGTTGATCCGCATGATGTTCGACGAAGCCGGTGTCGAAGCCCAGGTCGAATTTGCACCGAGTTGGTCGGAAGCCCGCAATCGCGTTGGCCCGCTCAGCGTACCCGGCTCTTTCCCCTGGTTCGACAGTGCCGAAATGCGCGAGAAATACCTCTATTCCCGACCTTTCCAGTCCATCCCGGTCATGATGTTCACCCGTGCCGGTAGCAAAGACGTCGGCCGAACCTTCAAGTTCGCATCGCTTGTGGACCAGACCCTGTGCATGGAAGAGGGCTGGTCGGTCCCGGAACGCGTACAGGCAATGATCAACGCCGGGAGCGTTCAGGAAATGCGCAGGCCATCGCTTCAAGGCTGCATGCGCGCGATTGATGATGGGGAGGCGGATTTCACCATCGTCAATGTTTACACGGGCTGGGACGCCATACGAGACGCTGGTCTGGATACAGGCGCCTTCTGTTTCCAGTTTCCGCCCGTAGCCAGCCAGCCCGCCCACCTGATCATGGCGGATACGGCCGAAGCGCGCAGCATGCTCGAGCGCTTCAATACGGTTGTGGCTGAATGGGAGAAGAATGGGCTCATACAGAGATATTCTGACACCTATCGTTCGCAATATGAACAAAAATACGTCATGTTTCAGCTAACACAACAATCCTGTCGAAGCCTGTCGCAGTAAGTGACAATAGGCTGCCCCGGACCAAAACATTTTTCAGTCGTTGAAAATTTCCGACTTAAGACGACTAATATTAAGGTACGGATGACTTAATCTTCGGCTAACCTGATCCGCCGGACAACTCGCAAGCCGATGTCCGTAACAACATCGCTTGAATGTAATCGGGCTTCGCCGTTCAAATAAAGTTGTTCTTTGATTGAGGTGAACCCTGCCCCAAAACTTGGTACGTAGCAGGGCGGACTTTGTCCTGATACGCAACTGCGACCCCACTCCTGAACATTGCCGAGCGTTGCTGAAATGCCCCACGCATTAAGGCCAGCGTCGCCAAGCGCGCCGACCGGTTCGGCTGTGTCAGCATTGTACACGGCCCGTCCATCTTCCCATTCATCGCCCCACCAATAGTCTGTCCGAGCACCTGCACTGGCCAGCGTCTGCCACTCATCACGGCTCGGCAACCGGTACACCTCGCCCGTCTTGTCCGACAACCAGGCGGCATAGGCCTTGGCCTGGCTCCAATTGACCGGGTGGACCGGCAGGCGTGGGTCCGTGAAGGTTGCAACCGCCTCGCAGCCGCCGGCATCCACGCAAGCCTGCCATTCACCGAAAGTCACCTCAAACCGCCCGGCAGCAAGACGCCCTGGCCCGTCCTTGCCTGGCAACACGACCATATCCGGGCAGGTGTCGCAGTCGCGAAAGGCGGCCTTCGCTTTCAAAGGGTTGCCGGCTGAAAGGATGGGTGCGCGCGCATCGGTGGCCAACTCCGTGGCGAGCGGCAGTTCATCGGGGTGCGCGGTGTCCTGGCCAAGGGGAATCAAGCCTGCCGAATACGCACCGAAACCGAGACCAAGAACAGTAACGAGACCAAGCGCAGTCACCATTCCTCGCGATCCCTTGCCTTGGCTCTCCCTTGTTGGGTCCCGCGTCGGGGACCCGTCCGGAGCAGGACGCGCATCGTCATCGGCTGTCTCTTCCTGACCTTCCAACGCCGGAGCCGCAATGTGTCCTTCCGAGACGGGCGAAACCATTCCTGTGTCCGGGGCCGGCTCAACCATTCCGGCACGGGGAGCTTCCTCGGACCCGTCTTCAGCGGGCCCGGTCCCGAAACCTTCACCGCCAGCAGGACCGTTTTCCGTTTCTTGCCCGTAAGGCTGGCCCTTCGCTTCATTTTCAGGCGTACCATGCTCGACCGCGAGGGGAACCCCAGAGGACTGCGCTTCATCCGGCAATGGGGGTAGCGCCTCTTTCTGGCTGAGTTCGGATTCGACTTCCTTGAGCGTCTTGGGCTCCTCCCGCGGAGGCCCCGCCAGCTGAACGATGCCGTCGATGACCTTGCGCATGACCGGAACCTCGCTGTCGCCGTTCCACTCGAACAGGTCAATTGTCTGAATGGTGTCGAAGGGGAGCGGCACAACGCAGTCGTCGATACGCAGCGGCACCAGCTTGCCGGCATTGTAGGCGCGCATCACTTCGGCCTTGACGTCGTTCGACTTCACAGAAAGCGTCGACCAGAGCACGACCACGGCGCCGGCCTGTTCAATGGCGGCCTCAATCTTGTCGTAGTACCACTGGCCGGGCAGGAGACGGTCGTCCCACCAGACATCGAAGCCTTCCTTGGTCAAAGCCCGAGCGATCAATCGCGCCCTTTCCTGCTCCTCACGTTTGTAGCTGATGAATACCTGTGACACGTCCACCTCCCGGAACATCACTGAGGATAGTCAGTTCCGACGACGTGTCGATGGGTAATAGCTCGCGCAGGTATAGCGACTTGCGGACGCTGTGATGAGGCCGGTTCGAAAAAGTAGCTGCGCCGCCCCAACAAACCCTCTGTGGACAAACGAAAGTCAAGTCATGATTCACGGCACCGGCAGCGCT
>CAYMAP010000228.1:0-3947 GCA_964388425.1 uncultured Planctomycetaceae bacterium
CCCAAAACGGTCCTCCCAGCGTGTTCTTGGCAGTTCTGAGGGAGGCGTCAACAAAGCCCAGCCAGGGGGTGGGTGCTTGCACCCACGCGAAATAGCTACGCCTTCCACGGCGGAGTCGAGGGCAGATATCGCTTGAACTCCGCGATCACCTTCGCCTCGTACTCGCCCGCGTAGGCTCCGTCGAAGAACCGCCCCGCAGCGTCGTCGGCAAAGCGCGCCCAACTCGCCGCCTCCGCCCCGGGGTTGATCGGATAAAACAGCACGCCGTTGTCCTTCGCAGCCTTCATGTCCCCCGGTGCGTCGCCGATCATCAGAATCCGCTCCGCTTCGTAGTGTTCGCAGGCAGCGTAGCGTAGGTGCTCCTTTTTCGAACCCAGTTCCTGCCCGCAGATCATGCCCACGTACTGCGCGATGTCGTGCTCAGCCCATTCCTTTTCCAGGGCCTCAAGCGGGGTCGAGGAGACGACCATCAGGTCCGCCCGATCCCGTAGCTCCGCCAGCGTCTCCGGCAGCCGGGGGAACGGCGGGACGTTGTGGACGATGCTGGCGACCTGCTTGTTGATCGCCAGCGAGCAGTCCAGCACGCGGGCGAGGAACGCATCGCCTGTTTCCCGGCACCTCGCCTCCAGGGCCGGGTTGCCCAGCTTGGTCTCCTGCTCCGTCCACGCCCGCAGACTCGACGCGTCCGGGGGGCAATACCCGGCCCGGCGGACGTCCTCCCGCTCACCCAGCAGATCTAATGTCCTGAGCATCGCCAGGAACCGGTTGCAGCCCCGGCTGGTGCTGTACAGGTTCACGAAGTCCCAGACGTCCCGGACGTATCTCGCCACGCCGGCCGCGTCGTAGTGCTTGACGATCATCGGGTAGAAGCAGGCCTTGTGCTTGACCTCCATCGTGTCGAACGCACAGCCGTCCGAGTCGATGCCGATAAAGTAATCCTTCGTGCGACCAAAGGATCGAAGTTGTGCGATGTGATCGGCCATGTCAAATCCCAGTGTCAAATGTCGAATGTCGAAGCATGACATTCAGAACTTGTGGGCACCTTGTGTTGTTGTCGTCCCATTTTCTTGGCATGAGCGGTTTTCCGAGAACTGACCGTGATGGCGAGGAGTTCCCGTCCTTCGGCAAGGAAGAATCGCACCGTGTGACCCGAAGAGCGAAATCGTACATTCGTCTGCGCAGGGAATCCACATCCCGCCTGCCATGGTTTCTTGCTTCACGACTCGTACACATCCTGCAGCGTCTGCTTGACAGTCCCATCACCATGAACAATGGATCATTCGCCATTCGACACTCCCTTTCGACATTTCTCACACGCCCGAGTACGCGCTGAACCCGCCGTCGACGGGCACGACGATGCCGTTGACAAACTTGCCCGCCTCGCTGATGAGCCAGATCAGCGTGCCGATCAGTTCCGCCGGCTCGCCGTAGCGTCCCATCGGCGTGTGGTCGATGATCTGCTGTCCCCGCGGGGTCATGGACCCGTCCTCGTGGGTCAGCAGGAAGCGGTTCTGGTCGGTCAGGAAGAAGCCCGGCGCAATGGCGTTGACGCGGATGTTCTTCGAGTGGTTCTGGTTCATGTAGACCGCCAGCCATTGCGTGAAGTTGCTGATGGCGGCTTTGGCGGCGGAGTAGGCGGCGATCCGCGTCAACGGACGGAAGGCGTTCATCGACGAAACGTTGATGATCACGCCTTCTTCACGCTCGGCCATGTGCGCTGCGAAGACCTGGCTGGGCAGCATCGTTCCAAGGCAGTTGAGGTCGAAGACCCAACGGATCGCCTCGGGGTCCAACCCGAAAAACGTAGACTCCGGCGGCACGCAGGTGGCTTCCTTCTTGTTCCCGCCCGCGCCGTTGATCAACACGTCGACCTGTCCGAACGACTCGGCCGTGATGTCGAATGCGGCCTTGATCGAGTCCAGTTCGAGCACGTTGCACTTGACGGCGACGGCCTGGCCACCGGCGGACTGAATCTTCTTCGCCAGGGCCTCAGCCCCTTCCATGTTGAAGTCCAGGATCGCGACTTTCGCGCCGCGACGCGCGAGATCCTCGCACGTCGTGCCGCACAGCACACCCGCCCCGCCGGTGACGGCGACGGCCTTGTCTTTGACGCTGAAGAGAGGTTCCATCGTGAGTTCCTTTCGTGTAGCTCAGCCGCCCTCGGCTGAGGGTTGTTTCTTGTAGGTGAGGATTCGCAGGATCACTCTGTCTGTTCCGTAGCATGGGCATCCTGCCCATGAGCCTGCCTGCGCCAGACCTGCAATTTACTTCTCGCCCGATCGCAGGGCGGGACGGACGATATTCGCCTGCTGCTTCTCTCGGATTTTCCGGATCAGTTTCGGCAGGTCTCGCCGGGTGGGGATTTCCGGGTAGGCCACGCCTTCCTGCTCGGCGATCTTCCTCCAGCCCTCGGCCGCCCGGTCGAATTCCTCGTCCGGCATGAAGTCCCAGATGACCATGGTCACCCAGTCTTCTTTCTCCGGGTCGGGCCGGGTCATCGGCATGGGCTTGTACCACGCGCCCAGGGACGCCCGAGCGTGGTCCAGCACCTGCCGCTTCCGTTCGGGAGGCAGTCGGTCGAGGTCGCGTAGCTGCCTGGCTTCCTTCCAGACCGCCCTGCGATGGGCTTCCAGGGAAACGACCGGCACGTCGGGCTTTGGCGAGTCCGAAGAAGCCGGCGCCCAACTCGCCGGGGCGGGATCATCCGGAGCAATGGGCGCCGACGGCAAAACAGGCTCGGGCACGGATTTCGGGTCGGTGCCCGGCGGATCAGTCGAGGGTTCAAACGGCGGATCGGCCTTCTTGCCGGCATGCTTTCTCACCCCGGACTCGGCGTCGTCTTCGGACGGTTCGGAGGTCTCCTGTTTTTTCGCCGGGTACTTCCACCAGTCCCACTTCTTGCCAAACTGCGGGTAGTCCTTCTGTACGTCGGCGCAGCCGGCCAGAAGAAGAACCAGCAGGGCGCACGCCAACCACAGGGCCTCCATACGGCAAAGTCCAACGTCGGGTTGTCGTTCCCGGCGGGTCATGCGTTGTAGGTGCTGGCGGTGGTGGTCCCGCCCTTGCCGGTCCAGTTGGTGTGGAAGAACTCGCCCCGCGGCTTGTCGGTACGCTCGTAGGTGTGGGCGCCGAAGTAGTCCCGCTGGGCCTGCAGCAGATTCGCCGGCAGTCGGGCCGTCCGGTAGCCGTCGAAGTACGCCAGTGCGCTGCTGAACGCCGGGGTCGGCACGCCCATCTGGATGGCCCGGACGACCGTCCGCCGCCAGGCGTCCTGCGACTCGTCAATAGCCTTCTTGAAGTAGTCGTCCAGCAACAGGTTCGTCAGGTCGGGATTCGAGGTATACGCGTCGCGAATGTTCCCGAGGAACTGGCTGCGGATGATGCACCCGCCCCGCCACATCAGCGCGATCCCGCCGTAGTTGAGGTTCCAGTCGTATTCCTTCGCCGCCTCGCGCATGAGCTGGTAGCCCTGGGCGTAGGAGACGATCTTGCTGGCGAAGAGGGCTTGACGAATGTCCTCGACGATGGCGTCGCGGTCGCCCTCGGGCTGAACATTCTGCGGGCCGGTCAGCTCTTTGCTCGCGGCGACGCGTTCGTCCTTCAGGGCAGACAGGCACCGCGCGAAGACGGCCTCGGCGATGAGCGTCAGGGGCTGGCCGAGTTCCAGTGCGGTAATGCCCGTCCACTTGCCCGTGCCCTTCTGGCCGGCCGTGTCGAGAATCATGTCCACCATCGGCTTGCCGGTCTCCTCGTCGTCCTTGGCGAGGATGTCGCGCGAAATCTCGATGAGGTAGCTGTCCAGGACGCCCTCGTTCCACTCGGTGAAAATTTTGGACATTTCCTTCGGCTCGATGCCCAGGCCCTTCATCATCTGGTAGGCCTCGCAGATCAACTGCATGTCGCCGTACTCGATGCCGTTGTGGACCATCTTGACGAAGTGGCCCGCG
>CAYMAP010000229.1:0-3936 GCA_964388425.1 uncultured Planctomycetaceae bacterium
TGCTGAATATCTCTTCCGGGCCAGTATTACGCCGCGGTGGCGAAGACAGCCAGCGGCTGGGGGGAAAGTTGGGTGTCGGTTTCGCGGCGGTGGCACGCTGCCAGCCGGACGGCCTGTCCCCTGCGAACCCAACGCCACCCGGGCAGGCTTGGCCGGATAGCCCAGGCCGTTGAAATGGGTCGAATACTCCTCCAACTGGTGTACGCCCTCTACGGCCTGACCGACGAGGAGATCGCCATCGTCGAGGAGGCGACGGAAAACCAGTAAGAATGTCGCGTATTGCCGTCGGCAGGCTGGTGGTCGACGGTCTGGGTCAGGGTTTTTTGTTTTCGGTGACGGCTTGCCAGAGGGTTTGTTCGACTTTTTTGAAGCGGTCGAAGCTGTCCAGCAGGTGCTGGCGGATGCGCTGAAGCTCCTTTTCGGCGGCGGGGTCCTCGGGGGCCATGGCCTGGATGGCCTTGAGTTTGGTTACGGCGTGGTTGAGCTGGTTCGCTCCGTCGTCGAAGGCGCGGGCGGCGTCGTAGAGGTTGACCGAGCGCATCTTCTGCTCGTCGGGCTTGTAGAACAGCCTCCAGGGGTTCCGGCGGATTTCAGCGCTGGCAGCTTTGAGGTTGGCCGAGACGGCGGTCATGTTGTGGACCATCTCGTTGATGCCGTCAGAGTTGGCTGTCAGGAGGATTTTGACCTTTTCGCTGGAGACGTCGAGGTTCTCGGCCGTCTCGAGGATGCTGGTGCTGATCTTGCGGATCTTGACGATGACCGGGCCGAGGTCTGCCTGGACGTATTGGTCGACGGTTTCGGAGGTGTCGGCCAGGTGCCTGCTGGTCTGTTTGACATTGGCGAGGATCGTGCCGGGCTGCTTGGGGTCCATCTCGGGTTTGATGTCGGCAACGATTTTGGCGATGCCTTCGCTGGCGGTTTTCAGTTCGCCGACCGTTTCGAGCACCCGGGCCAGCAGGGAGTCGGGGTTGTCTTTGTTGAACTGGTTGTCGACGACTTCGGAGAGTCGGCTCAGGGCCTGGTTGAGTCCGCCCTCGATGCGGATGGGCTTGTCGGGGCTGGCCCGGGGCGCGTCGGGCGAGCCGAGTTTGACGATCGCCAGTCTCGGCGTGCCCAGCAGGCCCGAGGCGACGTTGGCCAGGCCGTCGGTGCGGAAGGTGAGGTCCTGGTAGAACGTCACGTCGTAGAAGGTTCGGCCCTTTTGGAAGTCGGGTCGGACGGCGGTGATTTTGCCGACGTTCACGTCGTTGTAGACCACGTCGCCGCCGGGTTTGAGGTCCAGCGGGCCGGAGGCCGCGTCGGCGTAGAAGGTGACCTGTCCGGTCGGGTTCCGGAAGAGGTTCGCCGCCCCCAGCCAGACGATCACGCCCAGGAGGGTCGCCAGGGCGAGGACGACGAACAGGCCGGCTTTGAGTTCGTTGCGTTGTTTTTTGGGCATGGTCTGCTCCGTGGAGGCCGATGGTTGTCGGTGGTCTGGTTATCGTTTACCGGCGGCGTTGAGGATGTCCTCGGCGAAGCCGCTGTCCTCGCGTCGTTGGGTGATGGGGCCTTCGCTGTCGCCGCGGAGGAACTGGCGGATGGTGTCGGTTGTTTCCTCGCCGGTCGGCTGGCCGTCGCGGATGGCCTCGAACTCCTCGCGCTGGGCGACCATGAGGACCTTGCCCTTGTCGAGCATGAGCATGCGGTCGGCGATGCGGAAGGCGGAGTCCATTTCGTGGGTGACGACGACGCTGGCGACGTCGAGTTTCCGCGCGAGGTCCATCATCAGGTAGTCGATTTCGGCGCTGGTGACGGGGTCCAGCCCGGCCGACGGTTCGTCGTAGAAGAGGATTTCCGGGTCCAGCGCGACGGCGCGGGCCAGGCCGGCGCGTTTTTTCATCCCGCCGGAGATTTCCGCGGGCATGAGGCCTTCGGCCTCTCGGAGCCCGACCTGTTCGAGCTTGATTTTGACCATGATGTCGATGGTCTCGGCGTCGAGGTCGGTGTGTTCGCGCAGGGGCAGGGCGACGTTCTCGCCGACGGTCATCGAGTTGAACAGCGCCCCGGACTGGAAGAGGATGCCGAACCGCCTGCGGATGGGGTCGAGCTGTTCGTCGGGCAGGTCGCTGATCCGCTGGCCGAAGATTTCGACGTACCCCTCTTCCGGCTGCATCGAGCCGATCATGTTCCTCAGGAGGGTGCTCTTGCCGCACCCGCTGCCGCCCATGATAACCATCATCTCGCCGGGGTAGACGTCGAGGTTGACCCCGTCGAGGACGGCCCGGTCGTCGAAACGCTTCACGAGGTCGCGAACGCGGATGACCGGCGGGTTCGGGTTGTCGTTGGTGTGGGTCAAAGCAGATTCTCAGATGTCGTAGACGTAGAAGACCACGGTGCAGACGCAGGCTGCGAGGATGATGGCGACGATGGAGTAGACGACGGTCAAGGTCGTCGCCCGGCCCACGCCGGAGGCGCCGCCACGGACCCTCAGTCCCTCGTAGCAGGCGATGAGTCCGATCAGCACGCCGAAGACCCCGCCCTGGATCAGCCCGGTGACGTAGTCGCTGTAGTCCATGCCGTCGCGCATCCGCTCCCAATACCCGGTGTGGACTTCCGGGCCGACCAGCAGGGCCACGACATACCCGCCCAGGGCGATCATGAGGTCGCTGAAGGTCGTCAGCAGCAGCAGGCAGATCGTCGAGGCCAGCACGCGGGGGACGACGAGGAACCGCACGGGGTTCAGTGCCATCGCTTCGAGGGCTTCGACTTCCTCGGCGACGACCATGGTGCCGAGTTCCGCTGCGATGGACGCGCCCGCGAAGCCGCTGAGGACGACGGCGGTGAAGATCGGACCCAGCATGCGGAACCCCCCGATGCCAAGGATCGTGGCGACCTGGGACTGCTGGTTCCAGTCGGCCAGGACAGGCACGAGCTGGAGGACGAGGATCGCGCCGATGAACAACTGGACCATCGCGACGATGCCGACTGACTGCATGCCGATGCGGACGATCTGTTCGGCGAGGCTGCGGAGGTCGCGTGCCTTGGGCGCCAGGGCGCTGCGCCCCGCCCAGCCGAGCGTCTCGCCCAGCAGCAGGCTCAGCCCGCCGAGGTATTTCAGCAGGCCCAGGCTCATCGAGCCGACTCGAAGCAGCGGGCTGGTGAGGGTATCAGCCATGCTCGCTTAGGCCTCCTGGACTGTTTCAACGATGGAAAAGACGCTGTCCAGCCGGGTGATTTCCATGATGCTGCGGACCTTCGGGGCGGGGGCGGCGAGGACCATGTCGACGCCGAGTTTTTGGGTTCGGCTGAGGAGTTTGACCAGCGAGGCCACCCCGGAGGAGTCCATGTACGGCACGCCGGAGAGGTCGATGACGAGCTTGGTCGGGCGGGGGTTGTGGTCCAGAAGGTCCAGCAGGTCCTGCTGGAGGTCCGTGCTGCAGTGGAGGTCGACCTCGCCCTGGACGCGGGCGACGGCGGTCGAGCCGTTCCACTGCACGTCGTGGAGGGGGGAATCGGTCATGGAGTCTCCTTGGTCTCGGCGATCCGTTTGGTCATGGTCAGTCGCGTCCCGCCCTCGGGGACGGGCTGGTAGTCCACGGTGTCCATGCACTCGCGGATGATGTGCACGCCCAGCCCGCCGGGGCGAATGTCTTCGAGGTCCCGGGAGCGGATCTGTTCGGGGTCGACGCATCGGCCGTAATCACGAAGGACCAGCGCCAGGCATCCGCCCTCGCGCCGGGCCTGGAGGCGGATGGTCCCGTCGGGGCAGTTGTCGTAGGCGTGGCGGATGATGTTGGTGATGGCTTCGTCGACGGCCAGCGCAACGCGCCCAGCAGGTTCCTCCTCCAGGCCGACCCGCTCGCAGAGGGCTTCGATTTCCCGACGGACCGCACGCAGTTCGGCTGGGTTCGAGGACAACTCCAGGCAAAGCGGATTGTCGAACGTTTTTTTCATGAG
>CAYMAP010000230.1:0-3896 GCA_964388425.1 uncultured Planctomycetaceae bacterium
CCGGGGCAGGACCTGCCTGACCGGCAGGCAGGTAAGGTGGAATCGTCTACGTGGGGAACGTTTCGTCTGCTGGTGCGGAGGGCGGGTGGCGTGGTTGCGGAAATCATGTTGTATTTCCAGTGTGCCAGTTCATTCCTCAACCTCGTCGCCCGCCGGTGAAGTCGCCGAAGAGCTTCGCCTGCGACGGAGCGTAACGGCTTCGCAGCTCGTCCGGAAGCGTGTCGTAGGCGTCGCGATGATGCCGCTTGAGCTGAGTGAGGTTGAAATTAAATCACCTTGTGCTCATTCTTTGTCGCCCGGCGCGTTCTGAGGGAGGCGTCAAAAAAAGCCCCGGTCGACGAATCGGCCAGGGCGGGGGGATTCTCTGCAAGCCGACGTTGGAGATTACTGCTTGATTTCCATCAGTTCCTGCTGGGTCTGCATCTCGCCGGTCGAGTCGCTTTGGGTCTTGACCAGCCAGCCGGGGATGTCCTTGCACATATACATCCGCGTTTTGATCTTTTTGTCGCCAAACGTCGAGGTCGTTTCGTAGACGTCGCATTTGTATTGCTTCCCGGCGACCTGGACGGTTTCCGTGCCTTTTTTATTGCTCAGATACTGTTTTTGTTTTTCGGCTTCCTTGGAGTCAGACTTGATCTGGCGCGGATGGACTTGTTCGATCGGCTGGCCGAGCGGTTTGTTCGCGGCGTTGAGGGTGGTCATCTGGACGGTAACCTTCTCGGGGTCGGCCTTGACGACCTCGAAGACCATGAACGTGCCTCCGAAATTCTTATACTTCAGTCGGGTGCCCTTCCTGGCATTGTGCCAGGGCCCTTTCATGGCTCCGGACGCATCGTCAGCGTCCTTGGCTTCTTCGGTGGCCTTTTTCTTCAGGTCCTCGGCGGCTGCTTTGGCGTCACCGGTTTCGGCTGCTTGCTTGGCTGCTTTTTTCACCTCGTCGCCGGCTTGTTCGGCAGCCTTGGCGACGTCGGTTTTGGTTTTCTCGTCAGGTTGGGGCTCCTTCGCGGGTTGATCCTTGCCAAGAGCCTGGTCCTGAATGTCCTGGAGGGTCTGTTCGGCTTCGGCGGTCTTCTTCTGTTCAGCCTGTTCTTCGGCCTTGCCTGCCTGGGCCTGGGCCTGGGCCTGCCCGTCGGCGGTGTCGGCAGGTTGTTCGTCCTTGCCGCAGGCGGTCAGCAGCAGTCCCCCGGCCAGCAGGATCAGCAGCAGCGTCATCGTTCGTTTCATGGTGGTCTCCTTTCGGGTATTCCCGGCAACGTGCCGGGGTGTTTTTGAAGATTGACGCCTCCCTCAGAACTGCCAAGAACACGCTGGGAGGACCATTTTGGGGATGTCACTCTATTCTTTGCGTTGACGAATCACCCTGCTTTTTCGTTCCGTCGACTTTTGAGGGGAGCATCAAGATTGCGCTAATCCGAATGTCAGGCTATGCATTTTCGGTGCGGGTTGCAAGAGGAAAAAACGGCGGTTTTGGGCAGGACAGGGATAGGCCCGGCTGATAGACTGTCCGGCCGGAGAGAGTCCATGAAAATTCGGAACAAACTGCTGATTTTCGCGATGGTTGCCTCGCTGCTGCCGATGGTCCTGGTGGCCGGTCTGAACCGCCTGGCGATGCGGCGGATCGAGAGCGACGTCTCCGCCCGAGCCTACGCCGCTCTCAGCGAGGACGCACGCGAGTATCTGCTGGCGATCGTGGACGATTACGGGCGCATCATGCGCCGGGAGGGTGTGGCGGTCGCCCTGGCGTTGCAGTACCAGGTCCAGTCGGCCGAGGCCTCCCTGGCCCAACCGCCCGCCGATCCCAAAGCGCCGTTATTGACCTCCGAGGACTTCCAGCGCAGGGACCCCCGCATCGGTCCGCTGGTCACGGGCGAGGACTACATCCGTTACGACGCGGGTCGTGTCCTGCCCATGCACGTCAGCATGAACCACGCCGATATCCATCTGCCGCCGGGCATGAGCCGCGGCGACCTCAGCCCGGCCCGGGAAAGGCAGTGTCAGCAACTGCTGTCCATGATCCCGGACTACCGCCGAATCAGGTTGATCCACCCGGGGGTATTCACCTGGCAGTACACGACGCTGACCAACGGGCTGCACGTCGCCTATCCCGGAACCGGCGATTACCCGGAAGGCTACGATGCGCTCAAGCGGGAGTGGTATCGCGGGGCCCTGGCCAAGGCTGACGATCCCGATCCGTCGTACTGGACGCGCTACCGCGACGCATTGACCGAGCAGGTGGTGATGACGGCTTCGCAGGCGTTCCGCGGCCCGGACGGGAAGGTCGCGGGCGTGACCGGGCTGGACGTGGCGCTGAGTAAGGTCATCAACCTCCTTCGGCTGCCCGAAGACTGGCGGGACGAAGCGGCGGTATTCGTCGTCTTCCCCGAGCCGGGCCCCGAGGGCACCGTCCGGTTGCCGATTTTCTACCCTTACCCGCCCCCGGCCGATCCGGGCGATCTCGACACGCAGGAGCCTGACGCATTTCGGCTGGCGTCCTCGGCCGAACACCGAAAGCTGCTGGGAGGCATTGCCAGCATGCAAGCCGGCGTGTTCGAGACCACCTGGCAGGGTAGGCCGGCCCTGTGCGCGTACGGTGAGGCGCCGCCGGACCAGCCCGTGCCGGTCGTAATCGTCCCGCGCGACGTGGTCCTCGCCGAAGGGCTCTCGACGGTTCGCCAGATTCGCGAGCGGACGAACCAGGCGCTGCTAGGTACCGCGGCGGCGCTGGGAGTCGTGGTGCTGCTGGTGGTCCTGGGCGCGGTCCGCCAAAGCCGATCCGTCTCACGACCGATTCTACGCCTCGCCGACGCTGGCCGAAACCTCGCAGCCGGGGATTACGAGACCCACGTCGACATCTCCGTCCGAAGCGGTGATGAACTGGCCGAACTCGGCGGGGTGTTCAACGCGATCGGCCCGCAACTGGAAGAACGCCAGGAGATCAAACACTCCCTGACCGTCGCGCGCGAAATCCAGCAGCACCTCCTGCCCCTCGACGTCCCGGAGAGGGCCGGGCTGGAACTGGCCGCCTGCGGACTGTACTGCGACGAGACCGGCGGAGATTACTACGACTTCATCGAACTGCACGACCCCAACCGGCTCGGCCTGGCCATCGGGGACATCACCGGCCACGGGATCGCCGCGGCGCTGCTGATGGCCTCAGCCCGGGCCGTCCTCCGAAGCCACGCCACGCAGTACGACACGAAGCTCGCGGAGATGTTCGCCGACCTCAACCGCCACCTCGTCCGCGACACCGGCGACGAGCGGTTCCTGACGCTGTTCTACGGCGTGCTCGAAGCCGGCTCTCGAAAGCTCTGGTACGCCTCCGGCGGGCACGACCCGGCCGTCTGGTGCCGTGCTGCTACCGGGTCCGTCGAACTGCTGGACAACACCGGCCCGCTGATGGGGGCGATTGAAGGGCTGACCTTCGAACAGGCCGGGCCGGTTACGCTCGAGCCGGGCGACGTGCTGGCCGTCGGCACCGACGGCATCTGGGAGGCCCGAAACCCCGCAGGCGAACTCTTCGAACGCGAGCGGTTCGTCCGGACCCTCGTCGAGAACGCCCACCGCCACCCCGACGACATCATCCAGGCCATCATCCACGCCGTCCGCGACTTCGCCGACGGACACCCCCAGGAAGACGACATCACCCTCATCGTCGTCAAGGCTGTCGATTCCTGACCCCGAGCCGGATTGGACTTCGTCCCGCTGTAGTCGCAAAGAGGCAAAGCATGACAAGCCCTGTGTTCGGGGTGCGTTTTTTGAGGGGCGCAACGCAGGGGGCGGCCGTCACGCGCGATTGTGCAGGGCACGACTTTGTGTTCCCCCAAAGCCAGCGGAGGGATTCGAACCCACAACCTCAGCTTTACAAAAGCCGTGCTCTGCCGTTGAGCTACGCTGGC
>CAYMAP010000231.1:0-3862 GCA_964388425.1 uncultured Planctomycetaceae bacterium
CGCCCGCGTGTGCTCGACCTGCCCGCACAAGCAATGATTTCCAGGGGTGAATTTGCGTTATGCATGGCAACATCGTAGGTTTCCATTGCAGCGAGGTCATGATAACGCCGGTCGCAACCGAAAGGAGGCCTGCCCATGTCGGCACCTCTGGAAATGATCGCCAACGCTCATCCGCCCGTTCGTCCCGAACCTGCCGGTCCCCGTCCGGATCAGGCGGTGCGCGAACGGTCCTCGGGTGATACGCCGGATCGGGACGTCCCCGATGCCGCCGCCGTCCGTACCCGACGGGTCAGCATGGCAGCGGAGGATTTGATGGCCCGGGCGGAGGATCGACTTCCCGAAGGGAAGCCCAAAAGCATCGATATGTTTGTTTGATCTGTCTGTGTGTGGGGGGGTGCCATCGTACTGTTGTCCGGTCGACGGGACTAGCGGGTTCCGTCGGCCGGACTGTTTTGGGGGCGCCTGGCAATACGGGGAAAAATTTGGCCTGTCCTGCAATGTACATCGAGGATTGGCGTTAGACTCCTTCAGACACCGGCCTGACGACATCAGGCCCGGGCTTCTGAAAGGAGCACATCATGACACGACGATTCCCGATTCACATCCTGCCGGTCCTGCTGTTGGTGGTATGGGGTCTGACCTTGCCCGGTTCGCTTCGGGCCGATAAACCCGATACGAATGACCCGCAGGTCCAAGGCCAGCCCCAGCGACAGGGCCGGGGCGGAAACCACGTCCGTCGGCTGGTACGGATCATCCAGTTGACCGAGGAACAAAAGCCGAAGTTGCAGCAGATTCTCCAGACGCACAAGGAGGCATTGGAGAACTGGCGGCGGCAGCACGAGGGTGAAGCTCGTGCGATCCGCGAGAAGATCGACCAAGCCCGCCAAGACAACGACGCCGAGGCGCTCAAGGCGGCGCGGGAGGAGTTCAGAGCCCTCCACGACAGCCGGGCGGAACTCCACAAAAGCCTCGACGCCCAACTCGCCGAGGTTCTCACTGACGAGCAGATGGGCCGGGCGCGGACGTATTTCAAGTCCCTCCACCCCCGTCCCGGCAGGCAGGGCCGACGGGGCCCGGGGCAAGGCGGCCTGAAGCAACTGAACCTCACCGAGGAGCAGCAGGAGAAGGTCCGGGCGATACTCCAGGATGCCCACGACCAGGCGAACAAGGCCGACAGCCCGGAAGTCCGCCGGCAACTCATGCAGGACGCATTTGTGAAGATCGAGGGGACGGTCCTCACGCCGGAGCAGATCGAGAAGTTCAAGACTCTCAAAGAGCAGGCCATCGCCAGAGGCGGCGAGGCAGGGCGCGACGGTCCCCGGCACCGACGCGGTGCCGGATTGAACCTGACGGACGAACAGAACGCCCAGCGCAAGGCGATCATGGACGAGGCCCGCGCCACGGCCCGGCAGGCGGAGTCGAGGGAAGAAAAACGAGCGATTCTCCGCGAGGCGACGGCGAAGGTTCACCGGGACGTCCTGACCGACCCGCAGAGAGAGCAGCTCAAGCAGCAGATGAAGCAGCGCATGGCTCGCCAGCGGCACAAACGGATCGCGGAACGGCTGGGGCTCTCCGAAGATCAACAGGCGCGGATCCAGGACATCCTGTCATCCGCCCGCGAACAGGCCAGGCAGGTCGAGGACCGCCAGCAGCGGCGGGAGATTATGAAGCAGGCACGCAAAAAAGTGCACGCCGAAGTCCTGACCGACGAACAGCGGAAAAAGATCGAGCAGCATCGCCAACGGCACCGAGGCAGGGGGAACCGAAACCAGGCCGATGCACGGGAACAGACCTGACGAACCTTTCATCCTCGGGGTCCGGAGCGTCCGGCCGCCGATGGCTCCCGGGCCCGGCCTGCAGGTGCAGGTCGGGCCTTGTTTGCGGCCCCCTCCACGCGACGTGGACAGGCCCGTCTCAGCCGTTCTTGTCTTCCGAATCGTCCTCGATGTCGGCTAGGGCCTCCAGGACCGACAGCGGGTCCTCGCTGCCGTCCTCGTCGCCGCCGGCGGCAGAGGAGAGAATGTCCATGTTGTCCAGGCTGCCGGACTCTCCGCCGTCCTGTTGGCTGACGAGGGCGTCGAAGGGATCCACGCTGCCCGATCCCTCGTCGAGCGGGATGAGTTCCTCACTATCGTCGCCGGCGGTGGCGGCGCTGGAGACGGGGGTCTCCGGGGCGGGAATGTCGGCCGGCTCGCCGTCGATCTGGACCGTCAGAATGATCGGGCCGATCGTGAGTTTGTCCCCGGGATTGAGGGTGGTCGTCTCGACCCGTTCGCCGTTAACGAACGTGCCGTTCGACGAGCCGAGATCGCGAACCGCGAGGCTCTGGCCTTCGATGCGAAGCTCGCACTGCTTGCGGGAGCAGCTTTCGATGGGGATGCGAAGATCGCACTCGGGGCTGCGTCCGATGACGGTGAGTTCCCTGGGCAGCGGGATGGATTTCTGCTGCCCACTCGGCTTGAACATGACGAGGTTGACATCCATAGCATTCGCCCTGTCGTATGAATAGGGATTCCCATGCGTCCGGGCGGCGTTGTCCGGTGTTGCAATCCGCCCGGCACTCTCTGTTTACTGTAATGGTGATGAAACCGCCCTGCAAGGAAAAACGCCTTTTGGATACCGGAAGGGCCTGCCCCCCCTGCCAGGCGGTTTACGTTCACGTTCCGTTCTGTCGGCGGCGATGCCGGTACTGCGATTTCTACTCGAAGGCCCCGGCGGAGGGCTCGGCGATGGATGCCTGGCTTGAGGCGGTGAGCGCGGAATGGGCTGCTCGCCGGCACGAGGTATCCCCGCCGTTGCGGTCGGTGTTCGTCGGCGGGGGCACGCCGACGGTGCTGGGTGCGGATCGGCTGGGGCGACTGCTGGGTCTGCTGGCCAACTGGATCGGCGGGCGGGCCGAAGTCACCGTCGAGGCCAACCCCGCCATGCTCACGCCGGACCTCTGCCGAGCCCTGGCCGAGGGGGGTGTCAACCGCGTTTCGCTCGGCGCTCAGTCGTTTCGCGAGGCGGAACTGGCCCTACTGGGTCGGTTGCACGGGCCGACCGATATCGACCGGGCCTGCGACGCGTTTCGGCGGGCGGGGGTGAATCGGCTGTCGTTGGACCTCATCTACGGCCTGCCGGGGCAGTCGCTGGCAGACTGGCGGGACACCGTCCGCCGCGCCGTCACGCTGGGCGTCGGGCACCTGAGCTGCTACGCGCTGGGCATCGAGCCGGGCACGCCCCTGGCCGCCGACGTCCGTGCGGGTCGGCAGCTGCCGGCGGATGAAGACCTCCAGCGAGAGATGTTCTACTGCCTCGATGACGACCTGGCCGATGCCGGTCTCAGGCGGTACGAGCTATCCAATTTCGCCCAGGCCGGACAGGCCTGCGAGCACAACCTGACGTACTGGCACAACGGGGCGTATCTCGGACTGGGACCGGCTGCGGCGAGTTGCATCGACGGCGTCCGACGAACGAATCGGCCCGACCTCGACCGCTACTGCCAGACCCTCCGGGGGGGGCAACTGCCCCCGGCTGAACAGGAACGGCTCGAGGGAGACCGGGCTTTGGCTGAAACCCTCATGCTGGGGCTGCGACTCATCGGCGGACTGGACATCGGAGACCTCACGGCGCGCTTCGGGATCTCGCCCGTCGAGGTCTTTCCGAAAACCGCCCGACGATATCGACAGATGGGTTTGCTGCACGTTGAAAACGACCGAATCCGCCTGGACAGGCAGGCGTGGTTCGTCTCGGATGCGATCCTGGCCGACTTCCTCACCGAGGCGAAAGGGACGTCTCCAGAGACCACCGCGCCATGACACGCCACCGCATGGAAATCCCGATTGCTATGTTGATGCGCCCCTCAGAACTGCCAAGAACA
>CAYMAP010000232.1:0-3784 GCA_964388425.1 uncultured Planctomycetaceae bacterium
GGCTCGGCCGAGCCGTGGGCGAGACGATGATCGTGCTGATGGCGGGCGGCAATACCCCTGTGATGGAATGGAACCTCTTTAACGGCATTCGAACGCTCTCGGCGAACATCGCCGTGGAACTGCCCGAAGCCCCGCAGAACGGCACGCACTATCGAACACTCTTTCTGGCGGCCCTGGTCCTGTTCGCCTTGACCTTCATCGTCAACACCGTCGCGGAGCTGGTCCGCCTGCGATTCCGCAAAAGGGCCTATCAACTATGACATCCGCCAACCGACCCCCCGAGAAGGCGGCCGCGAAAACCGGGCGATCGTGGACCGGCCGAAAACGCAGCCGAAGCCAGGCGGCGGCACTTCTGGCGCGCGGCGAGCCGATGCTCTGGCTGACCAGCGGCGCAATGTGGATTTGCCTTCTGATGATTGTGGGACTGCTTGCCCTGGTGGTCTGGCATGGCGCGGCGACCTTCTGGCCGAGTCCCGTGGTCCACATTCAAACGCTCGACGGACGAGCGATTCAGGGCGAGGTGACTCGCCATGAGGAGCACAACCTCAGCGCCGCGCGTTATGCATCGCTTCATCCGGCGATGCGGGAGAGGCTCCGGGACCGGTTTGCCAAGGGACTGGACGTACCCCCGGGCCGGTACCTTACCGGCCAGTCCGTCCAGACGGTGCGGGATTCGTTGGACCCCGAGGATGCCGCGTCGGCGGAGGCTCTCCGGTGGCTGAATCAACTCGATCCCCTTGCCCTCCCCTCCGGTGCGGTGTACTTCCGCATCGACGGCGACATGCCGGCGAGCATGCCCGAGCCGCAACGCGACCAGCTCGAAACGCGGCGGATGAATCGCGAAGATGTGCTGGACGCGGAGGTCCCCCGAGACCGCACCGCTCCATCCACACGCAGATTGGTTCGAATCGGAAACTATGAAATCACCGGAGAGCATTTTGTCTGGGTGGATGATTTCGAGATCGAGCAGGAAGGCAACCCAGACTGGGCACTGGTTCTGGAACGCCAGACCTGGGGGCGATTCTACGGCGTGCCCGTCGCGTTTACGATCGACGGCCAACGCGTCGCCGAGACGTCCGAGGCGGCCTGGCAGGCGTTTGGGGAGCACCACGGGCCGGTTCGCCGGCGGTGGCGGGAGCGGCGCGACCTGGAACAGGGCGAGATGGGCGACATCAACGAAGGGATGGACAAGGCCCGCCTGGCGGTTCGCGAGGTGGAACTGGAGCATGGAAAGAACTCCCAGCAGCACCAGCGTGCCCTTCGCGAGCAGGCCGAGACGGAACGCTGGGCGAAGTCCCAATACGAGCGGATCGGCAAAAAGATCGCCGCGCTCAACGAGGAAAACGCCCGATATCAGATTGTCATGCGGGTCGCCGGCGGGCGGGAGGTTCCGCTGGCCGTCGAGGACATTGTTCGAGCGTATCCGGCCAATCAGCTCGGCTTGGTCGAGAAGATCAACGTGTATGGGGCCCGCTGGTGGGAGTTTCTCTCCGACGTGCCTCGCGAGGCCAACAGCGAAGGCGGCGTGTTCCCGGCGATCTTCGGCACGGCTGTCATGACCCTGCTGATGAGCCTGGCGGTCGTGCCCTTCGGCGTGCTGGCGGCGCTGTACCTGCGGGAGTACGCCACGGCCGGGCCGATCATCAGCGCCGTGCGCATCGCCATCAACAACCTCGCCGGTGTGCCGAGCATCGTCTTCGGCGTCTTCGGGCTGGGGTTTTTCTGCTATGGCGTGGGAAGCTTCATCGACGGCGGGCCGGCGTCGAGCTGGACGACCGGCAACTGGATGCTGGGCGGGGGGGTGCTGGCGGCGACGGTTGTTGCTGCGATAGCCGCCGGCGTATTCCTCCCGCGTCGAGCCAACGCCCGCAGCGGCCCCCAGAAGCTGCTGGGATGGGTGATCAGCCTGCTCTGGATCGCTGCCGTGGCCACGGCCGTGCTTCTGGTGGTGAAAACGCCTTACTTCCAGGGCTTTTATCAGGCCAAGCTGCCCAACCCGACCTTCGGAAAAGGAGCCCTGGTCTGGGCGTCCTTCACGCTGGCCCTGCTGACCTTGCCGGTGGTCATTGTCGCCACGGAAGAAGCCCTCGCCGCGGTGCCCCGTTCCATGCGGGAAGGCTCGTATGCCTGCGGCGGCAGCAAGTGGCAGACGATTCGACGCATCGTGCTTCCCCGGGCCATGCCGGGCATCATGACCGGCATGATTCTGGCCATGGCACGCGGGGCCGGCGAGGTCGCGCCGCTGATGCTCGTCGGTGCGGTGAAACTCGCCCCGGAGTTGCCCATCGCCGCCGAGTGGCCCTTCGGCGTGGACCGAAGCTTCATGCATCTGGGATTCCATATTTATGACCTGGGCTTCCAAAGCCAGAACAGCGAAGCCGCCAAGCCCATGGTCTACACCACGACCCTCTTGCTGATCCTGATGATCGCCCTGATGAACCTCACGGCCATCTGGCTGCGGGGTCGGCTGCGAAAGAAGTTCATCACCAGCCAGTTTTGACGACGAGGATTCACATGGTGCAAAAGGTACAAAACCAGGAACAGAATACGCCGAAGGCCGAGTCTTCCTCTGCCCAGGCCGCTGCTGTTGAGCCATTGGATGCCTCCAACCGGATCGCGGCGATCTCTCGCGGGCTCGACGTGCCGACCGAAACGCACGACGCCCTGGACAAGGAACAGGCGGTCCTGGAGATCGAACAGTTCCGGCTGTGGTACGCGCAGACCCAGGCACTGTTCGACGTGACGATGAACGTGCCGGCCGGCAAGGTCACCGCGTTGATCGGCCCCAGCGGATGCGGCAAGAGTACGCTGCTGCGGTCGGTGAACCGACTCAACGATCTGATCGACACCGTTCGGATCGAAGGCGATATGAAACTCAGCGGCGATTCGATCTACGATCGCTCCGTCGATGTCATCGAGCTTCGCAAGCGAATGGGCATGGTCTTCCAGAAGCCTAATCCGTTCCCCATGTCCATTTTCGAAAACGTCGTCTACCCGCTGCGTATCGACGGCGAACGGAACAGGCGGCTCCTCCAGGACGTCTGCGAGAAGGCCCTTCGCGGCGCTGCGCTGTGGGAGGAAGTCAAGGACCGGCTGCACGAAAGCGGCCTGGGCCTCTCCGGCGGTCAGCAGCAGCGGCTCTGCATCGCGCGGGCCATCGCCTCGGACCCCGAGGTGCTGCTGATGGACGAACCCTGTTCGGCCCTGGACCCGATCGCCACCGGCAAGATCGAAGACCTGATCCATGAACTCAAGGGCGAGTATTCCGTGCTGATCGTCACGCACAACATGCAGCAGGCATCCCGCACCAGCGACTACACCGCGCTGATGTACCTCGGGCGGCTCGTCGAATACGGGCCGACCGTGGACCTCTTTGAAAACCCGCACCTGAAAGAAACAGAAGACTACATCACTGGCAGATTCGGTTGACGGTTCGCCTGCGTAAGGCCCCGTTACAAAAACGAACACCAACACGAAGGAGAATGAGAATGAAGAATCGAATCCACATCATGACGTTCATTTTGGCCCTCGCCATCGTCTCGGGTTGCACGACGGATGAAGTCGATGAGAAACCATCAGCTCGCCCTCAGAAGAGGACCAGAGGCGACTCCAAGGCAACCGTATCCACGGAGGATGTGGCATCGTCCAACACGTCCAAAATCGTGACGCCTGTCGGCGTGTCCTCCCCTTCGGAAACAAGCGAGGGAAGTGGACATGACCGCGAAGGCTTCGCGACAATGGTCGAAGACGGCCGGCTGTGGGTCTTCCGCGCCGGCAGCAAGGA
>CAYMAP010000233.1:0-3740 GCA_964388425.1 uncultured Planctomycetaceae bacterium
CGCGTTCTTGGTAATTCTGAGGGAGGCGTCTCTTTACAAAACATTCTGCGTCCGGGCCAAAACCGCACCTTCGGCGTTTTCCGCTTCGCCATGTCCTTGACGGCAGTGGGACCGGGGCGTAGCATGAGATTGGACAGACAATTCCGGTTACCGTCCTCATCCCCGTCATTCCGAATATCCTCAGCCGGAAGCAAAGGACGCGTATGATCAATTCTTACTGCAAAGTCTGCGGTTTGTATATCAGCGCGCCGGATGACTTCGCCGGCGGTCGCGGTTCCTGCCCTCGCTGCAAGACGCCCCTGCGAATCCCCCAGCCCCTCAAGCCGAAGCAGCCGGACTATGTCCCGGGCCTGCGGTATCTCTGCTACCCCGCCGACCAGACCCCCCCCCTGTCGGATCGACCTGAGATCTGCACCCCCGACATGGGTGCCAGTTCACGCTACCGCTGCACCCAGTGCGGCGAACGCTACGAGAGCATCAAGCGGACCGGCTGGGGACAGGGGCTGTGCCCGAGCTGCGGGCACAACAACAAACCCTCGATCCGGAGCGTCGCGTTCCCGAGGCAATTCGCCGACGACGCCCCCGTCACTGTGGCCGCCTCACCGCGTTCCCAGGCAGCACCGGCCGGTCCACAGGCCGGCGAGGAGTGGGAAATGGACGGGGAATTTCTCCTTGCCCACCCGGCCGTCAACCAGTCCCCGGGCGATTCGGTCATGGAGGGCATTGCCCTGTCGGCCGACGGGCTGGAAGACGCCCCGGGCCTGGCCATGGACGGCGCGGAGCGGTACACGCCGGAAGACCTCGAGCCCCCGAACGGCACCCAGGAGGCGAGTTCCCCGAAACCGCCCGGCGGGAACGGGCGGGTCTGGTACTATCTCCAGAAAGGCACACAGCAAGGCCCCGTCTGCGAAGACGACCTCCGCGACATGATCCTGAACCGCAGGCTGAACGCCTCGGCCCTGCTCTGGCACGAGGGGCTCGAGGGCTGGCAGCCGGCGGAAACCTTCCCGGCCTTTCAGCAGGCGGTGCAGGACGAACCCCCTGCCTCGCCGACTACGACGCGCAAGGCCGAGCCGACCCCCGCTCAGCGATCAAGGGAACTGGCCTCCGGCAGCGTGACGGTGGGTTGGCTGTTCACGGCCGCTTTGTGCGTCGTGGTGCTGACCTCCGTCGCCCGGCAGAGTTTCTCCGAGCTGGGACGGGTCGCGTTTCTCATCATCGACGCCGTGGTCGCCCTGGGAGTGATCGGAGCGATCGTCTACGCCGGGCGAAGCTGCGCTCGGCATCGGCGGCAGCTGGGGCACATGCCTCTGGCGGTGAGGCTTCGCCTGGTGGGGGGGGCGATCGGGCTGCTGGCCTGCCTCGGATGGATCGCCGTGATGGTGAACCTTTGGCCCGCCCGCTCCGCCGTGCGGGTCGAAGCCGGTTCCCTTCAGCGAGCCCAACACGCCCACGACGTGCTGGCACGGGGCAGCATGCAGGAGTCCTTCCAGATCATCGACTGGGAGAATCTCCATCTCAACGGCGATGACTTCGGCGAACGCTACCGACATGCGACCTTGCTCAAGCGGAAAGAGGGCCTGATCGACTCGGCGATGTCCACGCTCCAGCCCGTCGCCCACGTCCCGGCCGACCAGAACCCCGAGGCGTGGAGCTGGCGGATTCACCACCGCACGCTGCACGAAACGGTCGTGATTGGCCAGCATCCGAACCAATCGCGGAAACTGGTGCTCACCCTCCGAGGCGGGATGGTCACCCATATCGAGGCCCATCGAGCACCCGCCACGCAATCGGCCCAATCCCAACCGGCCGAATAACGCAGCCCTGCTCTGCCCCAGCGTTCTGGCCGGAGGTTCCCTGTTGCCCGCTGCATGCCCGGTCGGGTATTCTCTCCGGGAACATCGCAGCAACATGTCACCACGCAACCGGAAGGACGGTCCCCGATGACCGAACGCATGCAACTGGAAGGCTCGATGGTCGCCATCGTTACCCCCTTCAATGACGGGGAGGTCGACTACGATACACTGGGCAAGCTGATCGAGTTTCAGATCAAAGGCGGGACACAGGGGATCGTTCCGTGCGGCACGACCGGCGAGAGCCCCACCCTCAGCCACGACGAGCACGACCGGGTCGTGGAATTCACCGTCGAGACCGTCAACGGAAGGGTCCCCGTCATCGCCGGGACCGGCAGCAACTGCACCGCCGAGGCGGTTCGGCTGACACAGCACGCCAAAGCCGCCGGCGCCGACGCCTGCCTCTCCGTCAACCCCTACTACAACAAACCCCCGCAGCGCGGAATGGTCGAGCACACCCGCCGGATGGCCGACGTGGGCCTGCCCATCGTGCTGTACAACATCCCCGGACGGACGGGCATCGAACTCGCCGCCGAGACCATCGCGGAAATCTACGATGAGGTCGATCTCGTCGTCGCCGTCAAGGAAGCCACCGGCAAGCTCGATGTTTCCTCCGCCATCGCCAGCCTCTGCGACATCGCCATCCTCTCCGGCGACGATTCCCTGACCCTGCCGATCTGTTCCGTCGGAGGCTCGGGCGTGATCAGCGTCCTGGCCAACCTCCTGCCGGGCGAGATCCGCAGACTCTGGGATTTCATCGAAGCCCAGGAACTCCACGACGCCTGCACGCAGCATCTTAAGCTCTTCCCGCTGTTCCGCGCGATGTTCTGCGAAACCAACCCCGTACCGATCAAGGCCGCCATGGCGATGGCCGGCCTCTGCCGGGACGAACTCCGCCTGCCCCTGGTTTCCCTGGCCGATCAGCACCGCCCCACGTTGCGGAAATTGCTTGCGGATTTCGGCGTCGAGGTGCGATGAATGCCTGACGGACCCGATGAGTACCACCGATCAGGCCCCGGCCCCGACGCGGAGGTGGCAACGTGTTCGGCAAGTTGATGAACAAGCTTCGCGAGTCGGCCCGGAATCTGGCCGAGATGCTCAACGTCCCCGTCTGGGACGCAAGCGAATCCTGATCCGGAAACCCGCTCCGTGGTTGGCCAAAGAGCAGCCTCCCCACCCCCAAAAACGACGGGCACCCGAATGGGCACCCGCCGTTTGATCGAATCGAAAATCTTGTGGAGGATCAATCAACCAGTCGGCGCCGGCGAAGGTACCCGCCGAGGCCCGCGCCACCGGCCAGAACCGCCAGCATCGTCATCGGCTCGGGGATGGGGTCGAACTCATGCTCGGAGACGCCGATACTCAGGGCGAAGTCCTGGTAGCTGTTGTGAACCAGAGCCACGACCTTGTCGTTGTAGCTGCTGGTGTCGCCGGTGATCTGGGCCAGCCAGGAGTTCGCCAGATCGGTCGCGGAGGGCGTCTGACTGCCAAAGTCCATTCCGACCATCGTGAGGGACCCGGAGTCGATGTCGTAGCCCACGGTGGTTTTTTCGTAGATGATTTCCCACATCGCCGCGGCGAAGGCGTGCTTCGCTTTGTCGCCCCCGCCCTGGAAGCCTCGGAACCCGCCGGTCGTATCGGTATAGTCTTTCCAGTAGACCTTCCCGAACAACTCGCGGAGGTCGTTGGCCTTGGCGGCACTCATCGGGCCGACCATGCCGTTGACGGGAGCGTCTTCCAGATCCATGAGTTCGTAGGTCTGGTAACTCCCGTTGGTGTTCTGGGCCAGGTCGATGCAGTAGGCATAGAACGGGTCACTCAACAGCCCCTGGGCGTACGTCGAAGAACTGGCTGCGTCGAAAGCGAAGTTGTATTCGCCGACGTAGA
>CAYMAP010000234.1:0-3740 GCA_964388425.1 uncultured Planctomycetaceae bacterium
GCAGATGCTGTTGTTTTAGAGCCTGAACACTGCAAACGAAAGGTGAGCCATCATGATGCAAAGCCGTATCACTCTAGTTGTTTTTTTGTTGACCGTGACCGTTCCCGCCTGGGCTGTGGTGACCGACGACGACACCACCAGCGAAGCCGACCCGTCGACGCACTTCCCCGGCCTGAACTGGGACGGAGTATTTACATACGACACCGGCAGCGGCGAGGGTAAAACATTTACCGGCGTCGATCCGTACTGGGTCATAACGAGTCGTCACTTCACCGTCAACGTTGGCGCGACCTTCTCGGCGAACGGAACGACCTACACGGTACAGGAAGTCGTGAACCACTCAGCGTCGGCCGACCCCAACCATACCAGCGACGCCGACCTGACCATGCTCCGGGTCGATAAGGTTCTTCCTCATTACTACGACTTGTACAACGGTTCGGTCGCAACCCATGGCCCGAACCGAACGGAAGTCGTAATCGCCGGCACAGGCCACGCCAAGGGGACCATTACGGATAATCCTACCGGGCTGGACAGCTATACCTATGACGAAGGAACGACCCGCCAGCGGCGATGGGGTACGAATAAACTCGACGTATCGACCACATACAACAGCAGTTTCGGCAGCCACGATGGCTTCCGGGCGGATTTCATCCTGAACGATACGACCTACGAAGCGGGCACGGCGGATCATGACTCCGGGGGCGGCTGGTTTGTCAACGACGGGGGGACATGGAAACTCGCCGCCATGACCTGGGCGATTGGCGGGACCGGCGACAATCCACCCTACGAGTCCAGTTTTGCCGTCGATCTGCGGAACTATGATGCGTGGATCGAACAGAGCGTCCCCGAACCGGCGACGGTGGGTCTGCTGGGTATCGGCGGGGTGTTCATGTTGATCCGCCGAAAGCGGCGTTGAGGTGGACCGAAAGGCCGATGCGTGAGCCGACTCCAGGCGAAAACGCCAGACGAACCACGATCACAGCGGGACGTAGCGGCAGCGCCGCGTCCCGTTGCTCGTTCCACCCAGGGCGTACAAAGCGCTTGGCGTGCCGGGGCATTGGCTGTAGACTGAAGACATGATGACAGAGACTGCTGAAACGCCCCGATCCCCGTCCCCGCCCCGACCGCCCCGCGACAGGCTGATCAAATGGGCGTTTGTCGGGCTGATCGTCCTGGCGGTGGTCGCCGTCGTGCTGATGCAGCAGAAGAAGACCTTGGGCATCAAAGGCTGGTCGAACGACCTGAGCCAGACGCTGGCCACCGCCCGCACAGACAACCGCCGGGTGGTCGCGTTTTTTGTTCGCCAGCCCTCCTCCCACACCGCCAAGACCATCGCCCGCCATGCCATCCAGCCGGCCAATGTCGAGGCGATCGACAAGGGCCGATTCCTGCCCGTCGTGGTCACCACCGAGCCGGGGTCCGAACCGGCTACGACCTACGGCATCGAGGCGTTTCCCACGTTGCTGGTCCTCTCCCCGCAGGGCGAGGAAATGCTTCGGCGTGAGGGGCTGATCGGCGAAGTGCCCTTCCGGCAAGAGTTTCTGGAAAAGGTCCCGGCTGTTGCAAAGACGAACCCCTAAGCGGGCTTCAACAGATTTTATTCCATTCCCCTCCTTGCCGATTCGATAGAAATACACCAAAAGTGCCTGTACTGAAAGGCATTGCGTCCCCTGGGATTTTGTTGGACATCCGATGACGACCCGGAAAAACCTTGCGACATCCCGAAAGCTGATCCGACTGGAGAGGCTCTTCCAACACCACCGCTGGGAGGTCAGCATCGTCATTCACCTGGCGATTTTCACCCTCTCGCTGCTGATGGCGTATCTGATCTGGTTCGATGCCGGTCCCAAGGAAGCCCAAAAGCCCTTCGGCGAGGAACTCCTCGGGTCGTTTCCAAAACTTCTGCCGTTCTTCCTCGGCGTGAAGATGCTGATTTTCTGGCGGATGAAACTTTTCCGCGGGGGGTGGCAGTATACCGGCATCCGGGATATTTCCCGTACCCTCAAGGCCTGTTGGCTGTTCGTGCTGGTGGCGTTTGTGGGGCTGATGGTCTTTGTCTGGCTGCCGACCTGGATGGGACGCCAAACTCCGCCCGTGATCGGACCCTATTTGAAGCAGTTCCCCAAGGGCGTGCTTGTGCTGGATTTCCTGGCCTCGGTCTTCCTCGTCTCGGCGTCGAGGCTGGGCTACCGGATTTATCGCGAGGAACTCCGCCCGGTTTCCCACGAGGGCCTCCGCCGGGTGCTGATCGTCGGCGCGGGCAACGCGGCCGAGACCATCATCCGCGAAATCCACCGCCAGCGGGTCGAACGCTACCGCGTCGTCGGACTGGTCGACGACGACCCCGGCAAACAGGGCATGCTCATCCACGACATCCCCGTCCTCGGCAAGACCGAAGACCTTCGAAGCATCTGCGAGGAACACAACATCGAGGAAATCCTCATCGCGGTTCCTTCCGCAACGCAGAAGGAACTCCAGCGCATCATCGACCTCTGCAGCGGAACGAAGCTGAAGTTCCAGTCCCTGCCCAGCGTGGGAGACCTGATCGGCGGGAAGGTCACCGTCAGCCAGATTCGACCCGTCGAGATCAACGACTTGCTCGGACGCGAGGCCGTCGAACTCGACACCGAAGCCGTCGCCCGCTTCCTGCACGACCGTGTTATTCTCGTCACCGGAGCGGGCGGGTCGATCGGCTCGGAGATGTGCAGGCAGATATGCCAGTTCGTCCCGGCGAAACTCGTCCTCGTCGAACAGGCCGAAACCCCTCTGTTCGATATCGAAAACGAGCTGCGGCGAACCTTCCCCGACCTGCCCCTCGTGCCCTGCGTCTGCGATATCTCCGACCGCGACCGCGTCATGGACGTCTGGGAACTCCACAAGCCCGACGTCGTCATCCACGCCGCGGCCCACAAGCACGTCCCTCTGATGGAACTCAACCCCTGCGAGGCGATCAAGAACAACATCCTCGGAAGCAAGAACGTCGCCGACGCCTCGATGACCAATGACGTCGCCGAGTTCGTCACCATCTCCACCGACAAGGCCGTCAATCCTTCCTCCGTGATGGGCTGCTCGAAACGCATCGCGGAAATCTACACCCAGGCCCTCAATGATCGACCGAACTGCAAGACCCAGTTCAAGGCCGTCCGCTTCGGCAACGTGCTGGGGTCCAACGGTTCGGTCGTGCCCACCTTCCGTCGGCAGATCGCCACCGGCGGCCCCGTCACCGTGACCCATCCGGAGATGACGCGGTACTTCATGACCATCCCCGAGGCCGCCCAACTCGTCCTCCAGGCCGCCGCGACCGGCAAGGGCGGGCAGATCTTCCTGTTGGACATGGGCGAGCCGGTCAAAATCGCCGACCTCGCCCGCCAGATGATCACCCTCAGCGGGTTCGTGCCCGACGAGGACATCGAGATCGTCTACACCGGCGTCCGGCCGGGCGAGAAACTCTTCGAGGAACTCCGCACCGAAGGCGAGGACATCCAGCCGACCCATCATTCCAAGGTCATGGTCTGGTCTCACCAGTCCACCCCCTGGGACCAGGTCACCGCCGCCATCGACCATCTCGACAGCCTGAAAAACTGCCCCCACCGCCAGCAGATCGTCGACGCCCTCCGCCAGGTCGTCCCGGAATACGAACCCCTCCATCCGCCCGACAAAATATCGCCGGATAGGAGCAAAGCCGCTTCTCGTGCATAACGTCAATATAAATAAGATGTTATTTGACGCCTCCCTCAAAA